>CAJUKR010000023.1 GCA_910587025.1 uncultured Christensenellaceae bacterium
TCAATGAATTCATGTATATGAACAGTTCTATATTCAGCCGATATGACATAGGACTGATGGGATTCATAGCCGCGGGCATAGGAGGCTTTTTGACCGGAGCGTTCTACAATAAGACAAAATTGTTTGCAATAGTCTTGGCTATTTTAGTAAATCTTGGTATGTGGGCAGGAGACTTCATTGATAATCGTTGGAGGTAATAGCAATGGATGGTACATTGCCGATTTTTGGTGTAATTGGTATAATTGGCTTAGATACTGTAATGATAGTATGTCTTGCTATTGATTGGTTTAAGAAAAATAATGCTTTTGATGATTTTTTCCCCGAATGGAAGTATACGAGAAAAAAGTATATATGGGCTATAATATGGTTTATATGTATATATTTCAACGTAGGAATTATGTGTATAAATTTTGCTATTGATAATACAGAATTTAATAGATGGTTATTAACTATTCTATCTGTCTTTTGCTATTATTTATTGTTAGGTTTTGTCTATTTAATCGTTAAGCATAACATAAGGTATTATTACGATAAAAAGATAGAAAAGTACCGAGAGAGACGAATAGAAGAGATGCGACAAGAGGAAGAGGAAAAGCAAAAGCAACAAAACATTACCGCCGATACAACTGATACCAAAGATACAACCGAAAGCGATATAGATAAATCCGAAGAATAATCATCAATAATTACATACAAGCGGCAGGCTTAGACCTGCCGCTTGTATGTATATAAAGATTAGTATTGACAGAAACGGGATAATGTGCGATAATATCATAGAGTTGATGCCGTATATATGTAGCGGACTCAGTGCGCCAAGTGGTATTTTTAATATTAACGGTTTAGTCAGATCGTTCTGGTATATTCAATAAGTTTATCTTAAGGTTAGTAATTATGAAAATTAAAATCACCGAAGATGAAAAAATCATATTATCGAAATTTCGTAAAATGAAATATCCGGATATATATAAAATAGATAATACGGATAATATATTATTTGTTGAAATGATTGATTTTAATGTATGTGATTTTTTATTGAAAGGGAAAATTATAAATATTGATACATACGATAATATTATGAGTAGATATCATAATTATTTAATGCAAGTTAATTTGAATGATTTTGACGAGTATGCAAAAAATCATTATGGTATTGTCGTTCAAATAATGAAAATTTTTAATAAATACTACTGTAAAATCTAAATATTAAAGATATCGTTTTAATACAATCGCAATACAAGCGGCAGGATTACACCTGCCGCTTGTATGCTTTTATTATTATAGATTATAAATTCCGTTGAAAACTTAAGCGTGTAATTTTCGTATTTCAGCTTAAAAACAAATATATCAAATAGCCTACGAGTGAGGCAAGCATGATCGCGCCGCCTGCTTTGTTGATTTTTTTACCCTTGCCTATTCCGACGCAGACGAGAAGGAGAGTCGCCGCTCCTATGGATACAAGTATATCTACGAGAAAGCTCGATTCATACGGTATACCGAATATGAGCGTGGGGAGTCCGAGGATAAGCAGTATATTCATTATGTTACTGCCTATGATATTTCCGAGCGCAAGCCCGGTATTTCCTTTTATTGCCGCCATTACAGACGTAACGAGTTCGGGCAGGGAAGTGCCGAGCGCAACTACCGTTATGGACAATATCTTTCTTGCGTTGTCGTTTTCTATCATCGCGGTGAGAGCATTGACGTTATCGACTACGAGTTGAGCGCCGAGGACTACGAATCCGAGCCCGGCGATCGTAATAACGATCAGAAACCATATTTTATCCTGCATGCGGTCGTATGCTCCGAGCAGTCCGTTGCGTGTTTTTATCGCAGGCGACGGTTCGGTCTCTTTGATGGGAGTTTCGTTATTTGCGACGTCTGTCGGGGAAGCAAGCATCGTAGCGGCTTCGACTTTGCGGTCGTGAAGCGCGCCGAGCACCATATACACGATATATATAACGAACAGGATTATAAAAATAAGTCCGTCGATACGCGTAAGCTCGTTCGGGGTCACTACTTCGGTGAGCAAAAAAAGCACGCCCGAAATGATAATAAGAAACGGTAATTCGACTGCAACCGTTTTTTTGCCGACGGGCAGATTGCGTATGAGCGACGATACGCCGAGTATGAGCAGGATATTCATTATATTGCTTCCGACGACATTGCCCATGGCAATATCGCCGCTTCCGTCTATCGCCGATTTGATCGATACGGCAAGTTCGGGCGCGGAAGTCCCGAACGCCACGACGGTCATGCCTATCACGAACGCGGATATGCGCAGTTTGGCGGCAATGCCGCTCGCACCGTCTACGAACAGATCGGCGCCCACTACGAGCAGTACGAGTCCGACGACTATGAGTAATATTATCAATAGAATATCCATATTATTTCGATTGCGCTCTCCTTAAGTCTCTCAGAGCAGGGGCGAGAAGATCGAGCCTATTGCGCTTGCCACGCGCCTGGGGATCGTTTGTTTGATCGTTTCTTTCGTCATAAGTTCGCTGACAGCGAAAGTGTTTTCGAAGTCGGCTTTAATATCGCTTAAACATCTTGTTTTATACATCCATACGCCGCATTCGAAGTGATGTATGAGCGAGCGGTAGTCGAGATTTATCGTCCCCACCATGCCGACGACGTCGTCGCAAAGATAATTTTTCGCGTGAATGAATCCGGGCAGATATTCGTAGATCTTGACGCCGGCTTTGACGAGCGGCTTGTAATTGCGCCGCGTGATCCAGAATACGAGTTTTTTGTCGGGTATTCTCGGCGTGACGATACGAACGTCAACACCGCGTTTGACCGCACGGCAGAGCGCGCTCGACAGGCTGTGACTGAGAATAAGGTACGGCGTAGTGATGTACATATAGTTCTTCGCCTGATTGATCATGTTGAGTATACAGTTTTCCGCGACGTGGTCTTCGGTCAGAGGTCGGGGCGAATCGCCGAACGGCTGAACTATACCGCTCTCTTCGTACCATTCGTAATATTCGGGAACGAATTGTTCGTAGTTTATCGTGCGCGAAGAATCCTGCGCGTCGAACGAAGTCAGGAAAAGCATTATGAGGTTCTGAACGGCGGATCCGCGCAGTCTGACGGCAGAGTCCTTCCATTGCCCGAACGGGTGCTTGACGTTGATATATTCGTCGGCGAGATTGGCGCCGCCCATGAATCCGACTTTACCGTCGACGACGGTTATTTTGCGGTGGTCGCGGTTGTTGTGCACCGCGCTGGCGACGGGCGTGAATTTATTGAAGCGCAGGCAGTCTATGCCTTTTGCACGCATTTTTTTATAAAACGTATGCTCGACTTTGGGCATACATCCTATATCGTCGTAAAGCAATTTCACGGTCACGCCGCGGGCGGCTTTGCGTTCGAGGATCTTTTCTATATGATTCCACATGATACCGCGCTCTATAATGAAATATTCGAGCAGGATATATTTTTCGGCTTTTTCGAGTTCTTCCGTAAGCGCGGCGTAAAACTGCTCGCCGGTGGAAAAAAAGTCCACGTCCGAATAACGGTGAGGCACCGCCATGGACGCGTTGTAAAGATACCGGCTGTGTCCGACGTGTTCGCCGAGTACGTCCTCGCAGTCGTCTGTCGAAGTCATGTACTTTTTGCCGCGGGCGTGTATGTCCATATACAGCAACGTTTTTTTACGGCTGAGTATGTTGTGCGAGAAAAGCAGGTAGATCAGAGCGCCGCCTACGGGCGCGAAAACAAGCAGCGTGACCCATGCGACTTTTGCGTCCGGAGTCATATCGCGGATCGTCAGCCGCACTATTACGATCAGCGCGACGATACCGTTGAAAACCCCCATTATTATATGCGAAACACGCGTGTCGCCTATCGTCCAGGGGATCAGATTCAGTGAAAATTCGATTAACTGTCCCATGCCGAGATATATCCCGATCTGTATCAGGACCGCGATAAGCGTTATGGCGGCTTGTCCCATAAGGGCTTTGAACAGTTTCATCTTTTAAGTTCCTTATATAATATTATACACCGAATCTGCCGCAGCTGTCAATAATGTTTGTACTTGTGTAATGCGACAAATTATAAATAGACGGCATTTTTATTGTAATTTTTCTTGCAATTTAAGGAAAAAATATATATACTATATCCGTATTCGGTCGTGCATAGTATTTGCCGCGCCGACAGACTTTAACGATCAACCCGAAAAAGGAGATAAAAACATTATGGAAAGGAAACCCATTATCGCAGGCAACTGGAAAATGAATATGACGAGGGCGGAAGCTACCGCGCTTATCGAAGAGCTTAAGCCGCTCGTAAAGGATACGAAAAACGAGGTCGTTATCTGTGTTCCTTACACGGACATCGACGTAGCGGTCAAACTCTGCGCCGGCACGAATATCGGCGTGGGTGCGGAAAACGTGGCATGGGCGGAAAAGGGAGCGTTCACCGGAGAGATCTCCGCAGATATGCTCAAGGAACTCGGCACGCAGTACGTTATAATCGGACACAGCGAACGCCGTCAGTATTTCGGCGAAACGGACGCTACGGTCAACGCCAGACTCAAGACTGCGCTTGCCAAGGAACTTAAGCCCATCGTTTGCGTGGGCGAAACGCTCGATCAGCGCGAAAAGAACAGAACGAAAACCGTTATACGCAAGCAGGTTCAGCTCGGACTCGAGGGCGTAAGCGAAGAGGATATGACCGACATTGTTATCGCGTACGAACCCGTATGGGCTATCGGTACGGGCAAGACGGCTACGAGCGAACAGGCCGAAGAAACGATCAAGTTCATTCGCGGCGTTGTCGCAAAGATGTTCGATCGCAAAGTCGCAAACAAAGTTCGCATACAGTACGGCGGCTCGATGAATCCGAAGAACGTAAAAGAACTCATGGCTATGCCGGATATCGACGGCGGTCTGATCGGAGGCGCGTCGCTCAAAGCTCCCGACTTCAGTCAGGTAGTCAACTTCGACAAGTAAAATCAAATGCGATGGACCGGCTTTTCGCATAAATGCGACGAGCCGGTTTTTATTCCCGAAACCTCCGCCTTTATATTCGGGCTTTCGGTCGGCTCGGGACAAAACTTCCGAAAAGGAGAGATCTTCATGACGAAATTTTATAAGGTAAGCAAAGAGCGTTTCGTTCTCGACGGAGGAGACGCGGACGCTTACGACGGCATTGCGCTCCCCGTCCGTGCGACGGCGGGAAGCGCGGGATACGACTTCTTCGCACCGACGGAGCTTAAGATCGCGGCGGGGGAAACGGTTAAGATCGCCAGCGGCATACGTTGCCGCATGGATAACGACAGAGTTCTCGCGATATTTCCGCGGTCGGGGCTCGGTTTCAAATACAAGCTCGCTCTCGACAATACCGTCGGGATAATCGACGCGGATTATTTCGGCGCGGAGAACGAGGGGCATATCATGATCAAGATGACCAATCGAAGCGATAAGGATCTGACCGTGGCGGCGGGAAAGGCGTTCGCTCAGGGTATTTTCCTCGCTTATTATCTGACGGACGACGACGAAGCTGACGGCGTGCGCACGGGCGGTTTCGGCAGTACGGGGTCTTGAAAAAAGGATAAACGCGCAAAAAATCGAGCATAATATAATGTGAAAGAGAATAAAACGTCGACGGCGGATATTATTTTGAAAAAGACAGCCGCCATAAGTTGACTAATTATGTCGAATACGATATAATGAAACTCGAATCATTTTTGAGGTGCGAAATAACATGGAAGAAAACATGCAGGACGAGGGGCTGTCGCTGGGCGAGATCTTTCGGGTGATATTCCGAAGATGGTTACTCGTAATATTGATTACCGCGGCAGTAACGCTTGTCGGTATTCTCGGTATATCGCTCATCGTCAATCCCATGCAGACGATGTACACCATTTCGTTCTCGGTCGATTATCCGGGCAGTGAAAACCTGCGTTATCCCGACGGCACGGCTTTCCGTTATCAGGATATAATATCCGAAGCCAATCTTGCCGAAGTCAAGGACAGTTCGGACGATTTCGCGAATATCGACGTTCGCAAAATGTACGAAGGCGATAATATTTCCATAACGGAAGAAACGGACGAAGTCAACGGCGTGAGAACTCCCACCGGTAATTACACCCTTACCGCGAAGGGCTCGTATTTCCCGAACGGGAGCGTGGCTTCGGCATTTTTGCGTGGTATCGCGAATTATCCCGTAAATTATATCAACAGAACCGTTTCGCTTCTGACGTACCGCGATAATCTGACGTCGTACGGCGAAGTAAAAACGTACGAACAGAAAATAGCCTACCTTGTGGCTCACCGCAATTATCTGGTCGATCAGTACGAGTCGCTTACCGATATATACGGTTCGGTATATATCCCGAGCGGTTATAACAAGTCGCTCCGCGAGTTCGGCTCGGAAGTATCCCGCAGTTTTTCGGAAGAAGATCAGGCGACGATGGAAAACGATCTCAAGATCAACGGTTACGTTTTCGATAAGGAATATTACGCGTCGAATACCCGTGTCAAAATCGACAGTTATACCAAGCATATAACGGACAATACGCGCATTATAGACGCGCTTCGCAAAGAGCGCGACGCATTGATCGATTCCATATCCGGCGATCCCGGCGGCGCTACCATTACCGATTCGCTCAAGTCGTTCAACGATCAGATAAGCACGCTTATCGTGCAGAACTCTCAGTATCAGAACGAGATCGACAGATTGCAGGAAAATCTCGATCGTTTGGAAAACAACTACGACGAAGAGGCGGCAACGCGTTTCGAAGCTCGTCTTACCGGCTTCTACAACGTGCTTTCCGATGCTTCGGATACCTTTAAGGACGTCAGCGTCAGCATTTACGAAAAAGAGTCCAAGGTCGTATTCGAAACGTACAGCGCTTCGTCAAGCGGCGGCATCAATCTCGTCATAGGCACGGTGGTGAGCGCGCTTATAGGCTTCGTACTGTCCTGTATCGTGGTATGTATCATCGATATGCCCGCATATTTGCGCAGGAAGAAATATGCGCGCGCCGTGGCGCATGGAGACGAGGAAGAAAATAAGGAAGGGAACGGTTCGGATAAAGAATAAACGTTCATTTCATAGTTTCGACACAAAAGTTCACAATAAGTCGGTCGCGAAGCGAATTATCGTTTTTCGTACCGACTTATTTTTTATTTTTCATTGACTTAAAATGCGCAAACTGTTATAATTTATAATAAGCAACACTATCGACAAAGGAGAGTGCAATGGAAACGAGCGAACTTGACAAGTACATAGAGGACGGCTACGGCCCCGTGGAGCGCTTTTTGAAAGCCTGCGAGGAAATGCCGACGGTCAAGTTCATACTCGCCGAGCGCAAGATCAGCGAGCTGCTTATTACGGTCGCGACTTCGTCCGTACTGCAGTCCGTGGTATCTTCCTCTTCGCGCGGTTTCGATTTCCGCGCCGCGCTGTCTCGGTCGCGCATAAGAACGGGGAAAAGATATTCCATTCTTCCGCCCGCGTCGCGTCGAGAACTTATCGCTTACGCCATGAATTTACTGTACGCGATCGACGTAAAAGCGATACCGCTTCAGGAATTCATCGACGAATATTACTGGTCGCCGAACGGCATAAATTTTTCGTTCAAGCTGTTTGCGCACGGTATAATACTTCCGCTTAAGTCGAGCGTGGAGGCAGAGCTTGCCGAACGCGACAAATTGCCCGAAATGATCGAAGCGCCCGCGCCTCCGCCCGAGCCTGACGAGGGCGAGCGTAAACATGCTTCGCCGGTCATTACCGTGACAGTCACTCCCGCGTTGTCCGAAGTCGCGGTTGCCGATCTCATCGATCGCGTTGCGGACGTTTGCGACGTTGCAGACGCAGAAGGGTGTTCGGGCGAAGAAAAAAAGGCGCTTTACGCCGTTTCGACCGCGCTTGCCGAAGCCGTCAAATCGTGCGACGCGGTGAGGATAAGAAGCGATTTCGACGCGTTTGCGGATTTCATCCGAAGTTCCGCGCTTGCAGGCAGGCTGGGCGAATCTGCGGATAATCTTAACGAAACTCTCGAGCATTACGGCATATAACGCAGTAGGCGGTTGCGTTTTCGGAAAATTAAGTGACGGGGAGGTCACGGTCATAATCATGATCGAATTAGTGGGAAAAATCGGTTCGATGGCTCTCATCGACGAAAAACACAAAGATATAGATTACAATAAATTCGCAATGATAGGGCACTGGCTTAAGCCGGGGACGGTATGGGTTACGTCCGGCGCGGTGGAAATAGGTCGGTTGGATTATATACGGCGAAACGGTTGCGAGATTTCGGGTGCAAGCGAACAGGTCAAGGCGGATTATTCGTCGCAGGGTCAGGCTATGCTGATGGAGACGTACCGCAGGTTCGTCGATCCGAAGTATTCGGTGCGGCAGGTACTTGTCGAGCACGATCATTTCAACAATCCGGTGTCGCGCGCGCACATTCTGTCGCTGCTCGGCAGAGCGACCGAACAGAACGCCGTTCCGATCGTGAATTACAATGACGCGGTCGCCGTGGAAGAACTTCGCAAGCTCGAGATCTCCGAGCTCGAAGCCGAAGGCAAGTATCATGTCGAGCTTGTGGACAACGACGAAACCGCGGCGCAGATAGCGCTTCTTACCGGTGCGAAAACGTTGCTTATACTTACCAAGTTGGACGGGGTATACCGCGACATATCCGATCCGGGTTCGCTCATAACAGAGATCACGGGTACGAAAGAAGAAGTGTTGAACAAGATCGAGGAGTACAAAAAAGCGTGCCACGGCGCAAGCAGAAAGGGCGCGGGCGGGGCTTTTGCGAAACTCGATTATATCAAACCGTGCGTCGCCGCGGGAATAGAGGTCATAATAGCAAGCGCGAATCACGATATCGGGAACGTGCTCGGCGGCGTCAGTCCGAGAACTTATATCAAAGGAGAGTAAGCGATACGGCGCGAGGTTTTACCCGCACGGACTTAAATTATATTATCGAGGGGCATATATAAGGAGAAAAAAGACAGGAGAAGGAAAAGATGACGATGTGGAAAAAAGTTTGCATGGGAGTGATGACCCTTGTATGCCTTGTCTCGATTCTCGGTACGGCGTCGGCGTGTATGCCGGCTACGGAGTATAAAATTACTTACGTAATGAACGTGCCGAACAATGCGGACGTGACTTATGCCGAAGGCGAATCCAACCCCGATTCGTACTCGGCGGTGCTGTCTCCGATACTGCTTAAGTCGCCGAAATGCGAAGGATACGTGTTTCGCGGCTGGTTCGAATCGGAAGAGTACCTTCCAGACGAGCGTGTGACGTCGATAAAAGTCGGCGAGCACGGCGACAAAACGCTTTACGCCAAGTGGGACGAAAAGAGTTCTACGGGCGGCGACAAAGAAGACCCGGACGCGCCGATAAACCCGATCGCGCCCGAGTGGTCGGATAGGCTGAGTTATATGTGGCGCGGCTTTATGCCGTATGTCGACGAGTTCGACGAAGCGTATTATTCGGACGACGGCGCGGAAGTCGTGCTCGACAGTCGCGACGAACTGGTCGCGTATATCGAGTACGTTCAGTATAAATATATAACAAAGGACGATGCGCCCGAGATCCATTTGAATTACCGTTTTACTGGAAGTCAGAGCGAAGAGATCAAGGCGGCGTACTCGCAGGCTTACTTTTCGGCGTATACCGGACTTGCGTTTACCGATCTTAAGATGTTTATAAACTATGCCGATCTCGCGAAGTCGGAAGCTACCGAGTCCTCGACGGATAAGGGCGTCTATACGCAGATATTGCCCATAGGGTATAAAGAACGGGGAGCGAAACACGATCTTTCGATAGATTCGGTCAGAACGAGCATGGTTTGCGAAACGAGTAATCAGCTCTTCTACGCCGCTATGATCGGAGCGCGTCCCGCTCCGAAAACGGGAAGCGTCGCCGAGAAGATATATGCGAAAGCCAGGAAGGTTCTCGAAAAAATCATTTCGGACGATATGACGGCTACCGAACGCGCGCTTGCCATATACGAATGGTTGGTTGTGAACGTGTCTTACGACAATTCGACGCTCGGCGCCGCCATCGATCAGTCTGCGGCGGAAACGGCGAAGAGCAGCGCGTTTTATCTCGAAGGCGTGTTCGATTCGGGTCGCGCGGTCTGCGACGGAATATCCAAAGCAGCGACTCTGCTTCTTCGTATGGAGGGCATTCCCGCAGTGCGTGTATACGGCGGCGGTCATGCCTGGAATAAAGTGATGATCAACGGCTTCTGGTATGTGTTCGACGCCACTTACGGCGATACGATAATCGGTATAGGCGGCGATCGTTATACATTCCTCAATCACGATTTCTTCCTTACGCGCGACGATTATTTCGCGGAAGACGAATCGCGCGACGATTACGGCAAAGCGAAAAATTATATCGGGGAAGAATATGAAGCGAATTACGAATACGATTATTATCTTTTGAACAAACTCGGCTCGGGCGGCGACGTCGAATACGATTACGACATTTCCGATCAGACCGAATTTTCGGAGTTCGTGAAGTGCGCGAGGTCGATTGCCGACGACGCGGGACTGGGCTCGGGTACGGCGCCGTACGGTATCGAGTTCCGCATGAAAGACGATATCAGATACACCGCGCCGAGCGACGGTAAGTTGCTTCCGATCGGGGAAAACGGTAAGTATCTGCTTGTGTACGGCATTCGCTCCAAAGGCGAGGTGGTCACGGGAATCTGATCTTGATTTTCGGAAAATATAAAAACGACCGAGATAATATTATCTCGGTCGTTTTCGTTTTTATGATACGTCTATTCTTTTACGAAAGTCAGGCAGGACGCGTCGCCGGGATCGCGGCTCATGACCGTTATGCCGGAAGCGCCGCATTTACCGTTGTCGTTGTAAATACATTTCGCCGAACATGCCACCGCGGTATCCACGCTGTAATTTGCGGGAATGAAATCGCTTGCCGCCTCGAATTCGGTACGGCGTTTGGTTTCGTCTGGAGAATACGTCATGCAGTCGGTGCGATTGCTTACGTTTATGCTTTTACTGCAACAGCAGTATCCTTTGTTGTAGCGGCATTCTTTGAGTCCGCATTTGAGATCTTTCATAATTTCCTCCGATATTCAGTGATATTCATATTATGTGCCGCGGAAAATAAAAATATACCTTGCCGTTAAAGCGAGGTATATTTTATTATGTCGATCCGAATGCGGAATTATTTATTGCTGCTCGGCGGAAATCCCATGACTTTGGTGTAAGCGCGGTAGAAGGTAGAATAGTCGATGAAGCCGTATCGGTTGGCTACGTCCGTCGGTTTGTCTCCTTTCACGATATCGCGATGCGCCGCCATTACTTTTTTGGTGCGTACGTACGATATTATGGATACTTTCATATGGTTTGTGAATTTGTTTGATATATACGATTGCGAAAAATGAAAGTGGTCGCAGATTTTCGTAAGAGTGATAGGCTCGCTCATGTTTTCGTTTACGTAATTTATTATCTGCGCTATCGTTTTGTCGCGGAATGCTTTTTTATCCGCTTCGGGCTCGAGACATATGAGCGTCATTATTTCGAGCATACGGCAGGAGAGCATGAGCTCGAGATCGTTACCGTCGAACCGTTCGCACAGTTTATCCATGCTCGCGAACAGTTCGCGTATTTCGTCGCTTACCGTATAGAACGAAGCGCGGTTTCCGATCCGTCCGAACATATGTTTCGGGATCGTATTCTCGCGGAACTTGAGCACATACCGCTCGTAATCGCTGTCTTGCAGAAACGTGAGATAGTGGTGCTCGCCCGGCTGAATGAAAACTATATCGCCGGGATGCAAGCGGTATATCCTGTCTTCGACGGTGAAGTCCACGTTACCGCGGACGAAATACAATAACTCGAAAAAGTCGTGATAATGTTTTTCGTAGTCGGGCGCGGGTCGCGGGCTTTCGTCGAATTTGTGTGCGAAGTCGAGATCTTCACTGACGTATTTGAACATAATTTTTCCCCTTAAATGTCAGTTATGGTTATAGAATAGCACATCAGAATAAAAAATGCAATATATTTGCCGAAAAAATGCAATTGAAAGACAAAACTTTTGTTTGCATTTAATTCTCCCTGTTGCGGTTTAATTAAGTATACCACACGTAAGGATATATTTCAATTGCATTTCTTTATGAAAAATATTGCATTTTTTGCATAAGCGCGTCGAAGGCGCGAAAAAACGGTCGTTTTGTTTTTTCGCTTTATTGTTCTTGCGAAATTCTTGATTTTCGGTTTCGGATATGGTATACTGATTATGCTAAACAAATTTTATATCTTATCAAGGAGTACGGATTTTTTATTTTTATAAATAAAAGTATATACTTTTACTATACTCGTTTATTTACTCGGTTAAAAATGCAAATTCCATTTATGTGAGTATAGTAATTCGTACCGATCATAAAATTTGTTTAGCGGCAGTCGGAGTTTGCGTTTTTGTGCGTTGACTTCGGTTGGCGCACTTTTTTTATAAAAATCCATAAGGGGGTATTTGTTATAGATAAAAACAACGGAAAAAATCAAGTCGGTTCGGAAGTAAGACGGAAAAGCTAAAAACAAAGTTGTTACGAAGGTTTTTCGAAAACGACGTTGATTACAATACGGTGCGATCATCGTATTGTCGGTTAAAAACGCTTTCCGTACGGAAGGCGAAGAGGAGGATAAAGAAAATGAAAAAAAAGATAGGATTATTGAGCGTGATAGGCGCGCTTTTGTTGTGCGCGGTATGCACATTGGCTTTCGCGGCATGCGGCGTAAGTATGCCCAAAGGCGGCATGGTGACCGAAGAGGGCTGGAGATCCGCCATCGAAAACACGTCTGAGGTTTCGAACTATACATTGAACATGTCTTTGAGCTTGGAATTCGAAATGGAAGGCGACGTATGGGAACGGGATTATTCTTCAAGCGATTATAACGGCAAGATCAGAAAGGCGGTTAAAGGGGATCATTATCAATCGGGAACGATGACGGTTCTTTTCGATAAAGACAACAAGTTTTACGGGGAAAGCGAATCCGTGAACAAAACGAACATCGAAGAGGACGGCGAAAAAGAATTCGATAACCGAAAGGTTATGAGAAAAGAATATTACGAGCGCGGCAGAAAAGAAGACGATTTGCAATATTATTGGAGAGCGAGAAGCGAATCGGAAAATTCGGAAACCACCGACGGCCGTCGCAACTCGGAAACTTATTGGAGTGCAAGCGAGACGTACTCTTTTATGTCGAATTCCATAAGCTCTATGTTCAACGATACGAACTTCTACGAAACCAAAGATTCGGAGAGATCGAAAAAGATCATCGACCTGTACGATAAATTCGCTTACGCCGACGGTATATACACCGCAAAGTTGTACAGACGCGTATCGATTCACAACAGTATTTACGAGAACGTCGGATGTATCGTTTCCGTAAGTTTCGATAAAACGGAGAACTGCGTTATCGGTATCGGAATAAAAACGAACGGAGCGGATAATATGTGGAAATATGACGAGTATGATCTCGCTTATTCTTATAAGGGCGAATCGATTTACCGTATAAGCAACATAGGCAATACCGATGTTTCCGTGAAAGAAAATAACGACATCAGAAGCGCTGTGAATAAAGCCAAGGCGAAAAACGACCGTTGAGAGGTTGACTTAAAACATACGAAAACAGCCGCGTTTTATAAGATAAGCATCGACAAGAGAAAAGCACCCCGAAGTTCGGATAAAACTTATCGGGGTGCTTTTTCGTTGTTACCGTTGATTTTTTCGTGTAATTCACGGGATATTGATATATAAGGTTACAGTATACTGTTGCCGTGCGAATCTATCGCGACGAGCAGAGGCAGATCTTTTACGGTCAGTTTACGCACCGCTTCGCAGCCGAGGTCGGGGTATGCGACGTCTTCGCATGCCGTTATGCGGCTTTTAATGAGCGCGGCGGCGCCGCCTACCGCGATGAGATATACGGCTTTGTTCTTTATCATGCTCGCGATCACGTCGTCGCTTCGCTTTCCTTTGCCTATCATTACTTTGAGTCCGAGCCCGAGCATCGTCGGCGTATAGTCGTCCATGCGCGCGCTCGTCGTAGGTCCGCACGACCCGATGACTTCGCCCGTTCTCGTCGGCGTAGGTCCCGCATAATATATTGCCGCGCCGCGTACGTCGAAGGGCAGGGGCTTGTTCTCCGCCGCCGCTTCGGTCATGCGCTTGTGCGCCGCGTCGCGCGCCGTGTATATCGTTCCCGAAAAGGAGACCGCGTCGCCTGCTTCGAGCGTCGTAACGTCCGTTTCGTTCGTCATGGGCTTAACGTTCATCGAATTTCACCTCCGCGTGTCTGACGCTGTGGCATTGTACGGTGACGGCGACGGGGAGCATGCCTATATGCGTTGGCGCGATTTCGACCGCGCAGGCAAGCGCCGTATGTTTTCCGCCCAATCCCTGCGCTCCTATTCCGAGCGCGTTTACTTCGCTCAGTATCTCTTTTTCGAGCTCGGCGACTTCGGGATCGGGAGAGCTTTCGCCGCATTTGCGTAGCAAAGCCGTTTTGGACAGCAGAGCGGCTTTATCCATCGTTCCGCCCACTCCCACGCCGAGCAGTATGGGCGGACAGGGATTTGCGCCCGCTTCTTTTACGATGTTTACCGCGGCGTCGATTATGCCGCGTTTCCCTTTTGACGGAGTGAGCATTCTGACGCCGCCCATATTTTCGCTTCCCGCGCCTTTGGCAAGAAATTTTACGGTAAGACCGTCGCCGGGTACGACGTCGTAATAAATTACGGGCGGCGTATTATCGCGAGTATTTATCCGGGTGAG
Source organism: uncultured Christensenellaceae bacterium (assembly GCA_910587025.1). Lineage (GTDB taxonomy): Bacteria > Bacillota > Clostridia > Christensenellales > Pumilibacteraceae > Protoclostridium. The sequence goes on from CAJUKR010000023.1 coordinate 14,783, forward strand.
TGGATGGGCGATCGATTTTCGCCCGTCCTTATATCCGAGCCTGACGCCCTCTTCCAGCGCGTCCGCGAGCGATCCGTCGAACGTCGCGTCCTGTCCGACCGTTACCATGAGCATGGCGACGCCCGTATCCTGGCACGGATAACTGTCCGTGCGCTCGGCGACCTCGTCGTTTTCTATGATCTGAGCGAGCGCCCATTTCGCGCGTTCGTTATTCTCGTCGTCATAAGCGGCTTTGAGCATGCCGAGAACGTCGCAGTCCACTCTTTTGAGCGCGGCGTCGACGGCTTCCGACAGCCTCGAAACAATATCTTTGCAATTATACATACCGAGATTATATCACACGGGATTGACAAAGTCAACGGTCGCTGTTATAATACATATATGGCGCTTAGGATTTGCAGCATTGCCAGCGGAAGCAAAGGTAATTGTATATACATAGGGAGCGGCAGAACGTCGCTTCTCCTCGATTTCGGAGTATCGTGCCGACGCGTAAACGGATCGCTTGTACGTATCGGCGCGGGCGGAGTATCGGACGTATTCGTCACGCACACGCATTCCGATCATATACGTTATCTTCCCGACGTGTCGGAGCGAGGGGCTACCGTTCATTATAACAGAGTGCTGCACGGCGGGCTTTGCGGCAGGCTGAAGGGCGGGCGCGACGAGTTCTCGGGCGACGTGTGCGTCGGCGACATAACGGTGTCCGCGTTCCCGGTTTCGCACGACGTGCCATGCTTCGGCTATTCGTTTTACAGCGAAGGAAGCAAGATCACGGTCGTGACCGATCTCGGCATTATGCCCAAAACCACGCTGGAGGCGCTTGCCGATTCCGATGTCGTGCTGATCGAATCGAATTACGATCCCGAAATGCTGAAAAACAATTATTGTTACCCCGCATACTTGAAAGCGCGGATAGCGGGGACGCGCGGGCATCTGTCCAACGCCGAATGCGCCGAATGCGTCGCATACCTTGCCGGAAAAGGCGTCGGGCATATCATGCTCGGGCATTTGTCCGAACAGAACAATACTCCCGAGCTTGCGCTTCGCACCGCGAAAGAAGCGCTCGTGAAATATAACTTAAAAGGAAAAGTCGACTTGACGGTTGCGGTACAAAACGAGATGTCGGAGGTGATAGAGGTTTGAAACCAAGGCTTCTGAAAAGATATTCCGCCGTAGAGGGCGGGTTTTCGTACGTCACTGCGGTGGTGGCTTTTCTCATAATGACCCTGATATATTTGGCGGTCATGAGCCGCTTCGAAGAAGGGACGGCGGGTTACGATGTGGTGAGTTTTTTGCTCAATTCGCTCATTCAGCTTTGTTTCCTGATAGCCGCGCTTCAGCCCGCCCGCGTACTCGGCAGCCGTCCTACGTATTATTTCGCAAAACCCCGAATGCGCGAATGTCTGATCGCCGTCGGCTTGACCGTAGTGTGCGTGGTCGGTTTCGACGCGCTCGCCATAGCGTTTACTTACGCGCTTCGGGCTAACGGTTATCACGGCGGGGCGGTCGTGTCCTTCGACGGACCTCTCACGATAATCCTGTCCGTTATTCGCGTGGCGCTTATCGCGCCCGTATGCGAAGAACTGTTGTTCCGCGGCAGTGTGCTTTCTTCGCTCGGTGTGACGGGGAACATTTCTTCCCGCCGTCGCATTCCGTTTATGGTCGTAACGTGCGGACTGCTCTTCGCGCTCATACATATGAATCCGCTTCAGACGGTATATCAGTTTATGTTCGGGTGCGCGCTTGCGTATATCACCGTGCGGTTCGGCAATATAATCCCCGCAATAATAATGCACGCGCTCAACAACGCGATCGGATTCGTTTTGTCGATCCCCGCGATCGACGGCGCTGTTTCGGGCTGGGTCACGCAGGTGATGGAAAGCGGTTACGGCATAGCCGTATGGCTGATCGTCGGCGTTGCTCTCGCATTGCTTGCGGCGTTTGCGGTGCGCTTTGTCGGTCGCAGATTCGGCGGGCGCGATCCCGTTTCTCCCGAGCCGCCGGACGAGCGTGCTTCGGTCGAGAAGTTCCATCCGTCTGCAGACGACGGCGGAACGCTCGCCGGACTGATACTCATAAGCGTGGGCGTGCTCATATGCGTCGTCATGTGGGTGGCGTCGCTTGTGCTCGGTTTTTCTTGAAAAACTTAAGGATGGGAAAATATGATCTTTACACCCGAATTCGATGACGGTAAAAGCGGTATTCCTCTTTGCGAGTATCCGCGCCCGCAGTTTAAGCGGGACAGTTATTTTCCGCTGAACGGGGAATGGGACTATGCCGTAACGTCGTCGCGCGAGACCTCGACTGAGTATGACGGAAAAATACTCGTGCCGTATTCGCCCGAATCGAAAGCGTCTGGCGCGGCGCGCGGGCCGAAAGCGGACGAGTTTTTGCATTACCGTCGTTTTTTTACGCTTCCCGACGGATTCGATATCGGGCGCGTGCTTCTTAACGTCGGCGCGTGCGATCAGGTCTGCGAAATAAAACTGAACGGTATTACGGTCGGTTCGCACGAGGGCGGGTATCTGCCGTTTGCCGTCGAGTTGACCGCCGCGCTTAAGAGCGGCGAAAACGAACTTACGTTTGTCGTGACCGACGATGCGTCGTCACACATTTACGGCCGCGGAAAACAGAGCTATGCTCGCGGCGGGATATGGTACACGGCGACGAGTGGGATATGGCAGTCGGTGTGGCTGGAAAGTGTGCCCGAAACATACATCCGCTCGGTCAAACTGACGCCCGATTGCGACAGCCGCACGCTGAAAGTATCGGTAGACTGCGACGCGGACGCGCTGATCGAAGCATTCGACGGAGATAAGGTCATAGCGAGCGGGCGCGGCAGAGATATAACGCTCGACGTTTCGGTCTGTAAACCGTGGTCGCCGTCTTCGCCCGAACTGTATCCGATCCGCATTACGGCGGGAAGCGACGTCGTCGAAAGCTATTTCGGTCTGCGCTCTTTCACCGAGACCGTTTCGGACGGGACGCACCTTTTCGCGGTGAACGGCATACCTGTTTTTCATAACGGTTTGCTCGATCAAGGATACTGGCGGGACGGAATTTATACTCCGCCGTCGGCGCGCGCCATGTACGACGGGATCAAGGCGGTCGTAGATCTCGGCTTCAATATGCTCAGAAAGCATATAAAGATCGAGCCTGCGCTTTGGTATTATTACTGCGACGTGCTCGGCGTGCTGGTATGGCAGGACATGATCAACGGCGGCGGGCGGTATTCGAAATTGCGTATCAATCTCTGTCCGTTCGTCAATCTGCATATAAACGACCGAAATTACCGTAAGATGAAGCGCGACGATCCCGCTTCCCGCGAGTGGTTCATGCGCGAGGCGGCGGATACGATAAAGACTCTGTATAACGCGGTGTCGGTCTGTCTGTGGACGCCGTTTAACGAGGCGTGGGGACAGTTCGATGCCGTAGAGGTATGGAAGAAACTCAGAGCGATCGACGATACCAGGCTGTACGACCACGCGAGCGGCTGGCAGGATAAGGGCGGCGGCAATATAAAAAGCCGTCATATATATTTCCGCAAAGTGCGGCTTAAGCGCGACAAAAAACGCATACTCGCGCTCACCGAGTTCGGCGGATATTCGTTTACGGACGAGCTTAAGAAAAAGACGTTCGGTTATAAAAAATTCGAATCGCGTGAAAAATACTCGGCGGCGGTTACGCGTCTGTACGAGAAAGAGATACTTCCGCTCATAAAAAAGGCGGGGTTGAGCGCGACGGTATACACTCAGCTTACCGACGTCGAGGACGAGATAAACGGACTGTTTACGCCGGACGGAAAATTGAAGCCGGACGGCGCGGAGATCGCGCGTGTGAACGCAAAACTGAAGAACGCGTTTGACGGGCTATACGCAAAGCCGCAAGGAGACGACAGGTGAAAAAGCTCGAGATACTTTGCGTAGGAAAGATCAAGGAAAAGTATTTTACCGACGGCGTGGACGAATACGTCAGACGGCTTGGCAAATATTGCGACGCGACCGTAGTCGAATTGCCGGACAGCCGCGACGACGGCAGAGCGGCGGAAACGGAGAGCGAAGCGTTGCTTTCGAGAATGAACGGTTTTTGCATACTGACCGATCTTCGCGGCAAACAGCTTTCGAGCGAGGAGTTCGCGACGGTTATCGACGGCGCATATCTGCATTGCCCGAAAGTCCAGATCGTGATAGGCGGAAGCCGCGGCGTTACCGACGCAGTGCGCGCCCGCGCCGATGCGCTCGTATCTTTCGGCAGAATGACTTATCCGCACAGGCTCATGCGCGTCATAGTCGCGGAACAGGCGTATCGGGCGTTTTCCATACTCGCAGGCTCGTCGTATCATAAGTAACGCGGTCATTCCTCGGCGCGCGGTCGCATAATATAAAGTATTATGTACGACTACGAAGCATTGAGAAATGACGTGTGTAAACTTTGCCGCAGCGGCGTAGAGTGCGGCACGATCGGCAGATCGGTAAGCGGCGCTCACTTGGTATATTTTCATTTGGGGCCTAAAAGCGGCGATCAGATAATTATTCAGGGCGGTATACACGCCCGCGAATGGGTGACGGCGTTGCTCGTCGAAAGACAGGTCGAAACGCTCATGTGCGAAGATCTGCCGCTCGGCGTATACTTTCTTCCCATGACGAACCCCGACGGCGCAACCCTCGTTCAGCGCGGCGCGGAAGCGTTCCCAGAGTACGCCGCAAGCCTTTTGGCAGTCAACGGGCACAATGATTTTTCGATGTGGAAAGCCAACTTGCGGGCGGTCGATCTCAACTGCAATTTCGAAGCGAAGTGGGGTACGGGCGAAAGCAACGTGACCGAACCCGCGCCGTCGTCGTTTATCGGGTATCTTTCTGTGAGCGAACCCGAAACACGCGCTCTCGTGCGTTTTACCCGCGCGGTTAAGCCGATCGCGACGGTGAGTTACCATGCACTCGGGCGGGAAGTTTATTACGAGTTCGGTCAGAAAGGGGAGCGGCTTGCCCGCGACAGACATATTGCGGAAATTACGGCGGATGCTCTCGGGTATAGGCTCGTGCACGGAGATCTCGGGAGCGCGGGCGGATATAAGGACTGGTGCGTGTCCGAGCTCGGAATTCCCGCGCTTACCATAGAAATAATAAGCGAGCGGTTTTCTCATCCGCTCGACGAGTCCGCGCTCGAAGGAGAGGAGAAAAACTTATGGCTTCCGAAGCTGTTGATCGAGACGATAAAAAATTCATGACCGCCGCGCTGAGGGAAGCGGAAAAAGCAGAGGCGAAGAGCGAAGTTCCCGTCGGAGCGGTCATCGTTTGCGACGGCAAAATAATCGCCCGCGCTCATAACGTTCGCGGCATAGCCTGCGACCCGACGGCTCACGCCGAAATCAACGCGCTCAGAAAAGCGGGGAAAAAACTCGGACACTGGAATCTCGAAGGGTGCGATCTTTATGTGACGAAAGAACCGTGCGTGATGTGCGCGGGCGCGATAGTACTGTCGCGTATACGCCGCGTTCGTTACGGCGCGTTCGATAAACGTTTCGGTTGCGGCGGCACGGTGCTGAGCCTGACCGACAACCCGATTTTCAATCATCGCGCGGATACGGAGGGCGGCATAATGGAATGCGAATGCGCAAAACTGCTCACCGATTTTTTCAAAGCCCGCCGCGTGAAAAAGTCCGTCGACGAAGAACAATAAAGACGAATCAATATATAATAAAAACCGCATTTCGAAATCATCGCAGATTTCGGAGTGCGGTTTTATCTTTACGTAAGATTCGTTTTCCTTATTTTTAAGCATATCACATTATTTATAATATGTCAATACGTTTTCGAAAAATATCTCATGTAAAATTTTGCAAATACATATTGTGTTATGTATTGAAAAATGTTAAAATAATACTATAACGGTCAAGTGTGCCGTAATAGGAACGCTTTTCAAGAAAGAGAGGTAACGGGAAATGAAAAAAACTGAAGAACAGGAAAAGAAGCCGAAACCGATAAAAGTAGTTCTTCTAGTTGTTTCTATAGTTGTAGTGTCTTTTGTGATCATTACAACAGTTGCATTATTTTCTTTGGTGGCTATATTTAGCTCTGTAGGTGACGATATAAAGACATATGGTGCATTTCGGTATATAGTTACTAATGATTATACCGATAATTCCGGTAGTGGCGGTAACAGAAGAGAAGTTGTTGCTATTGTAGATTTTACTGGATCGCTTGAGGAGGTAGAAATTCCGAGAGAAATTGAAGAAAAACCCGTGCAATATATCGGCTATCGTGTGGCAAGTGCTGATTGGTTTGCAGTTCAGTATTATCGTATCGAATGTCCGGAATTAAAAAAGATATACGTTTACGATAATATCAAAATTATTCATGAAAATGCTTTTGACGACTCTTTGGGAATTAAAATGATGTGTTGTTCGAATTCATGCAATATAAGGGAAGACGGATATGAAGGCTCAAACAAAACTTACGTGTATAGGTCGTTATACGAAAGTATGGATGAAGATACTGCACGTAAATATTGTATCGGCAACGTAGAATTTATGAACAATTATTCGGACGAGGTAAACGGCGGATATTATCGTCTGGATGATGTGGAAAGTGAAGAAAAGATTTCGGAGCCGCCGAAGCCCGAAAGGAATGGATATGAATTCATGGGTTGGTATACCGAACCGGAATGCATAACCGAATGGAATTTCGATATATCGCCCGAAATAGAAGAGGATACACAGTTCAGACTTTATGCCAAATGGCGTGCGTTGTAAAAAGTGATATTAGATAGTAAGGGTGGATAGAGTTTACGAAGAGTCTATAATGCAATGAAAATCAAATATCATTGCATAATTAGGCTGTTTTTTGAGAATACGAAAAAAGTTGAACTTTTATGCCTTTTTAGATTGTCTATATAAATGAAGAGGGGGATAAATAAAAATTATAAACATGGTTGCGTGATAAGAGGAGGTAAGTTATCGGGAACAAAATTGCAAGAGAAAGCGGACAAGGCTTGGCGACATATTATATACAAAGGAGGAAGAACAAGTTATAATAAATAATAATTGGGAATGTGAAAAGGTAAATAAGGAGTATAAATCATGAAACACGTAACAAAAAAAATATTTATTGTGGCTACGATCGTTGTGTTTGCTGTTATTATAGTTTGGGAAATTTTCATGTGGAACTTTATGAACGATATCGATAAAATTTTTTCAAAATATAAATATACAGAAATAGCATCGGAGTTTTTTACATTGCGTTATTATGAAAAAGATAATTATTATGAAATAACAGGCACAACGGAACAAGGTAATAATCAAAGATTTTTGGTGATATCGGAATATATCGACGGGATAAAAGTACATGCGTTGGGATATAATGCGCCTTTTAGATTGTATGAACCGGATATAAAAAGTGATGTTATAGAAAAAGTATATTTCGAGGACGAAATTGAAGAGATAAATTCGTATTCTTTTCGTGATTGTCCGAACGTCGAAAAAGTGATGTATCCTGCGGCGGACTCAACTGCGGCGTCAATAGGCGGGTACGGCATCACTGTATATTGTCCACGAAAGATGTATGAGGCAGAATACGGAACTAAGTATATTTCGTACGGAAAATGTTTGCGTGCAAACGTTTCTTACTATTATAATTATGAAGGAGCGGAGCACGACGGATATTATTGGATAGACGACTGCGACTACGGAAGCATGATCGAATATATTCCGCCTGCACCGAAGCGGGAAGGATATACGTTTGCGGGTTGGTACAAAGAATCCGAATGCACAAACGCATGGGATTTCGATACCGACACATTGCCCGAAGAAAAGAAAGGGGTAGAAGAAGTTTACAAAAACGGCGACTACGTATTGGAAGAAATCGTAGTATATCAGGAAACGATATTATATGCCAAATGGGTGTGAATTGCCCGGAGGTTCATAACTTAAAGGAGGTTTAATTATGAACACAAAAGGAAAACAAAAGATTGTAGCTATACTGCTTATAATCACAATGATTACATCTATAATATTTGCTGTCGGTTTTAATATGACTATATCTACGAAGGCGGATTCTGTTTATATGGATACACCGCAGATTACTGTCTTTACTCATGGTCTTGGTAGTTGTGCGGCAAATTGGAGTAATAACGGAGTCGATTTTAATACCTTTGTTAAAGATAGCGATTCACTTGTTTATAAATTAAGCGAGAAAGCAGGTGGAGCACATATTTATAGAGCCGAAACAACAAACGATAATGGTCAGCCGAGCTACACGTTATATGACGGTTACAGCAAAACGCAAACGAGCATTAACGATGTTTCGAAACACATTATTATAGTATTTGATTCTCAAAGTAGCGAAGAATCGAATGATGTTGTATATAGTGAGTTCAAAAATATGTTAAATGATGTTATTGCTCGTGTAAAATCACTTAATCGGGAGCAAAAATCTCCTAAGGTTAATTTGATCGGACATTCGCGCGGCGGTATCACCAATTTGCAATATGCGTTGGATTATCCTAATAGTGTTGATTCTTTGATCAGTATAGGCACTCCGTATTTCGGTTCGCCGCTTGCCGGTTATGCGGGACGAATAATTTTTGGCGACAATCAAGGACTAAAAGATATAGCTAATGAATCGATTTATACCACTTATTATAATCGTTGGAAAGCCGGTTACGATAGTAAGTATAAAAATATCAACAGTATCGCGATAGGTGCAACAACTACGATAGAATATCAACGTGCGATATTACAATCATGCGGCGGTAAATATTCGAATGCGCTTTGTTACTTGTTGGAACATTATGCAGATGACGCTTCAGGGTTTATTACTTCATGTGCCGGCGGAATAAAATATCCAGAGATAGTGGAAACATACCCTGATATAGGTGAACTGTTTACGCAAGATGAATTTGTCAATGTACTACGATTAATCTATAATGAAGTACATTCCGGTATTTGGTATAGTGACGTATTGGTACCTGTTGATTCGGCACAAGGAGTAAAGAACGATAATAATTACTACTTCACTAAATATGTTAAAGAATGTAGGAGCTCCAATGGGTTGTTGATTCCGAAACGTGCGGCAGATATGCCGGCAGTAATACATAACATTGAGACATACGATTCCGATATACATAATTATATTCTCAAAAATATTATTATGAAATCGTCTGATATAATCAATAATGAAATCAGTAATGTCGGTGCCGATAAGCATTTTGATTTGAATTTAGGCAATTATGTATTCACAAAATGGTATATTAAAATCAGAAATAATCATAGTGAAGAACGCGTCTATGCGTATAATGAGAAGATGTGTTTTTATGATGACGCCAAGAATTGGACGGGGCTTACGGATATTAGAACTATTCGACTTGCGCCGGGCGAAACGAAAATAGTAGATATAATACCACATGTTATGGCAACAAGTATCGCTATAAGTTCTGTAAGAAGCGGTATACGGTATCTTAAGTATTTTGATAGTATATCCGCCGATAATGATATATATAAAATGACGTTCCATAGTGGCTCAAAAACATATACATCTTATGCGAGAAATAATATGAAAGTGAGTATCGCAGGCAAATATACGAATACATGGCTGATTGAGCTTACAAATAATACAGGAAGTCGAAGAACGTTCTATTATAATAAGAAGATGTGCTTTGAGGGCGACGCAAAATATTGGACGGGGCTAAACGATGTGTGGACTGTAACGCTTGATTCGGGTGCGACTACTCAGTCTCCGTTGGAAATAAGCGAGAACGGCACGGCAGGGTGTATAGCTATAT
>CAJUKR010000024.1 GCA_910587025.1 uncultured Christensenellaceae bacterium
AAAAAATGTATACTTTTCCTGACCGAGCTCGGGAGAAGTATTTTTTTATGCCTCCGCTTGCTCGCGTCCGTACTTCGGCAGTTGCTTGCTTGTGTCGCCCGAAAGCCGATACATTATGGTTTATACGTAGGGGTGTCTACGCATAAATAAAAATCTCATTTGGAGGAAAGAAAAGGTATGAAGACCAAAACAATTGAAAGGCGACTTTCAAAGTTGGCTGTCTGTCTGCTCGCACTCGTGTTTGCTATCAGTAGCATAAGTTTTGCTGCGTTCAACACGTTCCGTGCGGATGCCGGCGTGCTCGATGCTTATAACAGCACAACCGGTTTCAGCGGCACCGGCCAATACAAATCCGATTACAATTCGTATTTGGAAACGGTCAAAGCCAACAGCGAGCTCAACGTAGAGATCGCAGGCGAGGGCTTCGTTCTTATGAAGAACGAAAAGAATGTGCTCCCGCTTAAGGCGGAGAATGATAAGAAGGTTACCATTCTCAGCGCGTACATGGCTTACGGCGGAGGCGGCTCCGGACAGCAGGGCGTCCCGACCAATGCGACCATGGCCAAACAGTATGACTGGATCGGCGCAACCGAGAGATCCGTTTACGACGGTCTCGACGGTGATCACGGGTTCCAGATCAACCAGAAGGCAAAAGATCTTGTCGGGCTCAAGGGCATCGGCATTGATGAAAAGGGAAGCCAGGCCGACTATAAGTATATGACCAAATCCGAGACCGGCAGTGTCGAGTTCCAGGGCGGAAAATATGCTTATGCGGAAGACAACTTCTTTAAGTCGATAGAGTCTACATACGACGAGTACGGCACCGCGATCGTAACGATCAGCCGTACCGGTTCGGAGTTCGTAGACAACCAGTCGCATGACGTTGACGGTCACTCCGATCCCACCGATCATTACGCAGAGCTTACGGACGCCGAAGAAGCGCTGTTCGCATACGTAAAAGATCAGAAGGCGAAGGGCAAGTTCAAGAAAGTTATCGTTCTTTTGCAGACCCCTATCGTTATGGAGATCGCAAATCTCGTTGACGACGATACCGTCGATTCCATCCTTTGGCTCGGTACGCCGGGTTGGAACGGTAACTTGGCTCTCGGCGGACTTCTGTCGGGTGAAGTCAATCCTTCCGGTCGTCTTGTCGACTTCTGGATGAGCGACATTTACACCGATCCGACTTCGTACAACGTACTCGGCTATACGATGGCTAACTATGCTATCAACGGCGAGCAGGTAACCAAAGGTCTGAACGGTACGCCCAGTACGGACGACGGCGGATCCAGCTCTTCCGGCGACGGCAGCTCTACGGTAGAAATGCTCATCGATCCTTCCGTTGCGGGCTATACGGTAAACAAATCGTATCATATCGCAATGGACTACACCGAAGGCATCTACATGGGTTATCGTTATTACGAAACCGCGTATGACGAGCTCAAAAAGGTAGACGAAGAAGCCGCAAACGCATGGTATGACAAAGCGGTTATCTATCCTTTCGGACATGGTCTGTCGTACACGAATTTCGAGTACAGCAACATGGCTGTTGACGTTGCGTCGCTTACCGACGCAAATAAGGACGCCGACATCACCGTAACCGTTGACGTGAAAAACGTAGGAACGGAAGCGGGTAAGACGGTCGTTCAGCTGTACAGCACCCCCGACTACATCACGGGCGAAGTGGAAAAGGCTTCCGTAAACCTTGTAGGTTATGCAAAGAGCCCCGTAATTCAGCCCAATGCGACCCAGAGCGTTACGGTTAAGATTAACGCTAAGGATCTGGCGTCCTTCGACTTCGACGATTCGAATAACAACGATCATTCCGGTTATGAGATCGACGCAGGCAAAGTAACGCTGAAACTCATGGAAAACTCGCATGACGTTATCGACAGCAAGGATATTACCGTAGCCGCCGATATCAATTACGAGGAAGATGACGACGCAAACACGCCCAACAACATTTACTCTCAGACGGGTAATGCGTGGGAGCTTTACAACACGCTCGCAAACAACTGGCTTCTCGACGGTAAGGAAGACGCAGGCGAGCATTACCTCAGCCGTACCAAACTCGTGAAGGACGGCGGAGTGGCTCTTGAGGCGTCGTGGAGCGCAGGCAAGCCCAACGATATGCAGTTGAGGCTCGGCTATCTCCTGGACGGCGATGCAAACAGAACGTTCAAAGAGAAAGCATTCCGCGCTATCGACAATCAGTATATGGGCGGCAACGCGTCGAAAGATGCGGGCACCGCAAAATACGACATGGATAACAGACTGACGCTTGCAGTCGAAACGGATTATCAGAACCTTTGGGTTAAGACCGCGGCCGATCTTACGGGTTGGCAGCAGGGTACCGGCGTGAAAGGCGCAGACGGCATGTATACGATCAAACTCGATTCGCTGAAAGGCAAGGGTCTTGACGATGCCGCATGGGATGCTTTCATGAACCAGTTCACCTGGAAGGAACTCACCGCACTCGTAACGAGCGGTTCGTTCTCGACGGCTGCATTGCCTTCCGGCGGTAAGCCCGGCACGTCCGATCAGGACGGTCCCAACCAGCTTAAGGGCGGCAAGCTCGCAGACGGCACCTCCGTCGTAGGCTGGGGCTGGGTAGGCGCGCCTGTCATCGCGTCCACCTGGAACGTGGATCTCGGTTATAAGCAGGGTCGCGGCGTAGGCAACGAATCCCTGTGGATGAACGTAAACGGCTGGTACGGACCGGCTATGAACACGCACCGCAACCCGCTGTGCGGACGTAACTTCGAGTATTACAGCCAGGACGGTGTTCAGGGCGGTATCCTCGGCGCATCCGTAATCAAGGGCGCTACCGATATGGGTATGCATCCGTACATCAAACACATATTCCTGAACGATCAGGAGACGAGCCGCGGCGGCACGATGACGTTTGCCACCGAGCAGGCTATCAGAGAAATCTATGCAAAAGTATTCGAGCTTTGCATAACCGACGGAAACGGCAACGGAACGATGTCGGCATTCAACCACATCGGACTTGCTTCTTCGTGCGGATATGCAACTTCCATTCAGCTGTATGAGAACGAGTGGGGTCTTGACGGCATGTCCGTTACGGATATGTACTCCGAGGCGGCTTCCGCATGGAACGGCGACACCATCGTTCGTGCGCACACCATTCCTCTCGGCAGCTCGACCGGCTTCACGCAGGGCGAGTGGAAAGACGGCAAAGTATATGTCGACGGAAAAGAGAGCCCGACGCAGTGGTTCTGGACCCGCGACACGGCTAAGCGTATCATGTACGTAGTCGTCAACGGCAACGAGATGAACAACGGACTGAACGCAAAAGCTTTCGTAGACGGCACGGCAGAACTTACCGTCAACTCGGGCGCAGCGTTCTCGAACAAGAAAGTCGCAGATAAGACCGCGCTTGACGCAAAGATCGCTACGGCGTTCGGCAGCGAAAGTTATACTATCGTCGGTGCAGGCGCTGAAAGCGGCGTAACCGCAACCGTCGTAAACAACGAAGTTCTTATCAGCGGAACTTATGCGGATCCCGGTGTTCACATCGTGACCGCAAGAGTAAGAGGTAAAAACGGCTTCGGATATATCGAAGTAGACGTAGAGCTCGAAGTCAACGTACGTAAGGCTGCCAAGACCGGCGCATCGGTAAGCTTCTCGGGAGCTGCCGTAGAAACCGGCGAGGTAGATCCTAACCTGACGGCTTCGGCAAGCACTGTCGGCCGCTTCAAGTCCGTTAAATACGAAATCGTAGGCGAGGCAAACGGCTTTACCGTCAACGATAAGACCGGCGTAGTTACCGGCGTAGCTAAGGCTGGCGATACCACGATCACCGTTAAGCAGAGCGGTCAGCAGGTCGTAAGCTCGGGCGGAAGAAGACCCACTTACAGCTTCTCGGATGTTGAATACACCAAGACCGTTACGGTCTTCGGCGGAAGCGAAGTCATCTATAATATCGGCTTGCCCGGCACGACGACCGCTACGGTCATCGTCGCAGGCACGACGGTCGGCGACATCGATACGCCCGCAGCTTCGGCGATCGGCGTAACGTTAAAAGGCTGGGTAGACGGCGACGGCAATGCTGTCGAAAGCAGTGAGGCTATCGCAAACGTCAACGGTCTCACGGCAACGTGGGAATGGCCTGCGGTTACCATCTACAACGGCACATTCTGGATCAACGGCGTTGATACCGGAATCAGCCCCGAAGGACAGCCCGGTGCTCCCGGCGCAGACGGCAAGCCCGGCGCCGAAGGTAAACCCGGCGCAGACGGCGCTCCCGGTGCTGACGGTGCTCCCGGCGAGGCAGGACAGCCCGGCGCAGACGGCAGAGAAATAGAATTCAAGACGACCGAAACTCACATCCAGTGGCGTTATGTCGGCGAAACGGAGTGGAAAGACCTCGTTGCGCTCAGCGACCTCGGCGGAAAGAGCGAAGGCGGTTGCGGCGGTTCGATCGCAGGCACGGTATCGATAGTATTCGGTATCCTTGCGGCTGCTGCTGTTGTATTCTTCATTCTCAGAAAGAAAGAGAAAGATAAATAAAATCCGACTTAAACGATAATTAAGTCAGAATACGAGATCACATACGGGGTGGAGCTGTTTCCATCCCGTATGTGGTATCGCTTAAGGAGTAGAATATGAAAAAACGTAAAAGCAAGTTGCGGGTCATTTTACTTGCGGTTGCCGTTGTTATGTTGTTTTCCTGTATGTTTGCCGGATGTACTCCGCCTGCCGGACCTTCCGACGAATGGGCTGTGACGCTGGACTTCAACGACGGCGCGTCAATGCCCCGCACGGTATATGTCGATAAGGAAGGGGGTACGGTGACCGAACCGAAAGCTCCGTCTATGATCGGCTATACGTTCACAGACTGGAATACGGCGCAGGACGGCAGCGGACAGACGGTGACATTCCCTTATACTCCCACGGCAGACGTTACGTTCTATGCTCAGTGGGATGCAAGACAGTATGTTATCACGTTCGACGCAGGCGAAGGCACGTTCCCCGGAGGCGGCTCGACCGCTACGGTGGAAGCATCCTACGGCAGCGTGATTCCCGCGGACAAGATCCCCGTACCCGTAAGGTCGGAGACCGATCCCGAAACGGGAGAAACGATCTATACGTTCCGTGAATGGAGAACGGCGGCGGGTCAGAGCGTGGATTTCGCGACCTGGACGATGCCTGCCGAGGATACTACGCTTACGGCGGTTTACAGATCCATTTATGTCCGTATCGTTCAGCTCGATCTGAAGATGGGCGACGGATACGTGCAGGAATTCGAGCTTGAAAAGGGCGACGACGTACGCGACAGAGAAGTAGTCACCGCCGCAGGTAAGAGAGTTACCGAATCGGGCGCACATCCCGGATACAAGTTGGCAGGTTGGTCTACGAATCCGGACGCGAAGCCGGGAGACAGCGATGTTGTCGCAACGCGCAATCTCTTCCCGATCGAATACGACGCAATCACAGGTGGCGAAACGAAGTATTATGCCGTTTGGGAGATGGAAAAGTATATAGCTACGTTCCAGTACAACTATAAGAGCGCTCCCGAACTTACTTATGCGACCGTGCCCGATCTCACGTTGGTCGATGCGGTTACTCCGCCCGAGACCGATCCCACCAGACCGGGATATACGTTCGACGGTTGGTATACGCAGGGTTACGGCGGAAATCTCGTCGACTTTACCGATCTTCATCTGACGGCTCACGGAACCTATTACGCACACTGGAAGTCCGAACTCGTCGAGACGGATATATTCCATGCCGAATACGTAGATCTTACGCAGCAGGTCAAAATGCCCGGATATTCCGGAGAGAACAGCTTTACCAGCGTTATCGTTGCGGACGACAAGAACTGGGGTTCCACCGTCGACAACAACTATAAAGTGGACGGCGTAACGCAGTCTGCGGGTATCGGTTATTTCGTTTCGTATCAGTACCGTTACGGAGCTACGCTTACGTTCAATATCCATTCGGACAGCGACGTCAGCGGCGCAACGTTGTACGGCGCGATCGCGATGGAAATCTTCGGCGGCAACGTAATAGGACCGGACGGAAACAAGAAGGTTGCGATCTATGTCAACGACGTAGCGCTTAACTATGCACCGATCGATTTCGGCGAAAGTTCTACGTTCGTAGACGTTAACTGGTCGAGCGGTATCAAAGAAAATCAGTTCGGCAATATCGACCTTGTAAAAGGCGAAAACGTCATCAAGATCGTAGTCGAGAACTCGACTCCTCCGGGATCCGGCGGCACCATGCAGGCAACGTCGTTCATTACAGACTACC
Source organism: uncultured Christensenellaceae bacterium (assembly GCA_910587025.1). Taxonomy (GTDB): domain Bacteria; phylum Bacillota; class Clostridia; order Christensenellales; family Pumilibacteraceae; genus Protoclostridium. The sequence continues at coordinate 6,280 of CAJUKR010000024.1, forward strand.
TGCGTATCGATACGCACGGCGGAGCCAAACTTTCCTGGTCGCCGATTTACGACAACATCGGATAAGGAGGTCATCAAGGAAATATGAACGTAATTAAAGCAATATTCAAAAATCTCGGCAGCCGCATATGGTTCATCGTTACCGTGGTAGTGCTCGCATTGCTGATAACGGTGACCGCATTATTCACGGGGATGCTTCGTTCCATAGTCGGAACGGTTCTCGGCGGACCCGGACCGATAATGCGCGAAGGCGTAGAGCAGATTTACCATTCCGATTACAACAGCAAATCGGAGTCGAAAGAAGCCGGCGACAAGCTCAACGTAGAGATCGCAGGCGAGGGCTTCGTACTGCTCGCGAACGACGGTAAAGGACTGCCCATACGGACGCCCGAGTCCGTAACGGACACGGCTGCGGCAAGACCGAAAATTTCGGTGTTCGGAAAAAACTCGGCTAATCTCGTATACGGCGGCTCGGGCTCGGGCGGCGGCTCGGGCGAAAAAGCGACAACGCTGTACGAGGCGCTCGAAAACGGCGGTTTCGACGTAAACCCCACATTAAAGGATTTCTACGAAAGCAGCGCGTCCGGCGACGGACGAGGCGCAAACCCCACGCTCTCCACGGGCTCGGACAAAGCGCCTACGCTTCCTATCGGCGAAACTCCGCTTAAGAACTACAGCGGCGACGTTATTTCGTCCTTAAAGACGTATAACGATGCGGCGATAGTCGTGATTTCCCGTATCGGCGGCGAGAGCTTCGACCTTCCCCGCGTTCAGGATACGGAAAACGGCGGTATCGAAGGACGGCACTATCTTCAGCTCGATCAGAACGAGAAAGATATGCTCAAAATGGCTACCGACCGCTTTGAAAAGGTAGTTGTCGTGCTCAACACGCTCACCAGCTTTCAGTGCGACTTTATCGACGAGTTCAACAACCAGCCCGACGATCCCCGTATCGACGCGGTCATGTGGATCGGCGGTACCGGCGTGTCGGGTATCAACGCTATCGGGGATTTCCTGAACGGTAATACCAACCCGTCGGGTAAGACGACCGATATTTACTCCAAGGACTTCACCAAGGATCCCACATGGCAGAACTTCGGCGACAACACGCAGGTCAACGACGGCAAGAACGGCACGGCGTTCACCGAGAACGGCGACGCTACCGGCGAGTCGTACGTGACTTACGAAGAAGGCATCTATCTGGGCTATCGTTATTACGAAACGAGAGCGTACGAGGAAAGACTGACAAATGCCAACTGGTATGATCAGAACGTCCGTTTCCCGTTCGGGCACGGACTGTCGTACTCGACGTTCACGCAGAACATGCGTATCGACGGCGGTCTGACGGGCACGGAAAGTTCGCTTACCGTCACCGTCGACGTGGAAAACACGAGCGCGATCGCGGGTAAGGACATCGTTCAGCTGTATGTAACGTTGCCTTATACGCCCGGCGGTATCGAGAAATCCAGAGTACAGCTCGTAGACTTTGACAAAACCGGCTTGCTGAGTGCGAACGGCGGCAAAGAAACGATCAAGTTTACTGTAGACGCGTACGCGCTTGCGTCGTACGACTACAACGACGCCAACGGCAACGACTTCAAGGGATACGAACTCGAAGCGGGCGATTACGTCTTCTATGCGGCGAAGAATTCGCATGTGGACGATCCCGCCAATGTGTACGCTACCGCGACCGTTACTCTTTCGTCGTCCGTTCGTTTCGAGAGCGATCCCGTAACAAACATCGAAGTGGATAATCTCTACTCGGACAACGAAAATCAGTTGCTCGACAGCGATTACCGCTTGCAGAACGTATACATGGACGACGCGGAAGGCAACAGTGTTACCAGAAAGGGCATGAGCCGTACCGACTTCGAGGGAACGTTCCCGCAAGCGGATACGGATCGCGAGTATATCGAGGGCGAAAAAGCCGCGATCGAGAACGTTACGCACAATAATACGACCGTTTCTGAAGCCGCGAAGGCATGGGCGGATACCGTACGTGCTGAGATCGATCCGGATAATCCCACTGCCGTGACGGATGCGCAGGTCATTGCTCACGTTACCGATCAGGTAGGCGAGATCATGCTTCGCGATCTGCTCGGCGACGATAACAAGGTTTCTTTCGACGATATTCGTTGGGAAGATATTCTCAGACGGCTCACCGTCAAAGATATGAACGATCTTGTGGATAACGGCGCTTTCCAGACGGCTTCCATTCCGAAGATCGGCAAAAACCTGACGAATGATTCGGACGGACCGATCGGCTTCGTCAACTTCATGAACAACTTCTTCGCGGGCAATACGACGTTCGCGTCCGAGGTACTGATCGCGGCGACCTGGAACAAAGACTTGGCTTACCGCATGGGCAGAATCGTGGGCGACAACGGCGTATGGGGCTCGACGACGGGCAATAACCTGCCGTATACCGGTTGGTATGCTCCGGCTGTCAATCTCCACAGAAGCCCGTTCTCGGGACGTAACTTCGAGTACTATTCCGAAGACGCGGTATTCTCGGGTAAGATGGCTGTTCACGTGATCAACGGCGCGGCTACAAAGGGCGTGTACACCGACCTCAAGCATTTCGCGGTCAACGATCAGGAGACCGACCGTTCGGGTATCGCAACGTATCTGACCGAGCAGTCCCTGCGCGAACTCTATCTCAAACCGTTTGAAATCGCGGTCAAGGGTATGGACGTTCCGAGCAAGACCGCAAAGGAACACGGTGTTACCAAGTGCGTCGGCACTACGGGAATTATGAGTTCGTTCAACAGGATAGGCACGGCATGGACGGGCGGCGACTATCGTCTCATGACGCAGATACTTCGCAACGAGTGGGGATTCCGCGGACTTGCGATCTGCGATTACAAGACCGAGAACTACATGAACTCGCGTCAGATGGTGTATGCCGGCAACGACCTTATCCTCGCTTCGCTTCCCAGCCTTCTTTGGACGGATGTGGACGCGGGCAGCATAGAGGACATTTACATCCTGCGTCAGTCCGCCAAGAATATCCTTTACACCGTAGTCAACAGCAACTCCATGAACGTGGATATAGTCGGGTACAGTCTGGAATGGTGGATCGTAATGTTCATCGTAATAGACGTAGTCGCGGCTGTCGCGCTGGCTGTATGGGGCTTCTTCGCGATCAAGAATGCGCTTAAGAAAGCGAAAGAATAATCGTTAACCGTTACGCGGGTATCGGTCGAATTTCTGAGAAAATGATGAAAAAACAAGAGACAGATATAAAGACCGACCCGCGAGGGTAAAAAGGACGTGAAGACCGAATACGCCCTTTTCGGGCGGAATATCCGATTCGGTTTCACTAAACGTCGCAACATCCACATCCCCTCACCTGATGTTGCAACGTCCTTGAAAGGTCCCCTTGCCGCAGTCGCGGCAGGGGGAAACCTTTCTTTCCCGATCGGAATTTCCGATCCGAAGTTCGAAAAATTTACAGGGAGGCGGTTTTGAAAATCAGACATATTATTACGTGCGTGATTTCGGTGCTGGTATTAATGCTTTTTTCCGCCTGTTCTCCCGAAGGCTCCGATTATCGTAAAAGCGAAACGGTAAAGGTCACGTTTGTGGATAACGGGCTGTACCGCGTTTCGGGAGAGAACGCCGACGGCAATACCTTTTTCGTGAAAACGGGCGAAGATCTTACCGTGACGGTAGAGCCGCTCGACGGTTGGTTTTTAAGAAAGTCGGATTATTCCGACAGCCGTATACTGTACGGAGATCATTCGGCAAAGCTGACTTTGCCGGGCGTAAGCCGTTCGCAAAGAGTGCGGCTCGATTTTATTGAGTCTGCGGGTGTGATCGGATACGACGCCAACGGCGGCGATTTTTTGCGGACGGAAGAGAATATTATTCTCGAGCCGTGCGATCTTTCTCATCATATACGGCAAAATACGAACATAGGTCGCGACCTCGTGCGCGACGGATATACGCTGATAGGTTGGAATACGTCGCCCGACGGTAGCGGAGAGCATATAGGACTGGGAAGTCGGGTGAGTGTGAATGCGGGCGAGAACACCGTGCTTTACGCCGAGTGGGCGGAATGGTTGGACGGAAAAGACTTTGTTTATCTGACGGCGGAAGACGGCGAAAGCGCGCATATCGTAGGGTACTCGGGCGATGCGGAAACCGTGTGCGTGCCTGCCGAGTTGGGCGGACTTACCGTGACGGAAATTCGTTCGGATGCGTTTGTGCGCTGCGACGCCGAAGCCGTGATATTGCCCGATACCGTTCGGACGGTAGCGCCATTTGCTTTTCGGGAGTGCGGATTGAAAGAACTCTATTTGTACGACAATATCGAAATGATCGGTGACGAAAGTTTTGCGGATTGCCCGAATTTCGAAACGTTGCATATCAATGCCGCCGAAGCGCCGAAGTGGACGGATTACGACAGACATTCCAATCTTGCGGACAAATACGATATTCTTATAAAATACCGTGATCATAAAAAAGTCGTCGTGTTCGGCGGCTCGGGCTCGTATTTCAGTATCGATACGAAATTGATGACGGAAGAACTCTCGGACAGAGGGTACGTCGTTATCAATATGGCGATCAACGCGCATTTCAACGCGTATATGCAATTCGAGATGATCGAACCGTATATGAATGCCGGGGATGTGCTCATTCACATAGCCGAGACGGGGCGGGCGCAGATGATGGCGGAAACGAGAACGTCGGATATTCGCATATGGCACGGGCTGGAGAGTAATTTCGATCTTGTGTCGGACATCGACGTCAGGGGCGTGGATAATATTTTCGCTACGTTCACATCGTTCAATATCACGCGTGCGACCCGTAGGGACAAGTCCTATTCCGATTATGTGCGGAACATCGACGAGTTGGGCAACTGGGGATACGTGGATGAAAAGACGGGCGAATTCACGACATACAAGAAGGAGCGCGAGACGAATACGCCGTTTACTTACGAGGCGGTGATCGAGCCCGACTATCTTTCGGGAACCGCGGTCATGCGCCGAAAAGCCGTATACAAAAAATTCGAGAACAAGGGAGTGCGCGTATTTTTGTCTAATGCCGCGCTCAATCTCGACGGGCTGGCGTACGAACTATTCGGCAACGGCGGCGACGAGGAAGAAAAATTGCAAAAGTGCAGGGATCGGGCGCGCGACTTCGATAAGCTCAATGCGCGGACGTTTCCCGAATACGATATTCTGGTCGGAATAGAGGATTGCCTTTACGACGGCGGCAGGTTTTTCAATTCCGATTATCACTTGGGTTCGCCTGCGGCGGAGGAGCATACCGCTCGGCTGATCGGAGAACTTACGCGTTATTTGCCTCGGGCAAAGGCGGGGTGAGCATTATGGAAAAAGACGAAATAACGAATAAAGAGCCCGACAAAAAGGGGCGCGGAACGATTTTGAAAACCGTTTTGGGGATAGTGTTGGCGGTCGTGTTTTTCGCGTCCGTTCCGCTTGCTCTTTTGGGATCGGTATTTTTGACTCCGTCGGTATATGACGAAACGTATTACGGACAGCTTATTCATATGGTACGTCGTCTCAATAATACTGAGGGACGAAAGATCGTATTTGTGGGGAACAGCGCAATGGCGTTCGGTCTGCGTCCCGACCTGATCGAGAAGGAGATCCCCGGATACGACGCCGTGGTTTTCGGATTGTACGGAGCTATCGGTACAAAAGCAATGATCGATCTTTCCGGAGCGGGCATAGGCGATGGCGATATCGTCGTGCTTGCGCCCGAACAGTATGCGCCGAGTCTGTCGCTGGCTTTTTCGGGCAGTGAAATGTGGTTGGCTGCCGATGCGGACTACTCGCTTCTCGGCTATTTGCCGCAGGATGACGGCGACAAAATGATAGGTGCGTTCGTCGATTATGCGCAACGCAAATTTTCATATACGTCGAAGGGCAAAAAGCCCGAAACGGACGGAGTGTATATGCAGTCCTCGTTCGACGACGAGGCGGGGAACGAGGTCGGTTATATGACTTACGAACGGCCGTACAATACCATGCCGTTCGGTTACGACGCCAACGCGCTCATATCTTATGACCCCGGGCTTTTTGGAGACGGATTCATAGACTATGTCAACGAGTATGCCGCATACGTGCGTTCCGTGGGCGCGGAAATCTATTACGGCTTTGCGCCCGTAAACAGATTCGGGCTGACCGACGATACGACCGCCGAAAGTATCGAAGCGTTTTACAGTTATGTTGTTGAACATCTCGACATGGAGATCATGGGACATCCGGCGGACTATATCATGGATTACGAATGGTTTTACGACTCCAACCTGCATATGAACTCGAGCGGTATGTACGCGTATACGCGGCGGGTGGTCGAAGATCTTAAAGCGCAGTTGATGCTTTCTTCGGATACGGACATCGAAGTGCCCGAAAAGCCGATCATTCCGTCCGACGGCGACATAGAAGAAGGCGACAACAAGGACGCGCATTGTTTCACGTACGAGATCCGTAAGGACGAAGCGCAGGGGACGGATATCGCGGTCATTACCGGTCTTACGGAAGACGGTTCGGCGAAAAGCGAATTGACCGTTCCCGCTTCGTATGACGGGAAACCCGTCGCGCTGTTCGAACCGACTGTTTTCCGTGATCATAAGAAGCTGTCGAGCGTGGTGATTTCGGGCAATATCCGAATGATTTTCGACGGAAGTTTTTCGGGTTGCACGCGACTTCGCGAGATCAGACTGACGCACAAAACGCCGTGCGGCGTGGGACTCGAATTGTTCTCGGGTACAGACGGTTTCCGTATTTATGTGCCCGCGTCCGCGCTGGACGTATTCGCGACGCATTATAATTGGAGCGCTTATAAGGATTATTTGACGGGATACGAAACGTAACGGAATGGAAAGCATCATACTGACAACGCCGATCGTACTGATCGGCTTCATAACGGCATTCGCGCTCCTGTGCGCGTGTTTTCTGAAAAAAACGCACGCAGTCGTACTTGCGCTATCCATGCTGATTTTTATTGCGTCGGCAAGCTATGCCGTATTGGCGGGCGCCGCGTTGGCTGAAGTCGGAACCGTTTCCATGATATTCTTTCTGGTCAGCGCCGTCGTTTACGTGCGGGGGAGGGACGGAAAATGAGTTTCAATTCCTGGCAATTTCTCGTATTCCTGCCCGTTGTCGTCGGTATTTATTGGATAGTGCCGTACAAGGCGCGCTGGATCGTGCTTTTGATCGCGTCTTATCTCTTTTACATGAGCTGGAACGTTTGGCTGATCGTGTTGATCCTGGCTACGACGCTTACCGCATACGGCGCGTCGAATCTGATGAGTTTGACCGAAAGCCGAAATAAACGCAAAGCGCTCCTGATCGCAACGCTTGTGATCTGTCTCGGCATGCTCGTGTTCTTTAAATATATAAACTTCTTGCTCGATACTGTCGTCGGGGTCATACGGCTGTTCGATGCGGAGCAGGACGATATAATGCTGAACGTCATACTGCCTGTCGGCATAAGTTTTTATACGTTTCAGACGCTGTCTTACGTTGTGGACGTATACCGAGGGGATTTCGAACCGGAACGGCACTTCGGTTATTTTGCGCTGTACGTTGCGTATTTTCCGCAGCTCGTGGCAGGACCAATCGAGCGACCCGGCGCGCTTTTGCCGCAACTGCGCGAGGAGCACAGCCCGAGCAGGGAGGATACGGTCGCGGGCGTGAAATGGCTGTTGTCCGGTTTTTTCCGTAAGATAGTCGTGGCGGACTTTTGCGGGATATACGTGAATAATATTTTTGCAGATCTTTCTTCCGCGAATGCTCTTGCCGTGTTCGCGGCGGCATTTCTGTTTCTGATTCAGATATACAACGATTTTGCGGGATATTCCGAGATCGCATTGGGCTCGGCGCGGCTCATGGGCGTGAAGCTGACAAAGAATTTCGAAAAGCCGCTTACCAGCGTCAGCTTTACGGAATTTTTCCGTCGCTGGCACATCACGCTTAATCGGTGGTTTACGGAATACGTTTATATTCCGCTGGGCGGTAACCGCAAAGGTACCGCGCGAAAGATCTTCAACACCATCGTTGTGTTTGCGCTCTGCGGGCTGTGGCACGGAGCGAACTGGACGTTCGTTCTCTGGGGCTTGACCGTGGGTATATTCGTATGTATAGAAACGTTGCTGCGAAAACCTTTTGCGAGATTCTGCGAAAAGTTCGGTATAAATTTGGAAAACCCGACGGTCAGATTACTCAGACAGGGGTTTATCATTCTGTTGTTTACGCTTTGTAGCGTACTGTTCCGCGCGAGCGATATTGTCCAGATCGGACAGGCATATACCCGGATGTTCACGGCATGGGGTTTCGGCGCGGCATACTTCGACTCGGCTATGCGGAGTCTCGGTATGGACGCCGCCGGGCTTTTACAGCTTGCGGTAAGTCTTGTCGGTATGTCGGTCATATACAGACTTCCTCTCGAAAGCAAAAGATCGGAGTTGCTGTCCGTCCTGGGTGGACAGACTGCGGCGTCGTGTACGTCGGCGTATGCCACGCTCGCGTTCGGCGTGCTGACGATCGCGCTTTGTTGGTTTGCGCTTATAATGGGCTCGGACGTCAGCGGCTTCGCTTATTTTCAATTTTAGCGATAGAAAATCAGTCGGATGATTCACATTCGGTCTTTGTATAAAGCCAGCATATTCCGTACCTTCCGTTTTATTTCGGTGCGGACATGCAATGGCTCCAGACATTCGCATTTATCGCCGAAACTCAAAAGAATGTCGTAATAATATTCGTTTTCGATAAAAGGGAATCGAACGATATAATATTCGTCGCCGTCCGGGGAAATGTCTTCATAGGCGCAATAATCGAGCACTCTGTCCATAACGGATCGATGAATACGAATTTTTATTTTCGCTTGCATGGTCGACAGAATATCGTCGAAAGTCAATTGAGGTTTCCGATAATCTCGCGGTGTGAAAGTTTCCTTGCCGATTTGCAGGTTTGATATGCGGCAAAGTCTGAACAAGCGAAAGTCGTTTCTTGTTCGGCAATACCCTTGAAAATACCAGTGATTGCTTTTCAATATGAGTCGGTACGGTTCGGCTGTTCGTGCCGTCTTGTTTCCGTGACGGTCGACGTATTCGAACGAAAGCAGTCTGTTTTCCTGCAAAGCCGTTTTTATGATCGTCAAATACCGTTCGGTATTTCCGTTTCCCATCCATGGGGTCAGATCTATATATATCTGACTTGCTTTCAATTCGATGTCTTTTGCTCTGTCGGCGGGGATAAAACTTCTGACTTTCGCAAGAGTGTTTATCAGTTCGTCGCCACGTACCGTATCGGTAAGACTGTACAGCCCCATTAAGATGGCGGAAAGATCGGAAGCCGTAAAAACGTTCTTTTCGATTTTATAATTCTGCATGATTTCGAATCCGCCGCCCACTCCGGAAACAGAGCGTATGGGGATCCCCGCCATATTGATGGCTTCTATGTCGCGATAGACGGTGCGAGGCGATACTTCGAACATATCCGCCAATTCCTGCGCGCCTATTCTTTTTTTGTCAAGCAGTATCATTATAATACTGACAAGTCTGTCGATTTTCACTCGGATATTCCTTAATAAAAGTTTTTTCGTTTATTATAAATTGTTGCCATAATGATGTCAACAATTATATGTTAAAATAATGGAAACAATAATATTCGGGAGAAATCGCTATGCGGAAAACAGCATTGGTCGTAATAGATATTCAAAACGACATAACAAAAAATTATAAAGAAATCATAGACAATATCAACAACGCCGTCGACTGGGCGGTCGATAATAATGTATATGTCATTTATATAAGACACGAAAACGTGTCTGCGGGAACGAGAACATTCAAGCACGATACTTACGGCGCCGAGTTGGTTTCGGAATTGAAGATAGTATCGGACTGTATTTTTACGAAATATAAGGGCAGCGTTTTAAGCTGTGAGCGGTTCGCGGAGTTTATCGCCGAAAACGGAATACGCGACTTTTATATAGCCGGAGCGGATGCCGTAGCTTGTGTGAAATCGTCTTGCTATAACTTATGTAAAGCAAACTATAATGTTTGCGTTTTGTCCGATTGCATCACGAGTTACGATAAAAAGAAGATCCCGGAAATGTTGCGATATTATGAAAGCAAAGGCTGCCGCCTTATCGTTTCGAAAGATTTATCAAATTTGCAATAGGGCGGAAGCATGGGGGATTCGAACCGTGAGCTTTGCGCTCAAACGGTGTCCGAGTCTCCGAACTCTATTTCGATTATATCGATAATACGGTAATTAAAAAGTCAACAAAAAAAGACTGGGTCTTCGTTTGATATGAGATTACGGAAAATACATAACGCGCGTTTGCGATATGGGTTTACTTACCGCATAAGAAGTGTTATAATATCAATCGATTTAGTTACGCTGACGGAGTCTTCGAAATGAAGCGGCTCGGCGTTATCGACTATGACGAATATTCGGACTATATCGAATTCATGTAAAGATAAGCCGCACGGAAAAGTGATATGGAGATGTGAAATTAAATAATCATTGATTGCTTTAATTTTATTTTTATGGTATAATCAAAGAAAAATAAGGATTGCTTTATGACTGATTATGAACGATTATGGTTATGTTTAACATGCTCACCTGAAGGCGCGTTATGTGATAAACGTGATGTGGATACTTTACAAAAATATAATAGATTTTTTCGTATATTGAAAGAGCCTAAAAGACGTCCCGATGCTTATGCGAGCATAGACAAAGAATTATTGTTATTAGAGCACTTTCAATTTGATAATACGCATATCACTAAAAAAGGTAGCGAGCAACATAAAGTTACAGCAAAAAGCAATCAAACTTTTGAAAAGAAATTACTTCGCAATGGTGATTTTGCCGTTCTAAATGAAAGAGTAAGAAAAAGTGGCGAATATTACATCGATAACTTTATTGCTCAATTCAATTCGCATTATAAAAAAATAGATGAATATATAGCAGAGATGAAACTTGAATTAAACAGCAATTTTCAATCTGTTTATATGGGTTTTGTTATTGAGGATTCAAGTCCACTTGGAAGTATCTATTTAGAGAATTATCGACCGCAAGAATTGGATTTATTAAGAACAACGGAATTTTTAACTCTATTTGAAGAATCAAAAAAGTTGGATTTTGTTTTGTTTTCAATGACTGGGAACGCAGATAATGTATATCAATCGTTTATTTCAAGAAATACAATTGAGCAACATAGGGAAAGCGCTATAAATGCTAAAGAAATTGACTCTTTTCTTTTTGAGCAAAGTTTTGTAGCAAGTGGCAGAATAGATATGAAATAAAAAAGATTATACCGATTTTTATCAAAATAACATAATCTATTTTACAAACAAATAGCCCCGATAATCGGGGCTTTTGGCGGAGGCTGAGGGATTCGAACCCCCGTGGCGTTGCCGCCAAACGGTTTTCAAGACCGCCTCGTTATGACCGCTTCGATAAGCCTCCATAAGTCATTTCGCCATAGGATTATATCAAACCTCGAAAAATATGTCAAGTGTTAAGCCGTTCGCGGATTATGAACGGACGATTTTACAACAGTCCGGAAAGTCGGATGAATTGATCCGGCGTCAGTTTTTCTCCGCGCACCGACGCGTCCAGTCCGAGACTTGCGACCGCGGCATTGATGCGGGTTTTGTCATAGCCTGCCGACGAAAGGCAGTTGACAAGCGTTTTACGACGCATGGCGAACGCCGCGCGGACTACTTTTGCGACTTGTTCGTCGACACGGTTTTGCTCGACGTCGATATGAACGACCGCGCTGTCCACGTTAGGCGGGGGAGTAAACATCTGCCGTCCGACTGTGCGCGTAATGCGCGGTTTGCCGACAAGCTGCGCGCTGACCGAGAGCACGCCGTAATCTTTTCCGCCCGCGGGCGCGACAATGCGCTCGGCGACTTCTTTCTGCACCATGACCGTAACGCTTTCGCATCCGGATTGTTCGAGAAATCCGAAGAGGACGGGCGTAGTGATGTAATACGGGAGATTGGCTACCGCTTTGAATTTATCCGCGCCGAATTCGGCAAGATCGCATTTCATGAAATCCGCAAATACCACCGTCAGATTCGGGAACTGCGCTTCGAGCGGTCGGAGATAATCCTCGAGCCGTTTGTCGATCTCGAAAGCGATCACGCGCGCGCCAGTTTCCGCCAACGGTCGGGTAAGCGCGCCCTGCCCGGCGCCGACTTCGATAACGGTATCCGTCGGCGCAACGCCCGCGTCCGCGACGATAGCCGAAAGCAGATTGCGGTCGGTCAGGAAGTTCTGACCGAGCGAATGCGAATGTCTGAATGCGTCCATGTATACATAATACACCACTTTACCGCCGCAAGTCAACCCGAAGAGTGGATAAAGAGTGACAGCCTCGTGAAAAGTCCGACGGCTATGGAAACATTATTGACATGAGGGATAAAAACCTATATAATGTTTTTAACGACGGTGCGGGGATCGGGTAATACGGACATATCATGGAAGTTTTTTCGAGGATAAGAGAAAAAAACGCTGTCATAAATAAGCTTGTCGAGGTGCAGAAATCTATTTGGTATCCTGCATTTTTTGCGGTACTCGGCGCGATTGCGAGCGCGTTCGGCATGGCGGCGTACATACCTATATTCTGGATACTGACGGCGACGGTTGTTTTTGCCGCGCTGTTTTCCGATGATATAAAAGTTTTTCTCGTGCCGCTCTTTCTCGCGTATTATTCGATCGGTAGCGATACCGATTACATAGACCAGTCGATTTCGCGCGACGATGTATTCGGCGCGTTTGCGGCGGCGGGGCTTGTCAATATGATAATCTGCGGTTCGATCATGGCGGCCGCAATGATATACAAATTCGCGGTTACCGGAGTTCTTCACGACGCGGTAACGAAGCGCGGACTTTTCACGATCGGTCTGCTTTGTCTTGCCGGGGCGTTTATGCTTAACGGTGTTTTCAGTTCGTCCTGGACGGCGGCCAACCTTGCCATAGGCGCGCTCGAGGCGGTCGGCGTATTCTTTATATACTTCCTCGTTCTGTCCATGACCGACAAAACGACCGATTCCGTGGCGTACGCATGCAAGATCATGGTTTGCCTCGGCTTTATGATCCTTTTGGAAATGTTCATACTGTCGATGCGGCTGGGTATGGAAGATAAATTATTCTGGCGCGACGAAAGCGGGGCTATAATCGGCTTCCGCCGCGACAACACCATATTCGCCTGGGGCGAGTTCAATATCACCGGCGCGCTTCTTGCGCTCTGTATTCCCGCGGCGATGTTCCTCGCGCATTCCCGTCGGTATCCCATCCTGCCGTATGTATCCGCGATCGCGTTCTATGCCGGCGTAGTTTTCTCGAACGCCCGCACGGCGATACTGATCGGCGGCATAGCTTTCGTTGTTTGTATTGTCATATGTTGCTTCACGGGCAAAAACAGAGTGATCAACCGAATAATGACGGGCGCGTTCATAGCGGCGCTTATGTGTACTTTGCTCGGCATGATCTCGTGCGCCGGCGGTACGGACGAATTTTTCGAGAGCGTTAAGTTCATTTTCCGCTTTGACGCGGCGGACAGCGGACGTATAGAACTGTGGAAAGACGGTATATCCGATTTCCTTCGCGCGCCGATGTTCGGCGTGGGCTTCCTCGACGGCGGTTATAACGGAGCCGAAATAAACGGCAATTTCTACAGTAATTTCTATCATAATATAGGCGTGGAATTTTTGGGCGCGCTCGGTATCGTCGGCGTGCTTGCATTCCTTATTCATTTCAAGAACTGGCTCGAAGTGCTTATCCGTAAGTTTTCTTTCGGCAAAAGCCTTATATGCATGATGCCCGCTCTCGTAATGGCGCTCAGCCTGCTCGACAATTTCTTCTGGTATACCAATTTCCAGATCATTTTCGGCGCGTTTCTTGCGCTTTCCGAGCGTAAGCTCGAAGACGCGAGAGCGGAAGATATCGCAAAAGTCAAGCCTATCGTTCGGTCGCGTCCGCGCGTAGTGTTCACGCTCGTCGAAGCGGGAAAGGGTCACATAACTCCGGTACAAGCCGTCGCCGAAGCCTTCGAAAAGAAATACGGCGATCGTACCGAAGTGATTGTTTCGCGGTTTTATACCGAAAGCGGCGACAAAAATCTGATCGATTTCGAAAAAGGTTTTTCGTTTGCGGTCAAACTTCAGAGCCGTAACGCAATTCTCGGCAAACTGTGTCTGCTCGGAAATTTCCTTGCGGGCGACGCGCTTGCTCAGCAGTACCTCATGGCAATTACCGCGGGCGGTATGAAAAGCAGATCTCGAGCGGTCGAACATCTCAAAGAACTGGACGCCGATCTTCTGTATACGGCGCATTGGGCGACGGCATTCTATTCCAAGCATCTCGACGTTCATCCGTATACGATGATGTTCTGTCCGGACGCGTATTCGAACGGTATGTTCAATATGGATTGTAACGAACTTCTCATGCCCACGGTTCCTGGGTACGAGCAGGTCATCGGCAGAAGAATGTATGCCGGCGGAAACATAACGAACGTTCCGTTCCCCATTCGTCCCGAGGCGGACAAATATCTCGGACGGAAAGCCGAGTGCCGCGAAAAGCTCGGCATCCGCGATTCGTTCGTCGTTACGCTGTGCGACGGCGGTTACGGTATGGCGCGGTTGGAAGAAACGGTAAAAGCGCTGTCGATGTCGGACAGAAAGCTGACGCTTATTGCGCTTTGCGGCACGAACGACGCGCTCGTAGAACGTCTTAAAACGGTGAAAACTTCTCCGACCGTACGCATAATACCCGTCGGATATACCGAGGATGTGCTCGGTTATGTCGCCGCCGCCGATATATTTATGGGCAAGGGCGGTGCGAACTCCATGGCAGAACCCGCGTATTTCGGTATCCCCGTTATTATTACCAAGTGCATTACGTATATCGAAAAATTCATGAAGAGATATTACGTAGACGAAGTGGGCGGCGGTATGTATATACCGAACGTGGAAAAAGCGGTAGAGAGAGTTCTCGAGTTCGTCGACGATCCTTCGCTGCTTAAGCCGTATGCCGAAAAAATGGAATCGCTCAGAGTGGGTTACGGAGCCGAAGCGATAGCCGATCTCATATGGCAGAGGTTGGAAAAACTGACGGAAAAAGATACCGTATAAGCAGTTTAGGTCGAAAAAACGTCAAGTTATGCAAAAGGTATTTACAAACCCGTTATAGTATGATATATTGAAAACACAAAAGGACGGCACCACAATTCCTCCTAATCATCACCATCATCTTACCGCGAAAAGCCCGAAGCATGTGCTTCGGGCTTTTCGTTCTTATGTATAAATCGGAAAAAACCACAATATATAGTGGTAAAAACTTCAAGCGAGGCACAAGAGAATAAAAGTCGTAAAAATGCTTGCCTTTTTTCGACAAATGTATTAAAATCATAGCGTATACTGATATAGGTATAGTATGAAAGGAAATAAGCGAGGAAACGTTTATGAAGGCAATTGACGAATTGTTGATTTTCCCGGGGGGGGGGTAATAATTTAGGAGAAAAACAGATGCGCGAAGCGCACCTGTCATTTAGGCGTACTGTAAGCGTGGCAAATTATTGCCGCGCTTATTTCGCATACGCGACCCCCGGGACAGGAAAGACGGGAGGTGCAGTATGAACGGAAGAGTACGCAAAATAAGGTTGATATTGCTTACGGTGTTGATTGTTGCGAGTCTGTCTGTAATGGCAATGATAGCGCTGACGGGCGGAGGAAGCGAGCTGGAGCGCGGAGACGCGTTTGCGGCGGGATCGTTTGAGCCGTTCCACAAGACGTACGTACTGAAAGACGGAGACGGAAAGACCAAAAAGGATATATGGTCTACCGAAATACTGTCGTCGGACAATGCGGGAAAAAACATTTACGTTGTGTTGGAAGAGGACTGGTATCTCGATGCGGACGGTAACCAACCGAATGCGCCGTTGAGTATTGCCGCTACGAATAAAATCACTCTGAATCTAAACGGGCATACCCTTGCGCGCGGCAACAGCGGCGGCGGGCTTTCTTCTCCCATGGCCAACGGCAACGTAATTATCGTCAACGGCGGTACGTTCGGCATTACGGATACGAACGGCGGCGGTAAGATTACCGGCGGAAATATAAACGGTCGAGGCGGCGGTGTTCTTGTTAATTCCGGCTTTTTTACGATGAACGGCGGTACGATCGAAAATTGTAAAAGTTCGGGTGCCGGCGGCGGTGTAGCCGTTGACGGCGGTACGTTTACAATGAACGGCGGTACGATCGGGCACTGCAGTGTTACCACTTCGATGGGCGGCGGTGTAAGCGTCACCGGTACGTTTGTAATGAACGGCGGTACTATCACAGACAATACCGCGCCTTCCGGTGGCGGAGTGGCGATATTCAACTCCGCTTCGGCAAATGCCACGATAAACGGCGGTGTTATAAGCAATAACGATGCGAATATATCTTCGTCGGGAGCCGACGGCGGCGGAATATACGTCCATAAAGGAAAATTGGTAATCGACGGCGGCACTGTTTCCGGTAATGTGTGTACGATGTACGGCGGCGGTGTTTTCGTTACCATGGATGGCTCGTTCGATTTGAAAAGCGGCGAGATAACCGGCAACTATTCGGGAGTTACGAAAGGTGACCTTGTTTCCAATCTCGGTATGTCAAGCGGCGGCGGTGTTTTCGTACGCGGTCCGTTTACGATGACGGGCGGTACGATTTCGGACAATGAAGCGCATGGAAACGGAGCTACGGGCGGTGGCGTTTTCGCGGGGGATGCGTGCGTCATGAAGTTGCTCGGCGGTATGATTACAGGGAACAGAGCGACTCCGTCGGGTACTCCGACAGTCACTACGCAAGGCGGCGGAGGCGGAGTATACAGCAACTGCAGCGGTACCGGCTCGCTTACGCTCGGCGCTGTCGTAATAACAGGCAATAATATCAATATTCCGGCATCGGCAAACTTGGGCGGCGGCGGTGTTTACGTATTCGATACGAACAAACTTACTATCATGGGCGGTACTGTTATTACCGGAAATACCGTCAACGGTACTTCGGCGAATAACTTACGTTTGAAAAGCGCGGGTAAATTCAAGATCGGCGATAAACTTATTAAAAACGGACAGGTGACGCAGATTGGCATATCTTTCGGATACAATCCTTGTGCCGGCGCGGTTTATTGTTATGAGCTATCCACCGGTTTTGTTCAGACTAATAATCCGAATATAATTGACAATAGCTACTTGTCTGAAGACAGTCTTGCCGCGCATACTTTTTTTACTCCCGATGATTCGAGTTCTTACAAGTTCGTGACTACGAAAAAGACATCGAGTAATACTCGTAGTTTTGAATTATGTGTTGCATCGATTTCCAACACAACTAATACCGACTTCGGAACCTGGAGTTATAAAACTTCGGACTCGTCCGACTGGATAGAAGTAGACGGAAGTTATGTTGAATTGGATTACGGCACGACTGTCACGGCAGTCAGATTCTTTGAGTCCGGAATATTGGACGATCAAGCGTTTACGGGAGAAATGTCTACCGAAATAGGTCCCGACGACGTCGTTGATACCGGACGTGATACGAAAAAATATTTCAACTGTTATAGTGATTCTTTCGGAAACACGTCGTTCCCGTCGGGTGGAATATCCGCCGCCGGCTCTTACGGTTTTAACGTGGCAAATGCTACGTGGTGGTGGATTCAGAACGGATCGTTCAATATCGTTATCAAGCCTCGCAATATATCGGTGGCATTGAATTCTACCGTCGAACTCGAGTACGGAAAAAGCAATACCGAGTTGATCGATTACCTCAAAGCGGGTAATCCTTCTACGAATGCGCCGTTCTTTTCTTTGCAGTCGGGTAGTTTTGTATTTGGAGATACCATCGACGATATAGAACTCGATTTTATAAAAGAGGCGGGTACTGACGCAGGACGATCGTACCTGGTAAATGCGAAAGCGTCAGCATCTAGCGGGAATAACGCAAACGGGAACTACAAGATCAAAGTAACGAACACTAGTAAGCTGAACATCATCCCGAGGAAAGTAACGATCCTGTTAAACGACGACTACG
>CAJUKR010000025.1 GCA_910587025.1 uncultured Christensenellaceae bacterium
ATGTCGGATCTTTAGCAAGCCCCATAAGCACGGTGCAGATATACGGCATCAACTCAAGGATATTATCGCACATTATTCCGTTCCTGTCAAGCTGTTCTTCCGCTATCGCTTCTTCTACTCCGCATGCGTCGAGATACTTCCCTGTCTCGGGGTCATAGTATCTCCCGCCGTTGTAGTACAGCCCCGTCTCCGTGTCATAGTAGTACCCTTTCCAACGTATGGGGAATTTGTTGCCTATGAAGTCAGGGTCGGTAGTGATGTTGTTGTTTCTATCATAGACCGTACATGCTCCGTTCGCATCGTACTTATACTGCGCTATTATTGTATTCGATGCAGAATACCCGAGACCTATTATATACCTTACGTTCCCATGTAAATCGCGTACGATTTTACACCAAGCTCCGTTTATTCTGGCTCCGATCAGACCTTCGGCATCATAGTGATACGTTATCGGGATATTTCCCGTTTCGCATATGAGTCTGCCGTTATCGTAGTAATACTCCGTCGTGCTTCCGGCTCGTTCTTTCTTATACCTCTCTCCCGTATAGTCGTAACCGTACGTCGTACTTCCCGCGCCCGCAAGTAATCTTCCGCGAGTCCAGGTATATGTCCGATTGCTGTCGCTTATTCGGTTGCCGTAATTGTCGTAAGCATAGCTCTTATATACATCTGTCCCCGCTTCGTCGTTCGTGATCTTCGCAAGCCGTCCGCGGCTGTCATACTGCATATACTTCGTGCTTCCGCTTTCAGTTATACTTTTGAGCCGTTTACCGTTGTACGCATATGTACGGTTTATCCCAAGCCCGGTATTACTCTCGCGCGTCAAACGTCCGAACTTGTCATATGTATAACTCTCCGTCTCTGTATAATTTTTACTTTTTCCGCTTATCGTGCGTACTATATTCTTCAGGCGTCCGTCGGCATGATATGTAGATTGCTCTACCATCATATCGGTTTTGTCATCATATACTTTCTCATAATCCGTTTTAACTACCTGCTTCGTTTTCAACAACGTTTGCGCTCCTGTACCATACTCGTATTCGTAACGTATGGGGAGAACTACGCCACGATCTGCAGATGATTCTTTACTTTTCACGCGTCCGAATGTATCATAAGTATATTCCATGTCCAGATTTCCCATAGTCAAACCGTTATCCGCTTCGTACTTCACTCCCGTTATCCGCGGCTCGACCGTCTTTTCCGCATCATACTCTATCGTCGTTCGGTATACCGGGTGATCGGGCACTGTATACTCGGTTACGTTGCTCCTTACCTGACGTATGTCTATCACCGGCGTACTCTCTCCGCTTTTCGTAATCGTATGCCTGCACTCGTTGTACGCATTGTCGCGCACGATCTCGTACGTTCGTCCGCTGTAGCCGTCACTCACCTTTATTGGTATCGCTACATTTCCGCCTCCGATCTCGTTACCCTCTTTGTCCCGCTCCAGGTATTCGTATTCCGCGCTCGTTCCCTCCGCGCTTATACTTGTTACCTTTCCGTATTTGTCCGCGCTCAACGTTACCGTATCCGTTGCGCTCCCGCGGTAATATTTGGTTTCGCCGTCGCTTACTTCTTCGACAAGACTGTACGTCCCGTTGTCCTTGGCGTAATACTTCGTTACGTCTTTCACCGCATCGCTTTCTACCTTATACTCGATCGCCCCGTCGCTTACTATCATGACGTTCCCGTCGTAAGTATATCTAATACTCGACTCTTTCGTTGTTCCCGCGTATTCGTCTATTCCCGTTATTCGCTCGTATGTCGCGTCATAGCCGTACGCTTTCTTCGCTCCGTTTCTTACGTATCCAGTCGTACCGCGCTCCTTCGCATACACTTCGTGCAATACTCCGTACGGCTCTATGTACGTCATGTCAGCTCCCGACGTCAACGTATGTACCGACGTTATATGATCGCTCGATGCGTTCTTTACGTTACTCTGCAATACGAGTTCCTTATTGTCCGATCCTATCAGTTTCGAGGTCAATTTCGTACCGTACCCGTCGTACTCGTTTAACTTCGTTACTCCGTACGCGTCGATCTCTTTCTCCACATTTCCGTATATGTCGGTTATCCTCAGCGTTTCTCCTTTCGTCAATATTTCGCTCTCTTCCGCGTTATTGAACGTCTTGTCGCCCGTACACACCGTTACCGTCGTTTTTACGCGCATCTCGCTTACTCCGAATGTGATCGTCTTGCGCGTTCGGCTCTTGTCGTCCGCGCTGTACGTGTCTATCATACATCCGCCGCTCGATCCGTACAGGTTTGCGAATATTATCTCTTTCGCATCGTCGTTCTCTTCTCCAGGTCTGCCGCTTAACAACGATGCATAACTCATACACGATATTCGCTTATTTCCCGATTCCAATATTATGTCTCCGCCTCGCCGCGCGTTCCTCGGTGAGATCGCTTCCATGACGCTCCCTATTATATCCCGCTCCGTTATGTACTCCGTCTCGCTATCCGTCGTATACGTCACTCTCTCGGTATTCGCATTGTTTCCGAGATAGGTGACGGATAACGTCTTCAGTTCCCCGACGTCTATTTCGTTATTGTTTCCGAAAAACTTTACCGATACGTACGGGCTCGACGCTACACGGAAATCCCCCGCGGATGCTTTCACTTCGGTCGCTCTCCCGGGAACATACAACTCCAGGTTCATACTCATGATCGGAAACCCTGCGGATGCTCCCGAATCGATCGGTATACTTACCTGTTGCCAGGCGTCGTACGCGTATGCGTTGACGTCCGCTTCGCTCGTTCTCCAGAATACATCCGCTCCGACCTTATACCGCAGTTTAGCTTTCAATCGCTTCGCGTCGCACGAATGCTTCAAGTTGAACGTCAATGCGAAATATCTGTGTCGTTCTTCGCCTTTGCCGAACGGAAACGCTCCGTATAAATCCAACGAGTTCTTAAAACTCGATATCTGTTTTCCGTTGATCGTCTCTTCCGATGCTTCACCCGATCTCGGCGTCACACTGTTACCGCGCGCAGGATCCTTAGTCTTGTACGCATTTTGGGCTATATCGTATTCGTACTCGCTTATTATCCTTCCGCGGCGGTCGAGTTGCAACGCTTTGTTTACGCCCTTTTCATCGGTAACCAACGCTTCGCACACGCTCGTAAAATCGTGCGTCTGTATGTTAGTCACGTTGTTCTCTATATACCGCTTCTCTATATACTTTCCGTCCGCCGCAATACTGCCTTCGGATACTCGCAATACGTTTATCTTCGACGGCGGCACCGAGTATGTCGCTTTCAGCGCTTTGTTCGTTTCGATGTCCGTTACCGTCTCCACTTTGTCGTTCGCGTTGTATTCGATCTCGATCGGCTTGCCCGATGCGCGGGTTATTGTGAGCTTTTTCTCCGTATAAACAAACCCGAGACTTTTGAGTATGCGCTCGCCGTATACCTCGTCGATCGACGATAAACGACCGTCGGAATACTCAAACCCGAGATAACACCGCGGCGATATCTCCGTCATATTCCGACTATCATACATCTTAGTCAGTCTTCCGTCCGAATCGTACTCGTACACCGTAGTCGCTTTACTGACGCAGCCGTGTCGGTATTCCGTCAGCCTTCCGTTCGTGAACTTCATGGTATTTCCGTATATGTCCTCGATCGTTTTCTCCGACGGAGTAAGGACTAACCCGAGCCCGTCCGTGTCGTAACAGCGCGAAGGATCGCGTCCGAACGGCTCGAACGTATGTACATAACCGTTCCCGTCGATGTACTTGTATATTATACTGCCGTTGTCATCGAGTCCGTCGGTCACGAGAAACTCGTGCGCCGACAGCTTCCAGCCCGACGGCATGCCCGCGCAGAGCGCGGTTATGCCGTCTTTCATGTCCGAATCGTATACGAGCGATACCGATACCCGTCGGTTCTCAGCACCCACGGACAGCCCGGGCAATACGTACAACATACGCTTCGTCTGAAGATTGAACTTCGGGTTCTCTCCGTATTCCGAATACCCGAGGTATCTGTCTCCGTACTCCCGCTTTTCCGTTTGTCCGCAGATAGTTCTCCCGCATATACCTCGCCCGCACATCGCGGGCGTTATTCGTTTGTTCATTTCTTTTACTCCTTTTGATTGTATTTTTGTTATATTTGCCTTATGCGGCGCGGCGCCTGCGTCGCTTCTCGGTTTTTAGGGTACAAAAAAGGACAGACCTCGCCTGTGCTTTTCAGGCGATAGTCTGCCCCGCTCTGTATCCTCGCTTTCGGGATTATGATTCCGGTCGGCACACTTGCTTTTTCGTCTATCCTTATTTGTGATAATATAATATCACATTATTTCGGAAGTGTCAAGCCTTTTTACATATTTTTTATTTTTTTATAAAAAAAACACCGCATACAATGATGCGGTGTCGTTTATGTGAATTAATTTAAGCGTTTTTCTTCTCGTCGTCATCGTCGTTGCCGTCGCTGTCGTCATCGTCTTCTGCGGGAGCGCGCTCGTCGCCGTAAGTCAGATCGAGCATATCGATAGCCGCCGACGTTCTCGCACCGAACTTGACCTTATAGTACTCTGCCGTATTGGCGCCGGGTGCATCGGAAGAAACATACAGATCGTCGTAAGAGAACACGAACGCTTCGAGATCCCTTACCCAGTCGCTGTCCTCGCTGAGAGTAAATACGACCGCATCGAAAACCTGAGTCGCCGTCTTGCCCGACTTGTCCGTTAACGTTACCGATTTTTCCGTCTTAAGACGTATGATGAACGTATAACCGTTCTCGTTCGCCGAAGTCATGCCGTCTATTGCCGTACGGATCTCGCCCGAAGTGATTTTGCTCGACGAAAGCGTATCTTTCGAAAGACGAAGCCCGAAATCGTAATTAAACTGCAAACAAGCCGAGAACAGCGAGAAGTCGAGCGAATTTATAATGTCGTCGTAAGAGTAAGTCCCGCTGTGTTCGCCGTCTCCGACGATCTTGCCGTTCGCGTCCACGCCGTTCATACGAACGCCGTTACGGTATATCTCCACGGCTTCGTAATCTCTCATCCACCCGTCGGCATAATCTGCGGGGCGCACCGTAATGCACGCCAAAATAATGACCGCGACGACGGCAAGCACGGCAACCGCGCCTATAACCGCCGCAATGATGTTCCTTGTTTTCCTTGACATTGTATCTATCCTTTGTCTTGTATTTTAAGCGTTATCGTCGGTCTCCGAAGAGTCGGAGGGCTGTTCGGAAACGCTCTCCTCTATAGCCTTTGCGGCTTTAAGCGCTTCGCTTTCCTTCTTGTGTTTTTCGCCGAAATTGCGGTAGGTGCGTTCGTCGATTATTTTTATGACTTCTTCCGCGCTCTTGCCGTCCATGATAAGATCGAATTCTTCGGCATATATCGTTTCGCGTTCTATCAGCACGCGTACGAGCGTATCGAGAAGCGGTCTGTTTTCGCGCACGAGCTTGACTGCGAGCTGATGCCCTTCTTCCACGAACTTATGCACCTGCTCGTCGAGTTTCGAAGCCGTTTCGTCGCTGTAGCTGTGGCTCGAACCGTAATCGCGGCCGAGGAACACTTCTTTGTCGCCGCCGTAATAGATCGGACCGGCTTCGCTCATACCCCATTCGGTAACCATCTTTTTCGCTATGTCCGTAGCCTGGCGTATATCGCCCGATGCTCCCGCCGAAATATCCTGAATAACGACTTCCTCCGCCGCGCGTCCGCCCATAGTCATGGCTATCTGCGCGGTGAGTTTTTTGTAAGTGATATGATTGTCGTCGTTGTCGGGACGGGACAGAGTATAGCCCGCGGCGTTTCCTCTCGGAATGATGGAAACTTCCTGAACGGGATCGCAATACGGCGCAAGCATTTTGCCGACGATCGCATGACCGCCTTCGTGGTATGCCGTGATACGTTTATCCACCTCGGTAACGAGACGCGATTTTTTCTGAGGTCCGAGAAGCACTTTATCTATAGCTTCGTAAACGTCCTCCATGATGATCTGAGTACGGTTGTTTCTCGCGCACAGAATAGCCGATTCGTTGAGAAGGTTGGCTATTTCGGCGCCGGTAAAGCCCGACGTCATTCTCGCAAGAACACGGAAGTCGATGTCTGGGCTCATGGGCTTATTGCGTGAATGAACTCTGAATATCGCCTCTCTTCCGCGAACGTCGGGAACATGAACGTAAATCTGTCTGTCGAATCTGCCCGGACGCATGAGCGCTGGGTCGAGAATATCCGCGCGGTTGGTAGCCGCCATTACTATGATCGATTCGGTGCTCTCGAAACCGTCCATCTGTACGAGGAGCTGGTTGAGAGTCTGCTCGCGCTCGTCGTGACCGCCGCCCAGTCCTGCGCCGCGCTGACGACCGACCGCGTCGATCTCGTCTATAAAGATAATGCAAGGCTGGCTCTTCTTCGCCTGCGCGAACAGATCGCGCACACGGCTCGCGCCCACGCCGACATACATTTCCACGAAGTCCGAACCGGAGATCGAAAAGAACGGCACGTTAGCCTCGCCCGCAACGGCTTTTGCAAACAGCGTCTTACCAGTCCCCGGAGGTCCGACGAGAAGAACGCCGCGCGGCACTCTCGCGCCTACGCCTGCGAACTTGCCCGGCGTCTTGAGGAAATCGACGATCTCCGCAAGCTCTTCCTTTTCCTCTTCCGCGCCCGCAACGTCGGTGAAACGGACTTTAAGAGAGGACTGCACATTCGCTTTGGATTTGCCGAAGTCGTTTGCTACTCCTCCGCCGCCGCGCATCGAGCGGAAAACCATGACCATAAATATGATCATGACGATCAGCATCATTGCGGGGAAAATATAATCCATGATCGAAACGCCGTAAGGATTGGCTTTCTGATAATCTATTACCAGACCGTCCCTCGCCCATTCCGAATAAGTGCCGTCGATAAGAACGTTATACTCGCTCAGCGTTTCGGAAACAAACGCGCCCCACTGCGCATCGAGCGCAGCTGTGTCCGCGCCTTCCTGTTTCGAAAGATCGGTAAGCAGTTTTGCGAAATCGACGCTTGCGTTATAACGGTCGATGACCGCGGTTTCGGTCGCTATCGATTCCTGAAGTCCGAAAACGACTACGTAACGCTTATTGTTCGAACTGAACGAACATTCCGAATTGTTGATCTGTACCTGGCCGTTGTCTATGTTGTGTCCGTAGAGATAATCGTGAAACTCGGGTACGCCTATCGTCGTGGAACGGTTGACGGACACGAGAATAATCGCCACGATACCGATTACCGCAACGAACGCAAGTAAAGCTATAAGTCCTTTGGTGCTTGATTTCAATATAGTTCTCCGAAATTGCTATGCTATAATATTATAGCACAGGATCTGAAAAAATTACAAGTGTTTTTACCGCATTTTTGCCGCATACTGCCATTTTAAGGGAATTATACGGTTTCGGGGTACTCGACGCGCTCGAGATACAGTCCTTCCGGCGGCGCAATGTCGGGAACGAGCCGTCTGTCGCCGCTCTTCAAAGCTTCGGCTATGACCGCATCTCCGCCCTTGCCCAGCCTTATGAGCGCGCCCGCCATTATGCGCACCGTGTTATACAGAAAGCCGTTGCCGGTAACGCGGAACACTACCGAAGTTCCCTCTTCCGTTACGTCCGACGCATATATCTCGCGGATCGTGGTCTTTGCCGAAGAACCGCTCGACATAAACGCTTTGAGATCGTGTACGCCCACAAAAAGCGAAGCGGCGTCTTTCATCTTCCGTACGTCCGCGCGTCCTATAAACGTTTCACGGGTGCGGCGAAGCGGATTTTCGGTTTCGCCCGTATACATCCGATATGCGTAAGTCTTTCGCTTTGCGCTTTTGCGCGCGTCGAACGTATCGGGCACGACCGTGCAATCGGTGACGCGAATATCGCACGGAAGCCAGTGATTCAACGCGGCGACGTATCTGTCCGTCGGAAGCGCCTTGTCCGAATCGAAATGCGCGACCTGACCGAGCGCGTGCACGCCTTCGTCCGTTCTGCCCGAAGCGGTTACAGCAGTCCGAACTCCCGTAACGCGCGACGCGGCTTCTTCCACCGCTGCCTGCACGGTCATGGGCTCATGCGGCTGTTTCTGCCAGCCGTGATACCGCCCGCCGTCGTATTGTAATGTCAGTTTATAACGCATTTTATCCTATCCGCATTAAACCATTATTAAATTCCGCAGACGGAATCATATCACGACAAACGCCGAAATCCAGTTCCAGCCCCACCAATTATACGAAAAAAGCAGAATAGCAAACAATAACGCCGCCATGAAAAAGTAAGCGAAAATATCCGAAGCGCGATATTTCATTACCTTCATTTTCGTACGGCCTTTCGCGCCGCGATAGCATCTCGCGTCCATGGCGTCACCGAGTTCGTCGGATCGTTTTAACGAGCATATAAAAAGAGGTATCAGCACGGGAAGAAGAGCCGCCGCCCTCTTGAAAATATTGCCGTGGTCGAAGCTCGCCCCGCGCGCTTTCTGCGCGTTCATGATCTTTTCCGCCTCGCCCATTATCGTCGGTATAAGACAAAGCGTGATGGACATTATCATCGCAAGCTCGTGAATGGGAAGTCGCAGGAGCTTGAGCGGAGAAAGAAGATGTTCTATCGCATCGGTAAGCGCCATGGGAGTAGTCGTAAACGTCAACAGCGACGGACCGAGCACGAGCAGAAAAAGCCGACAAGCGAGTTTACCCGCGCTTATAAGCCCGGTACCGCAGATGTTGAAAGGACCCCATTCGATATAAAATCCGAAAGCGGCTTTCTCGGCTTCCTCGCCCATTCCCCGGTTCAGCAACAGAGTGAGTATAAACGTGAAGATCAGCAGGATAAAAATAAATTTTACGCTCGAAAGCACTTTACGAATGGGCACGCGAGAAAGAAGTATCACGCCCAAAAGCACGACAGCGACAATACCGTAGAGCACAAAAGAATCGATAAAGAATATCATTACGATATAAGCAATCGTTATGATCAGTTTCGCGCGCGCGTCCATTCTGTGAATAGGCGATTCCACGGGATAAACTTGTCCGAAAGTTATGTCTTTCATTTTTCGATATTTTCCCTGCCCGTCGCATATAATTTCAGTCGCGCGACAAGCTCGGCTTCCGTCAGAACAGACGGGTCTATGTCTATACCCGAATTCGCAAGATATGCGGCAAGCTCGGTCACCGTAGGCAGCTCGAGCCCGAGCGAATTTATAAGCTCGCGCTCGGCAAATAACTTTTCGGGAGAAAATACGCCCATGACTCTGCCCTCTCCGAGAACCGCCACTTTATTGCAACACTCGGCGACTTCGTCCATATTGTGCGAAACCATTACGACAGTCGGACACGTCTGCTTTACGAAGCGTATGAGTTCGAGTATCTCCTTTTTGCCCTTCGGATCGAGTCCCGCAGTCGGCTCGTCGAGAATGAGCAATTCGGGACGCATGACTATAACGCCCGCGATCGCCACTCTGCGCTTTTGCCCGCCCGAAAGCTCGAAAGGCGAACGCTGAGCCACATCGTCGTAATCGAGTCCGACACGCCATATGGCTTCCCTTACCTTTACGGCGATTTCGTCTTTATCCAGTCCGAGGTTTTTCGCTCCGTACGCCACATCGTCGGCCACAGTATCCGCAAAAAGCTGATACTCGGGATATTGAAACACCATACCGACTTTTTCGCGCAATCCCTTCAGATCGGGTTTTTTCGCGGTCAGATCGATACCGCACACCTTGAGCGAAGCGTTTTCGTTAAGTCTCGACTTGGTCTGTATACGCGTCAGCGCATTGAGGTGACTTATAAGCGTGGATTTTCCGCTGCCCGTGTGTCCTATGATACCGAAAAAATCCCCGTCCGCAATATCGAGCGACACATTGTCGAGCGCGCGTTTTTCAAACGGCGATTTCGGGTTATATACATAACTGAGGTTCTTTATTTCAACCGCCATAACGCCTCCTTAAGCTCCTCGTCCGACACTATGCCTTCGGGAAGCCCTACTCCGTTTTTTCGGAGAGAGTCGGCGATACGCGCGGGAAGCGGAGCGTCCAGTCCGAACGAACGCAACCTTTCCACATCGGACAGCGCGGTATGCGACGGCTCGTCGATAACGATGCGTCCGCGGTCGAGAGCGATAACTCTGTCGGCGCGCGCCGCTTCTTCGGGGAAATGCGTGATCATTATGACCGTCACTTTCTCGTTTCCGCGTATACGGTCGATGACGTCCATGACGTCTTTCTTGCCTCTTGGATCGAGCATTGCCGTGGCTTCGTCGAGCACGAGCACTTTGGGCTTGAGCGCGAGAACGCCGGCGATCGCTATACGCTGTTTCTGACCGCCCGACAGACGGAAGGGCGTACCCTTGCGATGTTCCTTCATGCCCACGCATTCGAGCGCCCAATCCACGCGACGATCTAGCTCGGACGGTTCGACGCCGAGATTTTCGGGACCGAAAGCCACGTCGTCTTCGATTATAGACGCAACCATCTGATTATCCGGATTCTGAAACACGACGCCGACAGTCGAGCGCACGTCGAAGACAAACGCCCTGTCCGCGGTATCGAAACCGCGCACCAGAACAGTCCCCGCGGTAGGACGGCGCAATCCGTTGAGCAAACGCGCAAGCGTGGATTTGCCGCTGCCGTTCGAGCCGACGAGCGCGATAAACTCGCCCTCTTCCACATCGAAAGAGATATTTCTGAGCGCGACGACCTCGTCCTCCAGTCCCTCGTTGTACATGTATGTCAGATTTTTTACGGAAATTATGCTCATTTGTTACCGTTAACGCCCGTCGTCCGGCGCGCTTCCGCGAAGATAAGCGCCGAATACGAGCTTGCAAAGCCACTCGAAAAACGAATCCTTTTCGAGTAAAACGTCCACGCGTCCGACAAGCTCGTCTGCCGTCACGTCACCTATATCGCCGTAGCGCGAATCTTTCGAATTGTTCCTGTTGTCGCCGAGCGCGAATATACACCCGTCGGGCACCTTATAATCCTCTTCGAACGGAATACGCACGCCCACCCGCGACCAATAGCTCGTTTCCATTTTTTCGCGAATATATTCGTCCGCCTGTTTTTCGCCGTTGACATAAAGGTAGACCACTCTTTTTCCGTCCTCGTTTTCGGGGATAAAGCGTACGACGTCGCCGCCGAGCGCAACGGCGCGCTTGATATACTGCGTCGTCTTGCCCGACGAATCGGTTTTTGCGAAAATGATTATATCGCCGCGGGATATAACGGCGTTGCCGCGCTCGACGAGAACGTACTGACCGTTCGAAAGCGTGTCGCTCATGCTCGTGCCGTTGACGCGACAGAGCGCGAACATAGACGTAAGACAAAGCACGCCGATCAAAACAAGCAGTATCAGCGCAAGCAGAACGTTCAAGATCATTCCCCACACGGACGATTGCGTTTCGTTGCCACGTCCGAGCAGTTTTTCGCTCAAATCCATACAGTCGCTCCTTATACCCACAGCACGGACGCGATACCTACGGGCGCGTCGCTGTCTATGCGCAGATTAACCACGCGTTCCCAATCGGTCAGAATACCGAGCTGCGACTTGAAATCCGTAACCTGAAGCGTGAGCTTCTTCCAGTTATCGGACGGAGAAAGTCTCGGCGCGAAACGGTATTCGGTATATTTGGTCTTATCGTCGCCTTTTTCGTTGCCGCAAGCCGTAAGCGTAAAAGTCACGTCCTGATCGGCGGCGGAATATATCATGATCTGAAGTAATTGCGAGCCCGTGCCGTGATAGACCGCGTCGCCTATCTTGAAAGTGGACAGCGTGCCGAGTTTGCTCGATACGCCGCGTATCCCGAACGGACCTTCGATCATGGACAATGTATCGAGTCCGACAAGCGGAGAAAGCACGGACCAGTCGTCCAATCCCATATCGCTGTCGTACACGAGCCTGTTCGTCCGAATGGGGGTCTCGGATACGCCGAGCATTGCGGGTACTTTCGTTATTATGGGCGAACTGAAAGAAAAACCTTCGCCGTCCGATCTTGTCGCGTTCACGAACGCGCTCAGCGGGCGGCGGGAATAGTATACGTCCACCGTAGACGTATATTCGCCGTCGCCCGTCTTTTCGACTTTCGCGCGCCGCCAGTTGCGAAGCGCGCCGCCGCTTCCGCCCTGCGACGTGAACAGATCTATATCGTCCAGTTCGGCAGGAACTTTTATATCGAATCTCAGGCGATGTTCATCCGAACGCACAGTAAGCTCGGGCGAAGCGGGAACGGAACCGTCGCCTTTCAGATACGAAGAAAGCCAAAGCCCGATGTTGCCGCGCTGTTTCAACCCTATCGTATGACTGACCCGTTCGCTGATCGTAAGTCTCGAACCCGACAACTGCGGCATAAGCTCGAAAGCCGTGCTCATGGAATCCGTCGAACCGTCCTGCTCGTTGGATGACAGCACCGTCAACAGCGGGATTTTCACCATGGGAGCGTACGCTTCTTCTGCAAAAGACACTTTATAACGCAGGTAGTCCTGCCCCTCCGTATCCGAAGGTTTTTGTCCCGAAGCGAACATGGACACCGCGCATCTTACGCGCTGATCCACCGCCGCCGTTTTAATGACCGCGGAAGACGACACGCCGTCGCCTATGACCGCGATACGCGTTTCGTCGACTTCCTCCAGTCCGGACGCAAACGTAACGGTACGCATGATCGTTTCCGCCCAGGTGATCCAGCAATTGAACCGCATATCTTCGGGGACTTCGGTCAATCTGTCGGATACGAAATTGGCGTACGACATGGAACGGGGATATATAGTATAATTCGGATCGTCGTCGCGCTCGCCGGCATAATCGGGAACGATCGCGTTATAGCCCGCTTCCAAAATTTTCGTTACGTCGACTTCCCCGACCGCTTTATGCACGTCGGGGACATAGACGACAGCAGGCGAAACCGCGTCGGCGATAAGAACGCAACGCACGTAAACGCGCGCCACGCCGTCCGTCGTCGTCGAACCGTTGAACCGCGCGGTAATATAACGTCGTCCGTTATCGGTCTTATCCGACAATATACTGACGTTGAGCGCGAGCGCGGCGGGGTCATAACCCTTCCATATCATTTGCGGGGTGAGAATTTCCATATTTCGGTTTATAATTTTACTACTTTATGGGGCTGTATGTCAAGTCTATTGCACCGCTTGCACGGCAGCGACCCACTTGTGACCGACTTATGATTGACTTACGCTCCGTTTTGTGATAATATATAAACAAATGGAAAACTTCATCGACGAAATCCTCGACTATACCCTGCCCAAACTGCGCGCCGAATACGGCGGCTTTACTTTTCCGCGTTCGTTTATAGCCGATCAGCTCGCACGCATCCTCGAAAGATACAAAGCGAAACTCGTCGCAAGCGGGATCAATCCCGCGCTGTACGGCGTTCCCGCGCCGGACATAGTCAAATATATCTGCGGTTATCACTTCGCATATTCGGCGCACATGACGGACGCCGAACGCATCGCGCTTACCTCAGACCGCGCTTACCGCAACTCGCTCGTTCTAAACGTCACCGAAGAACTTTTCATTCTCGAGAATATAAAGACCTCGGCGGTGCGAATAGTCAACGAATACAATCCCGTATACTGCCGCTTCAATATCCTTCTCGATTATATGCTCAACATAGGGATAAAGAACCCCGCCAGGGACAAAGACCATACGGTCATGGCGGTCATGAAACTGTTTGAAAACGCATATCTCAAACTCAAAGGCATTATGACGCTCATAGCCCGCGGCCTGGAAAAAGAAGCTATCATCGTATGGCGCAGTCTGCACGAACTCGAATGCGTTATCGCCGTGTTGTGCAAATACGACCGCTCCGTCGTCGAGGAATTCGAAACTTTCGACCGTTTCAGCGAAAAGCGCGACGATATGGACGAAACCACTCAGGCGGAGTATGACGAAAAAATAAAGAAATTCGGCATCAATCTCAAGAACAACAACGAAGTGGATCACTTCGAAAACTACGGCTGGCTCGGCGCTATTCCCGATCTCGAAATGACGAAATGGAATCTCAACTTCCGTTTCCTCGAGGATCTGGCGGGACTTGCCGAAAAATACAAAGAATATCAGGTCGCATGCGACGCATCGCACATGAACGCAAAAATTCTCAAATGGAACAAACAGCGCGTGCTCGATTTCGTAGTCAAACGCTGTTTCAACTCCAACCTCTTCATCATTTCCAATTATACCAAATTCCTCGAAACGAACGGACTGCGTCCCGATCATAAAATAATAGGTAAAATGATCGGCGATCTGAAACAAATCATCGACATCTTTCTTCCCATGCAATAAAAAACGATTTATGTAAAATCAAAATACATAAGTGCAATGTAAAGCGAAAAGCAAAAAGCGAAAAAACAAAAAAGCGCCCCGAAAGTAATACAAACTTTCGGGACGCTTTTTATGCAAAGAAGTAAAAATTTCGATTCGATTATTTCTCCCGTCCGACTTTCGGAGCGCATGGCGAAATTCGGACGTTTTTTATTTCTACAGCCGTTTCAGAAGTCCCAGAACGGCGGCAACGGACTTCTTCGACGCCTCGGTCACAAAGTCGTAAAATTCGTCTGCGGAACAGCTGTCGGACACCGTTTTTATGCAGGCGAACGGCACGCCGAGCCGCGCGCATATATGCGCGGACGCCGCCGACTCCATATCCACCGCGCCCACACTCGGAAAATCCGTCAATATGCGGTCGGTCTGTTCTTTCGATCTTATGAACTGCTCCCCCGTCGCCATGACCGTGCGGACGCCGTCCGACACTTCCGCAAGGATTTCGGACAGCATTTCGTCGGCCTCGATCTCCACGCGGTCGAGTACGTCGAGATGACCGCGCGGCAAACCGTCTATATCGACGTCGTGCTGAATAAAAGAGCTCGGCACTACGGCAGACATCGGCTTCACGCCTATTCCGCCGCACACCCCGGTCATAACTATGCCGCCGACCCCGAAAACAAGCGCGAGCGTACTCGTAACGAACGCCGCGTTTACTTTACCCACGCCGCACTTCACAACGACCGCTTTCGCGTCGCAAAGCGTTCCTTCGTAAAAAGTCGAGCCGCCTATTTCGGTTGTCCGAACATTGCTCATCTCATGCACAAGCCCGTCGACCTCGACGGACAACGCGCCTATGATACCTATTTTATCCGTTTTCGTCATATCGATATTTTATCACAAAACGTACGCTTCGGTCAAGTCATAGCGGACACAAAAAAGACGCGGGCATCGATCGCTCGCGTCTTTTCGTTTTTATTTACTTATGCCTGAACTTCGGCGTCCGCGATGTTTGCGGACTCGGTCTCGCCTTCGGACAATCCGTCGCCGATCTCGCCGTCCGCGATATCGCCTTCGGCAGCAATAGGCTGTTTCTTTTCGACCGGCATAATGTTGCGGTATTCTTTCATACCCGTGCCGGCGGGAATGAGCTTGCCTATAATGACGTTCTCTTTCAGACCGCGAAGCGGATCGCGCTTGTTCTTGATCGCCGCTTCGGTAAGCACCCTCGCGGTTTCCTGGAAGGACGCCGCGGACAGGAACGAATCGGTGGCAAGCGCCGCTTTGGTAATACCGAGAAGCGTGGGCTTAGCCTGCGCGGGAGTACCGCCCGCCTCGATCGTCTTATTGTTGGCTTCCATGAATTCGCTGATGTCAACCATAATGCCGGGAAGCAGCTCGGTCGTTCCGCTCGATTCCACTCTTACTTTCTTGAGCATCTGACGTACGATCGTTTCTATATGCTTGTCGTTTATCTTAACGCCCTGGCTGCGGTAAACGGTCTGCACTTCCTTGAGCAGATATTCCTGAACGGCGTTCTTGTTCTTGGTCGCGAGAATGTCGTGAGGATTGATAGGTCCTTCGGTGAGCGGATCGCCCGCGAATATGCGCGCGCCGTTCTTGATCGCAGGCTTGAGCTTGGCGGCATAAGGAATGGAGTAAGAAGTTTCCTTACCGTCGTCGCTCGTAACGATAACGTCGCGTCTGCCGTTCTCTTCCTTGATACGGATAAATCCGTCGGTCGCGGAAACGGTAGCAACGCCCTTCGGTTTACGCGCTTCGAACAACTCTTCGACACGGGGCAGACCCTGTGTGATATCGTCCGCCGCCGCGACGCCGCCGCTGTGGAAAGTACGCATCGTAAGCTGTGTGCCGGGCTCTCCGATCGACTGAGCCGCGATTATGCCGACAGCCTCGCCGATCCTGATGGGAGAACCGTTCGACATATCTTTGCCGTAGCACTTCGCGCACATACCGTGACGGGAACGGCAAGTAAGAGCCGTTCTGATCGATACGGAAGCGATGCCCGCGTCGACGATCTCTCTCGCCTTGTCCTCGTGTATCATCTCGTTTACGCCGATAATAACGTCGCCCGTAACAGGATGCTTGACTTCTTCGGCGGTATAACGTCCGCACAGTCTGTCCTCGAGACTCTCGATAAGCGAACCTATTACGCGCACTTCCTTGAGCCCGCACGACATGATCTCTTTCGCTTTGGCTTCGGTTATCTTACCGTTGGCCTGTACGATGAGTTTGCCGGTTTTGGGATTGACAAGTTCGTCCACCGTATACTTGGGCGCTTTCTTATCGAATATGAGACTGTATGCGACGTTTCTTTCCTCTTCGGTCTTGACGTTGAGTTCGACGATCGAAGGATTGCCTTCGACGATCGCGTACGTCTTGATACCCTTGGGAGGAATACCCTCGCAGCAATCGTCTTCCATGACGATGACGTCCTGCGCGACGTCTACGAGTCGTCTGGTCAGATAACCCGAGTCCGCGGTCTTGAGCGCGGTATCGGCAAGACCTTTACGTCCGCCGTGGCTCGCGATGAAATACTCGAGAACGGACAGTCCCTCACGGAAGTTGCTCTTGACGGGAACTTCCAGAGTTTTACCCTGCGGGTTGACCATGGGTCCGCGCCAGCCTGCAAGCTGTATCATCTGCGTGATGGAGCCGCGGGCGCCGGAGTTCGCCATCATTGCGATGGGGTTGAACGTCGTAAAGCTCTTTTTGAGCACGTCGGACATTCTCTTGTTTATGTCCTTCCATACGGCGATGACTTTGGAATATCTTTCGTCGTCGGTGAGGAAACCTTCGTTGAACAGGTCTTCGATCTCGATAACCTTTGCGTCGCCTTCCGCGATGAGCGCTTTCTTCTCGGGCGGAATGTGCATATCGAATACCGAAGTGGTGATCGCGCCGATCGTCGAATATTTATAACCGAGCGCTTTGATATTGTCGAGCACCTTGCTCGTTTCGGTCGCGCCCTTGCGCTTGAACGTAACGTCCACTATATCGCCGAGCACGCCCTTGTCGACCACGCGGTCGATCTCGAGCTTGAACATATCGTCTTCGGTCTCGCGGGAAGTAAATCCGAGATCCTGAGGAATGGCCTCGTTGAAGATGATCTTTCCTACCGTCGTATCGATGAGCTTATGTTTCATTTCGCCGTCGATCTCGCGGAACAGACGCACTTTGATGCGCGACTGAAGCTCGATCTCGCCGTTCTGATAAGCCATTTTCGCCTCGTCGGTATCCGCGAATACTTTGAATTCGCCCTTTGCGCCCGGACGCTCGATCGTCAGATAGTACACGCCCATGACCATATCCTGCGAAGGCGTGCAGACGGGACGTCCGTCCGAAAGCTTGAGGATATTGTTGGACGCAAGCATGAGGAATCTCGCTTCCGCCTGAGCTTCGAGGGAAAGAGGCACGTGAACAGCCATCTGGTCGCCGTCGAAGTCGGCGTTGAACGCGCCGCACGCAAGCGGATGAAGTTTGATTGCTCTGCCTTCTACGAGCACGGGCTCGAACGCCTGTATACCGAGACGGTGAAGCGTCGGCGCACGGTTGAGAAGCACGGGGTGATCCTTGATGACTTTTTCGAGTACTCCCCATACGCTCTTATCCGCGCGGTCTACGACGCGCTTCGCGCTCTTTATATTGTGAGCCTTGCCCTCTTTTACGAGCTGTTCCATTACAAACGGACGGAAAAGTTCGAGCGCCATTTCTTTGGGAAGACCGCACTGGTACATCTTGAGTTCGGGACCTACGACGATAACCGAACGACCGGAATAGTCCACGCGCTTGCCGAGGAGGTTCTGACGGAAACGACCCTGCTTGCCGCGGAGAAGTCCGGACAAACTCTTGAGTTCCCTGTTGCCCGCGCCCGAAACCGCTTTACCGCGTCTGCCGTTGTCGATAAGCGCGTCGACTGCCTCCTGAAGCATACGCTTTTCGTTGCGGACGATGATGTCCGGCGCGCTGAGCTCCATAAGTTTCTTAAGACGGTTATTACGGTTGATTACGCGACGGTAAAGGTCGTTGAGGTCGCTGACTGCGAATCTGCCGCCGTCGAGCTGTACCATGGGACGGAGATCGGGCGGAATAACGGGAAGAACGTCCATGACCATCCATGTCGGATCGTTGCCGCTGCGGCGGAACGAATCGAGTATGTCGAGACGCTTGATCGCTTTGAGCTTCTTCTGACCCGTGGAGTTGTCCACGATCTCTTTCATTTTTTTGTACTCTTCTTCGACGTTGATGTCCGAAAGAAGTTTTTTGACAGCTTCCGCGCCCATTCCCACCTTGAACGCTTTTTCACCGTACTGCTCCTGCGCTTCGGTGAGCTGAGCGTCGGTAAGTATCTGCTTATATTCAAGCGGAGTGTCGCCGGGATCGGTAACTATGAAGTTGACGAAATATACGACCTGCTCGAGCGCTTTGGGCGTCATGTCGAGCATAAGTCCTATTCTTCCGGGCACGCCTTTGAAATACCATATATGCGTCACGGGAGCGGCAAGCTCGATGTGACCCATTCTTTCGCGGCGCACTTTGGATTTCGTGACTTCGACGCCGCACTTATCGCAGACGATACCCTTATAACGGATACGCTTATACTTGCCGCAATGGCATTCGTAATCCCTGTACGGTCCGAAAATGCGTTCGCAATAAAGACCGTCGCGTTCGGGCTTCTGAGTTCTGTAGTTGATGGTTTCGGGCTTGGTGACCTCGCCGTGCGACCATTCGCGGATTTTATTCGGTCCGGCTATGGCAATTTCGAGCGAATCGCAACTGTTAAGTTCGAACATTGTTACTTGCCCTCCTTGTTATCGGTATCTCCGACGAGTAATTCGTCAAGATCGGAAAGATCGTCGTCATCGAGCGCGCGATCGGCAAACTTATCCTCGAACGGAGCTTCGTCCTCGTCCTCGAACAGCGAATTCGTATCGAATTCGGGAAGATCGCTTTCGTCGTCCTCCTCGTCGTCGAGCAGTTCGTCGTCCTCTTCGTCGTCGAGTTTGATATCCGCGAACGCGTCGAGATCGATCTCTTCCTCGAGTACGAGTTTACCGTTCTCGAAGTGTTTGGTCTTCTTGGTCGGAACTTCGAACGATTCGTCCTCGTCTTCCGTAATATCTTTAATGGAAATTTCTTTCTGATCCTCGTTGAGTATCTTGATGTCGAGACCGAGCGACTGAAGTTCTTTTATAAGGACTTTGAACGACTCGGGCACGCCGGGTTCGGAAACGTTGACGCCTTTGACGATGGACTCGTACGTCTTTACTCTGCCCACGATATCGTCCGACTTGACGGTCATGATCTCCTGCAGGATATTCGCCGCGCCGTAAGCGTACAACGCCCAGACCTCCATCTCTCCGAAACGCTGTCCGCCGAACTGGGCTTTACCGCCGAGCGGCTGCTGCGTGACGAGCGCGTAAGGTCCTATCGAACGCGCGTGCATTTTGTCGTCGACAAGGTGAATGAGCTTGAGCATGTACATATATCCGACTGTCGTGCGGTTCTCGAACGGTTCGCCCGTGCGTCCGTCGTACATCTGGATTTTTCCGTCGACGTTGCCCTCGGAATTGACGTATCCGTTTTCGCTGAGCAATTTTTCGATATCGCTCTCGAGCGCGGAGTCGAATACCGGCGTCGCGACTTTCCAGCCAAGAGCTTTCGCCACCAGACCGAGATGCACTTCGAGCACCTGACCGATGTTCATACGCGAAGGCACGCCGAGCGGGTTAAGCACGATCTGAAGACGCGTGCCGTCCGCCATGAAAGGCATGTCCTCTTCGGGAAGCACTCTCGAAATAACGCCCTTGTTACCGTGACGTCCCGCCATCTTGTCGCCCACGCCTATCTTACGCTTCTGCGCGATGTATACGCGTACGACCTTGTTTACGCCCGGGCTCATCTCGTCTTTGTTCGCTCTCGTGAACACTTTGACGTCGACGACAATACCGCCTTCGCCGTGAGGAACTTTGAGCGACGTATCGCGTACTTCGTGAGATTTCTCGCCGAATATGGCGCGCATAAGACGTTCTTCGGGAGTAAGATCGGTTTCACCCTTAGGCGTTACCTTGCCGACGAGGATATCGCCGCTCGTAACTTCAGCGCCGACATAAACGATACCGTTCTCGTCGAGGTTCTTGAGCGCGTCTTCGCCGACGTTGGGTATGTCGCGCGTGATCTCTTCCTCGCCGAGCTTGGTGTCGCGGGCTTCCATTTCGTATTCGGAAATATGAATGGACGTAAATACGTCGTCTTTGACTATTCTTTCGGAAATGAGGATAGCATCCTCGTAGTTATAACCTTCCCACGTCATGAAGCCGACGAGAATGTTCCGTCCGAGCGCAAGCTCGCCGTTCTCGGTCGAATGACCGTCGGCAAGCACGTCGCCCTTCTCCACTCTCTGACCCTTAGCCACTATGGGCTTCTGATTGATACAGGTACCCTGGTTGGAGCCTTCGAACTTCTTGAACTTGTACGTTCCGACGTTGCCGTCGTCCTGACGCACGCGCACGGTATCGGAATCGACGTACGAAACAACGCCGCCCTGTTCCGCGATTACCATAACGCCGGAGTCGTAAGCGATCTTATGCTCGATACCCGTACCGATCATAGGGGCTTCGGGCTTTAAGAGCGGAACAGCCTGTCGCTGCATGTTCGAGCCCATGAGCGCGCGGTTGGTATCGTCGTTCTCGAGGAACGGGATAAGCGATGTTGCGACCGAAACGAGCTGACGGGGCGAAACGTCGACATAGTCGATCTCTTCCCTGTTGAACTCGCGTATATCGTCGCGGTAACGCGCAAGCACACGCTGTTTTTCGAACCAGCCGTCCGGACCGAGCGGCTCTTTCGCCTGAGCGACGATGTATCTGTCCTCGCGATCGGCCGCAAGATACTCGACTTCGTCGGTTACTCTGCCGCCGATCACGTTGCCTTCCGCGTCGTATTTCTTTTCAACTTTGCGGTAAGGCGCTTCGATGAAACCGTATTCGTTGATGACCGAATAGCCGGAGAGCGACGAGATAAGACCGATGTTCTGTCCTTCGGGCGTCTCTATCGGGCACATTCTGCCGTAATGCGTATAATGTACGTCGCGGACGTCGAACGTAGCGCGTTCGCGGTTCAGACCGCCCGGACCGAGCGCGGACAGCTTGCGCTTATGCGTCAGCTCGGAGATCGGGTTCGTTTCGTCCATGAACTGCGACAACTGCGAAGAACCGAAGAACTCCTTGAGCGCCGCCGTCACGGGACGGATATTTATAAGCGTCTGCGGCGTAAGTTCCGCATCCGACTGGATCTGCATTCTTTCGCGTACCACTCTCTCCAAACGCGCGATACCGACGCGGAACTGGTTCTGAAGCAACTCGCCCACGCTGCGCACGCGGCGGTTGCCGAGGTGGTCGATATTATCGGTATATCCGATGCCGTAATGAAGTCCGATGATGTAGTTTACGGTGGCAAGTATGTCGTCGACGGTTATATGCTTCTCGGCAAGAAGATCGGAATGTTCGCGGCAAAGATTCGCGAGCATGATCTCATCGCCGTTTGCCTGATCGATAAGTTCTTTGAGAACGCCGTACGAAACGTACTCTGTTATGCCGAGTTCTCTCGGATCGCCGTTTACGTAACCGGAAAGATCGACGTGACCGTTACCCATGACGTAGAACGGCTCTTCCCTTCCGGCGACTTCGACTGCGACCTCGTTGATGCCGGCGTTCTGAATGCGGAACGCAACGTCCTCTTCGATCACGCCTCCCGCGGGAACGTAAAGTATGCCGTCGCCGTCCACGACGTCGTGCGCCGCGACAAGACCGCAGATGCGGCTCGCAAGCGAAAGCTTCTTGTTGAGCTTATATCTTCCCACGCGCGTAAGATCGTACTTTCTTCTGTCGAAGAACAACGACTTAACGTAAGAATGTATGGAATCGAGGTTGGGTATCTCGCCGGGACGGAGTTTTTTGTTAAGCTCCAAAAGTCCCTCGTCGTTCGTGTGCGCGGTGTCTTTTTCGCATGTCAGAGCGATGATAGGCTCGTTATGGAAGATCGCGTTGATCTGCTCGTCCGTACCGAAATCACCCGTCGTCACCGCGGAAATCGCACGGATAAGAGTCGTGATCGGAACTTTTCTCTGACGGTCGACGTGAACGGCGAGCGTGCCCGCGGGCTCCATTTCGTACTCGAGCCATGCGCCGCGCGAAGGAATGGACTGAGCGGTATAATAGATCTTACCCGTTTTCTGATCCTTCGTTTCGTCCGAGAAATAAACTCCGGGGCTGCGTACGAGCTGCGATACGATAACGCGCTCGGCGCCGTTGATGATGAACGAACCGTTCGGCGTCATCTTGGGAAGATCGCCCATGAAAACTTCCTGCTCGGTCATCTGTCCGCTTTCCTTATAAACAAGGCGGACCTTGACTTTCAGAGGCGTCGCATAGGTTGCGTCGCGGTCTTTACATTCCTTCTCCGTGTACTTGGGCTTGTCTTCGATGTGATGCTCGAGGAAATGAAGTTCGATTCTACCCGAGAAGTCGGTTATCGGCGAGAAGTCCTTGAAAACTTCGCCGATGCCCGTTTCGAGGAAGTCGCGGTACGACTTCTTCTGCACTTCGATAAGATTGGGCATGTCGATTACTTCGTCGACCTGCGCAAAACTGCGGCGTTCGGTGTTACCGTATTTTACAGTACGGATGCGTCTTTCGGCCATATTACTCCTTTTCGCGCCGCGCATTCGGGGAACGCTCCCACGGCGGCGGCGCCAAGATATATTTTCTCTGAATTATATAATAAAGATAGCGAAATCGGACACTAAAACAAAAATAACCCATGGGGCGCGTTTTTTCAAGCGTCCCTCGGGAAATCCAAAATAATCAAATTTGCTTTTCGGTCTTTTTCAGCAATGTCCGACACCAACGCGGTCGTTTTTTACCGCCCGAAATTGCTCTTTCATGCTAACATAAAACCGAAAAGGGCAAATTTATCAGTCTATCCTTTATAGTATAGCATAATAGCATATCAAAAGGCTTTTGTCAAGCGGTTCGGACAAGTTTTTTGTAAAATCGAGGAAAATTTTCGGTCGAGTAAGACGATTGCGAATTTATATCCGCAATATCAGTCTTTTTTCGGCGACGGGAACGTTATCGTGAACGTGCTGCCCATTTTCGGCGCGCTCCTGACGTCTATACTGCCGCCCATCATATCCGTAATACTCTTTGCGATGGCAAGCCCGAGCCCCGTCGAACCCGACCTTCCGCGCACTTTGTCGCAACGGTAGAACCTGTCGAAAATATGCGGCAAATCCTCGGCGGAGATCCCTATGCCGTCGTCGACTACGATTACGGACGCACCGCCGCCCTCGAGCGGCTTGACGCCGACGTGTACCGAACCGCCGTCGTTGGTATACTTGATCGCGTTGTCCGTGATAATTCTTACAAGTTCGACGGTAAGCGAACGGTCGGCGACTACGGGCACCGACGGAGGACAATCCAGCGTGATCGTCTTCTTTACCGCCGCAACGTCATAACCTTCCACGATGTCCGTTATCGCTTCGGAAAGATTGAATTCGCGCGAATGCGGCTTGAACGAGCCGAGCTTCGCGAGATACAACAACTGTTCGACAATCGTTTTCATATTCGCGGCTTCGGCGCGAATCGCCTGTATGGATTCGTCGAGCACGGCGGGGTCGTCTTTCCCCCACCTGGAAAGAAGGTCGGAATATCCCTGCACTACGGATATGGGCGTGCGAAGTTCGTGACTCGCGTCGGAAACGAAATTGCGCTGACGCTTGAACGAATCCTCTATGTCGTCGAGCATGGAATTTATGCGGTCGGTCAGAAGCATGAGCTCGTCCTGAGCGTCCACGGGATCGAGCCGCGCCGAAAGGTCTTCGCCGCTTATCTCGTCCATCTTCTTTATCAT
>CAJUKR010000026.1 GCA_910587025.1 uncultured Christensenellaceae bacterium
TCAGGTATTACGGTTATGACAATATCAAGCCGACATTCCTTAAATCTGCGGCATGTACGATGGGCGGACTGTCTGTACGCGATAAGCGCATTGCGGATGTTAAGGATATTTTGTGCGGACTCGGCGCATACGAGATCATGACTTATTCGTTTGTGAACGAGAACTGCGGCGACTTGTTGCAATTGCCTGCGGACGACGCGCGCAGAAATGTGATCAGACTGAAAAATCCGCTTAACGAAGATACTGCGGTAATGAGAACGCAGTTGACGCATAACATGCTTATGACGATCGCATTAAACAAGTCGAGAGGCAATGAAAACTTCAGATTGTTTGAACTCGGTCGGGTATATATTCCGAACGGGGACGGAAAACTTCCGACGGAAAAGCATACTCTGTCGATCGGATTTGACGGAAGCGGAGAGGATTTCTACTCGATGAAAGACGCCGTATCTTCGGTGTTGGAATATTTCAAAGCGAATTATCGCATCGAGTACAGCAAACAGCCTTATCTTCATCCCGGCGTTTCTGCGGACGTTTTCGTCGAAGATCTGTTTGTCGGTTCTTTCGGGGAAGTGCATCCCACCGTTTGCGAAAAGTACGGATTGTCGGGAAAAATATATGTCGCGGAGGTGGATGCGGAGGCGCTGCTCGATATCGAGAAAGCTGACGTAAAATATTCCGCTATTTCCAAGTTTCCGTGCGTAAACAGGGATCTTGCCGTTATTGTAGCCGACGACTGCTTTGTCGGTGATATGATAAAAGCGATCAAATCGGCATGCGGTTCGGATTTGGAAAGCGTCGAGTTGTTTGATGTCTATAAAGGCGAGCAGATCGAAATCGGGTACAAGAGTATTGCGTTCTCGCTGAAGTTCAGGTCGGTTGAGAAGACACTCGCAGAGTCGGACATTCAGAAAATGATGGTAGCGTCTATCGACTGTCTCAAATCCGAGTTCGGCGCTCGACTCAGATAATGGAAATTCTCGCTCCTGCCGGGAATATGGAAGCGCTCGAGTGCGCCGTCGCTTGCGGCGCGGACGCGGTATATCTCGGTGCAAAAGAATTCAATGCGCGCAGCAAGGCGGATAACTTTTCGGAAGAACAGCTTCGCCTTGCTGTTTCTTATTGTCATGAAAGGGGCGTGAGAGTCTATCTGACGCTCAATACCCTCGTAAAGACGTTTGAATACGATGCGGCGATCGAGGTCGTGAAACAAGCGAATTCTGCGGGCGTGGACGCTGTTTTGGTGCAGGATCTCGGCTTGTATCTGAAACTCTCCGTATTGTATCCGGATATGTCGTTTCATACAAGCACACAGATGGGAGTGCATAATCTTCCGGGTGCGATCATGGCTGAAAAACTCGGTTTTGACAGGATAGTTCTTTCGCGCGAAACGCTTTTGCGGGATATCGAAGCGATCGAAAAAAATACTTCGGTGGAAACCGAACTGTTTGTTCACGGCGCGCATTGTGTATCGTTTTCGGGTAATTGCTATTTTTCGGCTATGGTGTCGGGGTATAGCGGCAATCGCGGTAAATGTCTGCAACTGTGTCGAAAAAAATATACGCTTTCCGACGGACGGAAAAATAAAACGGGCTATATGCTGTCCGCAAAAGATATTTGTTTGCTGTCTGAAACGGATAAATTGAAAAAACTCGGCGTCGATTCGCTGAAGATCGAGGGACGCCTGAAAAGTCCCGAATATGTCGGTACGGTCAGTGATGTATACAAGCGAGCCGTAACCGAAAAATCCGATCCGAGCAAAGATATGCCTGCGCTCGAAACTGTGTTTAATCGCGGGAATTTTTCAAAAGCATATATAGCTGAGGATAAGCCGGATATAATATATCCGTTACAGCAGAACCATATCGGACATAGGTGCGGAAAAATAATCGGAAAAAGAGGGAACACTGTTTTTATCGGAGGGGGCTATAAGGCGATTCGCGGCGACGGCTATAAGATACTTCGAAACGGAAAGGAAGTCGGTAACGCCGTATGCGACGGGAATAAAATAATTTGCCGCGGCGATGTGCGGATCGGCGACGATTTGCATATGACGAAGAGCGCAACATTGGCGAATAATATATCTCAAAAAAGGCTTGAAGCTGGAA
This sequence comes from uncultured Christensenellaceae bacterium, assembly GCA_910587025.1. Taxonomy (GTDB): domain Bacteria; phylum Bacillota; class Clostridia; order Christensenellales; family Pumilibacteraceae; genus Protoclostridium. The sequence continues at coordinate 2,109 of CAJUKR010000026.1, forward strand.
ATTCGAAAAATCACAACAAAATATCGAAAATATCGAGAAAAAATACATGTACTATGTCTGACATAGTATCATTTCCGTATTCGCTTGACCCAGTATGCAAGATTGTTTTTGCGGATGAGAATTGCATCGGTGCGTGTGCGAATGCGGATCATATCATATTTTCTCCGTCCGTGTACTCGCGTAAAAATATAGATGAGTTTGTAAGCCGTGTAAACAAGCCGGTGTTGCTCGATATGCCGATCGAAGCACGCGGTGCGGACGTCGATATTTTGAATGCTATTGTCGATGCGGATATAGTCGACGGATATGTCGCAAACAATATATATGCGCTGGAAATGTGCCGTAAGAAAAAAATTCTGCTCGGCGCGGGCATGAATTCCATATCAAACGGACTCGATTATCCGAAAATCATGTCGCCCGAGGCGGCGAAAGTCGAAAACAATGCGGTTATATACGCATACGGCAGAGTGCCGCTCATGAACCTGACGCATTGCCCCAAAAGGCAAATGGGATATCGTTGCGATAATTGTTCGGCTTGCGGGGAATTGACTTTGACAGATGAAAACGGCAATGTATTCGGTTTGAGACGAAAGAAAATCTCTTATTGCTATTTCGAATTGTTGAATTCAAAAATACAGAATCTGCTTCCGAAACTGACGGCATCGCACGACGGAAGAATATTGATAGACGTTCGAGGTCTCGATCCTCGCGCTGCAAAAAAAATCGCTGACGATCCGTATTCTGTTATGTTTAATGAAAAGACGGACACGTACGGACGTTACGGGAAAGGGGTAAAGTAATAAATGAACGATCCTATAAAAACATTGGAGCTCGATGCGGTATTGTCGCGCGTCGCGTCTTATGCCGTGTCTGCATGCGGACGAAACAGAGTAAAAGGTCTGGTTCCGTCGTCCGATTTCGATGAGGTTGTTTCGTCTCTCGGGTATACGAAACAGGCGGTTATGTTATTGACTGAATACCGTTACGGCGGCATAGACGCATTTGATGATATATCCGAGATACTCGAAAAAACGCGCGCGGGCGCGACTCTCGCTCCGTCGGAACTTCTTGCTGCGGCGAGCGTACTGAGAAGCGCGCGTTTGGCGAAATCTTCTCTCGAGCCTTTTCCCGAAGCCGTGGATAAAATCAAGGATATTGCGTTTCGGATATTCGCCGACAAAGCGCTCGAGAACGATATTCGCCGTGATATAATTTCGGATACGGAGATCGGAGATACTGCGTCGGATACGCTTAAGGATATTCGCAACCGCCTTCGTCGCATGAAAACGAAACTTATCGAACGGCTTACGTCGTTTACGAAAAGCAATACTTATTCCAAATATCTGCAGGATAACTTTTATACAATGCGCGCGGGAAGGTATGTGTTACCCGTAAAAAGCGAATGCAGGCAGAGCGTTCCGGGATTGTTGCACGATCAGTCCGCTACGGGATCGACGGTCTATATCGAACCGTTCGACGTCGTGTCGATGAACAACGATATAGTTCGTCTCGAAGGGGACGAGCAACGGGAAATCGAGCGCATATTGCAGGTATTTTCTTCGCGCGTTGCGGAGCAGGCGGACAATCTTACCGATGCGCTCGAGCGTTTGACTTTTCTCGATACTGTATTCGCGCTTGCGGGTTATGCGGTGTCTGTGGACGGTATCGTTCCCAAACTGAATTTCGCGGGTGAAGTAAAACTTGTGCGGGCGAGACATCCGTTGATAGATTCTTCGCGCGTCGTTCCGATAGACATTTCGCTCGGTGACGACGGAAAAAATATTTTGCTTATATCCGGACCGAATACCGGCGGAAAAACCGTGTCGCTCAAGACCGTCGGGCTTTTTTCGTATATGCTTGCGGTAGGATTGCCGGTACCGTGCGCCGAAGGCAGCGTAATGGCTGTGTTTGATAGGATATTTTGCGATATCGGCGACGATCAGGATATAAGTATGAACTTATCGACTTTCTCGTCGCATATAAAAAATCTCAAAGAGATCACGGAATCCTTTACGAACGAAAGCCTTATACTTCTTGACGAAATAGGAAGCTGTACCGCGCCCGACGAAGGGGCTGCGATCGCAGTCGGCGTAATGGAATATATTGCCGTTACGAATGCGAAAGCCATAATTACGACGCACTATCCGCAGCTTAAAGAATACGCAATGTCAAGCCAAAAGATACTGAATGCCGGAATGCAGTTCGACGCGGTCACACTCAAGCCGACATATAAAATACTTATGGGGTATCCGGGCACGAGCAATGCGGTGGAAACGGCGATCGCGCTCGGTTTGTCCAAGCAGATAACGGATACGGCAAAGAATGTGCTCGGCGGTGATAAAGCCGACAATTACGAGTATATTCTCAAGCAGGCGTTTATGGTCAAGTCAAAGGCAGACAGCGAACTTGCGGCTGCCGAAGAAGCGAGACTTGCCGCGGAGTCGAAGCTCGAAAAGATCTCTGCGGACGAACGAAAAATCGCGGAATCGCTCAACCGCATAAACGCCAATGCGAAAGCGGAGACCAAAAAACTTGTTATGCGGACCGCCGAAAAGGCGAATGAGATCCTCGAGGAAATCAAACGGGAATTGAAAGAAGCCGACGAACGCGCATTGCTCAAGGCGAAAAAAGATTACAAGCGTCTCGAAGCGCTTTCGTATTCGAACGGCGAAGAGTTTTCCAGCGTGCTTTACGAGGAACCTTCCGCGAGAGATGTTGTCGTCGGGGCAAAAGTCGTGATACGTTCGTTCGGTCTCGAGGGTAAAATAACGAAAATAAAGAAAGAGAAGAAACAGGCGGAAGTGGATTGTGCCGGCAAATCCATTACCGTGTCTTTGTCCGATCTCGCGAGACCGATAGAGTTTGCGCGAAAAAGTAATACTTCCGTTTACAAACCTTCTGCGCCGACCGAGATTAAACCGCTGGAAAGCGAAATCAATGTTATCGGAATGACCGTTGCCGACGCATGGGACGAAATCGAGCCTCTTCTCGATAATGCGGGACGCGTGAATATGTCTTCGCTCAGGATAGTTCACGGCAAAGGCACTGGAGCGCTCGGCAAAGGCATTCAATCTTATCTTCGCTCGCATCCCGCCGTAAAGTCTTTCAGATACGGCAGATACGGAGAGGGCGATAACGGCGTTACGCTTGTTGAATTGAAGAAAAGTGTCGAATAATGTAGATTTTTAACGAAAATTATCGTTTTGAAAAATTTTTTAACAAATTGTTGACTCTCCCGGAAAATTATGGTAATATGCTTATACGTAAATTTTATGTGCGCATGAGATTATAAATTTGCATGTTGTTGTACAGAAGGAGAGCAAAATGACTGAAGAGAAAGAAAACAAAATCAGACACGAACTCGGACGTTGTCTGTTGGGAATGGGCGTTTATCCGAATGTAGTCGGATATTACAATTTGATATGTTCGGTTATATATGTCGTCGATTGCGGTAATTCGTATACCTCGGCTTGCTCGGCATATGCGTATGTCGGAGGACAGACGGGCAAAAGTTCCGCATCCGTAGAACGTTCTATAAGAACGGTTATCGCCAAGTGCGAAAATACTCACACTCTCGAAAAACTCAATGATTTTTTCGGGTATGAAGTTTACAATAATTATACATTGAGTGCGTCGGAACTTATCAGCTTGTTTGCGGAAAAGTATATTAACGATTAGGTTTCTGCGAGCTGTAAATAATTATTGTCGTACATACGCAAAAAACGCTTGACTTTGCGGAAGTATTGCGGTATTATAAAACAACAAAATTGAATTTTCGATGTGTTCGGACAAGTAGGATCGGATAATTATACGAATAAGAGAGCGTTTTCGCGGCTGAAAGAAACGCGCGTATAACCGAAACGAAACCACCGAATGCGAAAGCTTGCGGAAGCATATCCGATAAACCAGGCCGCGTACTTTGCGGTGAATAAGGGTGGAACCACGGTTTGACAGATCGTCCTTGAACATTAAGTTCGGGGACTTTTTTTCGGGTATGTGAATCAATTTGTGTTTCAGTAATATTATCGGAGGACGATATGATTAAAATTACGCTTAAAGACGGTTCTGTTATCGAAACGGAACAGGGGACGACTGTACTTGACGTCGCAAAACAGATCAGCGAGGGGCTTGCGCGCGTCGCGTTGATTGCGAGAGTGAACGACAAACTTGTCGATCTCACCTCTGCGCTCGATTGCGACTGTACTTTGGAGATCCTTACGTTTAAGGACGAAGAGGGCAAAACCGCTTATAGGCATACTTGCTCGCATATACTCGCGCAAGCGGTAAAAAATCTTTATCCCGAAGCAAAACTTGCTATCGGTCCGGCGATAAAAACGGGATTTTATTATGATTTCGATTTGCCTTCTCCGATTACGATCGACGATCTTGCGAAGATCGAAAAGGAAATGGAGTCGATCGTAAAGGCCGATTTTCCCATAGTTCGTTCCGTCGTCAGCCGCAAACAGGCGGTAACAAAGATGCGCGGTTTCGACGAGATATATAAACTTCAGCTTATAGAGGATCTTCCTCGCGGCTCGGAGATTTCTATGTATTCTCAGGGGAATTTCGTCGACCTTTGCGCGGGACCTCATCTCGTCAGCACGGGCAAGGTCAAATGTTTCAAGCTGACGCAGATAACGGGCGCGTACTGGAAGGGCGACGAAAAGAATAAAATGCTCACCCGTATTTACGGAACGGCTTTTGACAAGAAGTCCGAACTTACCGAATATCTCGAAGCGCTCGAAGAAGCGAAAAAAAGAGATCATAATAAGATCGGTCGGGAACTCGGAATATTCATGACGGACGAGTTGGTAGGACAGGGGTTGCCGCTTTTCATGCCTAAGGGCGCGAAGATCATGCAGATACTTCAGCGTTTCGTGGAAGACGAGGAAGAACGCCGCGGCTATATGCCTACAAAGACTCCGCTTATGGCAAAGAGCGATCTTTATAAGGTTTCGGGGCATTGGGATCACTATAAGGACGGTATGTTTGTGCTCGGCGACGAAGCTATGGATGACGAAGTCATGGCGCTTCGTCCCATGACGTGCCCGTTCCAGTATCTTATTTATAAGAACGGTATAAAGAGTTATCGCGACCTGCCTTGCCGTTACACCGAAACGTCTACGCTTTTCAGAAACGAAAACAGCGGCGAAATGCACGGGCTTACTCGCGTGCGTCAGTTTACGCTTTCCGATGCGCATATCATGTGTACTCCGGAGCAGGTGGAAAGCGAATTCAAAAACGTATTGGATCTGATATTGTATATCGAAGATTGTCTCGGCATTCGGGGCGAGATATCGTATCGTTTCTCTAAGTGGGATCCCAAAAAGAAATCGAAGTATATCAACAATCCTCAGGGATGGAACGATACTCAGGCGCTTATGAAGCGCATTCTCGACGACCTCGGGCTTGATTACGTCGAAGCGGACGGCGAGGCGGCTTTTTACGGCCCCAAGCTCGATCTTCAGGCGCGCAATGTGTGGGGGAAAGAGGATACGATTATTACCATACAGATAGACTTCGGTCTCGCCGAACGTTTCGATATGACCTATATCGACGAGAACGGCGCGAAAAAGCGTCCCATGATAATACACCGTTCGTCGATAGGCAGCTATGAACGCACTCTTGCCATGCTTATAGAAAAGTACGCCGGGGCATTCCCGCTTTGGGTCGCGCCTGTTCAGGCAAAAGTCATGGCGCTCACGGACAGAACGTCTGCCAAAGCTGTGGAGACTGCGGATAAACTGAAAAAGCTCGGTATTCGCGCGGAAGCGGATATACGTAACGAGAAAATAGGTTTCAAGATCAGAGAAGCGCAGCTCGAAAAAATTCCTTATATGCTCATCATAGGCGATAAGGAAGCCGAATCCGGAGTCGTATCGGTGCGCGCGAGAAAAGCCGGCGATCTCGGACAGATGAGCTTTGAACAGTTCTTTGACAGGGTCAAGAAAGAAATCGAAACATTTTCTTTGGAAAACTGAGGAAAACTTATCGAAATCGGTTGACAAATACGTAGCTGTTGACATATAATATTCGTGTTGAAAGTAGATTTTATCTCACCGCTCGGGTTCGTTCCCGAGAGCGGTAACGCCTATTGTTATATAAAGTAATTTATATGAGCGTGAAATCTGGTTTCGCGCTCATTATTTTTTATGGAGGATACGACTATCATTAAGCAACCTGAAGTCGAAATCAATCGCAGGATCCGTGACCGCGAAGTGCGCCTTATCGGCGAGGACGGCGAACAGCTCGGTATCATGAGTTCGGACGCCGCAAACAGAATTGCGGACGAAAAGAATCTCGACCTCGTAAAGATCAGCCCTCAGGCGAACCCGCCCGTGTGCAAGTTGATGGATTACAGTAAGTACAAGTTCGAGAAGTCGAAGAAGGACAAAGAAGCGAAAAAAAATCAGAAGCTTAACGAGACGAAAAAGATCTGGCTGTCAATGACGATAGATCAGCACGACCTCGAAACGAAGGCTCGTGCCGCAGGAAAGTTTGTCGTAGGCGGAAATAAAGTCGAAGTGTCTATTCGCATGAAAGGACGTCAGCAGGCGCATGCGAAATTGGGCATCGAGGTAATGCAGAAGTTTTACAGTTTGATCGAAGATGTGTGCGTGATCGAAAAATCTCCTCTTGCCGAGGGACGCAACATATTGATGATATTGGCACCAAAAAAATAAGTTACGGAGGACATACATCATGCCTAAAATGAAAAGCCACAGCGGCGCGAAGAAGCGTTTTCGCGTCAGCAAATCCGGCAAAGTAAAACGCAATTTTCAGAATAAGAATCATATTCTGACCAAAAAAGACAGTAAGAGAAAAATGAGACTTCGCCAGGGAACTTATCTTGCTTCGGCGGAAGAATCCAAGACGGTAAAAGTTATGCTTCAGGGCAGGAGGTAATCGTATATGAGAATCAAGAGAAGTGTAAACGCATTGAAAAAGCGCAGAAAGATAATGAGACTTTCCAAGGGCTATTTCGGCTCTAAGTCACGCTCGTACAGAATTGCTCGCGAAGCGGTCATGAAATCGCAGATGTACGCGTTTATCGGTCGTCGCCGCAAGAAAAGAGATTTTCGTAAGCTTTGGATCGCCCGTATCAACGCAGCCGCTCGTTTGAACGGTATGTCGTACAGCAAATTTATGCACGGTCTCAAAGTTTCGGGTATCGATCTGAACAGAAAAGTGCTTGCCGATATTGCGGTAACGGATGCCGCTACTTTCGCCAAACTTGCGGAAAAAGCGAAAGCCGCACAGTAAACAAAATAAAAACGGAAGCACTTTGTGGCTTCTGTTTTTAATATTTCGACATATTTTCGATATTGATATATCAGACATAGTATGATTATTTCATCAAAGGACAACGCTACCGTAAAGTTTGTAAAGAAACTTGCCGATAAAAAATTTCGCGACGAATCGCGGAAGTTTGTTGTCGAGGGAATGCGCGGAGTTTGCGATATAATGTCATATGCGCCCGGATTGATCGATTCGGTGATCGTCAGAGAAGATAAGATCGGCATGTATGCGAATGAACTCGTCGTGACGGATCGCGTGTTCAAAACATTGTGCGAAACGGAGACGTCGCAGGGCGTTCTCGCCGTCGTGAATATACCGCAGGCGAAACGGATTTCGTGCGATTATGTATTATACCTGGACGGCATACGCGATCCCGGTAATCTCGGCACATTGATTCGTACGGCGTGCGCCGCGGGATATAACGATATAATTTTGCGCGGTTGCGCCGATCCGTATTCCGGAAAAACAGTCAGAAGCACTATGTCTGCGATCGTCAAAGTGAACATTACGACGGCTGAGACCGATGTGGAAGATTTGAAAAAGTCGGGATATACCGTGATCGGTGCGGACATGGGCGGAGAAGATTTATTCGGCAAAACGTTTTCGGTCGAAAAAGCAAACAAGATATGCATCGTTGTCGGGAGCGAGGCGAACGGTATGAGCGACGAGATCAGGCAGTCATGCGATATTATTGTCGGCATACCGATGGAAGGCGATATCGAGTCGTTGAACGCCGGCGTAAGCGGCGCGATCATGATGTACAATCTGAAATATAACAAATAACAGAACGAGAGGTATACAACAATGTCAGGACATTCCAAATGGCACAATATTCAGCAGGCAAAGGGAAAAGCGGACGCCGCGAGAGGCAAGATATTCACTAAAATAGGCCGTGAGATCGCGGTGGCGGTAAAGGCCGGCGGCGCGGATCCCAATTCCAACGCCGCGCTTCGCGCAGTTATCGATAAGGCCAAGGCAAACAATATGCCTAAAGACAATATCACACGAAGCATTCAGAAGGCGAGCGGAGAACTCGGGAACATCAATTACGAAAGCATAGTTTATGAAGGATACGGCACGAACGGCGTTGCGATTATCGTCGAAGCGCTGACCGATAACAAGAACAGAACAGGCGGCGAAGTCCGTCACATTTTCGACCGTTCGGGCGGAAGTCTCGGCACTACCGGTTGTGTGTCTTATATGTTCGAAACTTGCGGCGTAATCGAAGTCGAGAAAAAGGCGGGCATGGACGACGACGAAATGATGATGACTGCGCTCGATGCGGGCGCGGACGATTTCGACGTAGTCGACGGATATTATGAGATCACCACTTCCGTCGACAAGTTTGTGACCGTGCGCGACGCTCTGACGTCCGCAGGCATAGATTACGCTTCCGCCGAGCTTGACCGCATTCCTCAGAACACCGTCAGGCTCGAAGCCGAAGACAGAGACAAGTTGCTTAAAATGCTCGACGCATTCGATGATAACGATGACGTTCAGAACGTTTATCACAATGCGGAATACGACGAGGAGTAATATCATGACCGTAGAGGAAACCTGCAGACTTGCAAAAGATAACGTTGCATATCCCGCATTATTGTCTACAGACGATAAGAATAAAATGCTCGGGGTCATTTCGGACGCTCTTTCGTCGAACAGCGCGGCGATTCTTGCCGCAAACGCCAAAGATGTGGAAAGAGGAAAAGAATTGCCAGCACATCTTATAGACAGACTCAGTCTGTCCGAAGGGCGTATCAAAGATATTTGCGACGGCATAAAAAAACTTGTCGAACTGGACGATCCGATCGGTAAGGTGATCGGAAGTTGGATCAATCACGCCGGATTGCAGATAATGAAAGTCGCCGTTCCTCTCGGCGTTGTCGGTATAATATACGAAGCGCGTCCGAACGTTACATGCGACGTCATTGCGCTTTGTCTCAAAACCGGCAATGCGGCGGTTTTACGCGGAAGCAAAGACGCGTATACCACAAACGCCGCCATAGTAGACGTGATCAAAACCGCATTGAAGGACTCCGGTTACAATCCCGAGTTTATTCAGCTTATTTCCGATACTACGCGCGAAGGGGCTGCCGATTTCATGCACTGCGACGAGTACGTTGACGTCCTTATCCCGAGAGGTTCGGCGGCGTTGATACGTACGGTCAAGAAAAATTCTTCCGTTCCTGTCATTGAAACGGGGGCGGGAAACTGTCACCTTTACGTAGAAAAAACCGCTGATCCTAGTATGGCGGAAACGGTGCTTGTAAACGGCAAACTTCGTCGTCCGAGCGTTTGCAATGCGCTTGAAAGTATGCTCGTCGATCGCGAGATAGCAGCGCAGGTGCTTCCGACGCTCCTTAAAGCAATGACGGAGAATAACGTAAAAATACACGGATGCGAAGAAACGTGTGCGATATATCCCGACGCCGTTCCCGCTACGGACGAAGACTACGGCAAAGAGTATCTCGGTTATGAAATATCCTGCAAAGTCGTAAGCGGTGTGGACGAGGCAATAGCGCACATCAACAAATACGGAACGCATCACAGCGACGCCGTGATCACAACCGACAACGCGATCGCGGAAAAGTTTTTGCGTGAAGTGGACAGCGCCGCGGTTTATGTGAATGCATCCACGGCATTTACCGACGGATTCGAATACGGCTTCGGCGCGGAGATCGGTATATCGACACAAAAACTTCATGCGCGCGGACCGATGGGACTCGAGCAGATGACGAGTTATAAATATCAGATTCTCGGCAGGGGACAAGTCAGAAAATGAGCCTGTTGGACGGCTATATCAACAAAGCCAAAAGCAATGCGTCGAAAAAGCATTCCGAGAAGTGCGACGATAAAAATGTGAAATACAATCCGCACGAAGGTCACCGCAAACGTATGAAAGAACGTTTTCTGCATGATCCGAATTTGCAAACTTTCGCTCCGCACGAGATCCTCGAATTGTTTTTGTTTAACGCCGTACCGAGAAAGGATACCAACGGATTGGCGCATCGGCTCATAAAAGAATTCGGTTCTTTCGAAAATGTTTTCGATGCTTCTTTCGAGGATTTGCTTGCCGTCAAAGATATGACCGAAAACGCCGCGATGATGATCAAGCAGGCAGTACCCGTAGTAAGCGTATATTCCCGTAATTTTTCTAAGCAACGAACGAAACTCAACAGTGCGTATAAGATCATCAACTACTACCGTTCGATTTTCGAAAACAAGCGTTACGAAGAAGTGCATGCAGTATTGCTCGATATTCATGACAAACTGATTACTTCGGTCTGTATAGGCTCGGGCAATGCTTCGAGCACACTGCTCGATACCGCGAAATTATCTTCCGCCGTTCGAGCCAAAGGCGCGTCGAGAGTTGTTTTGCTTCACAATCATCCCGGAGGTAATTTGATGCCTTCCGCAACCGATCTTTCGACGACGTGCGGCATTATGATCGAATTGTCGAATTCGGGTAATCAGATTGTGGATCACATAATTTTCGGACCGGACGGCAAATATTTCAGTTTTTACGAAAACGATCTGATAAAATTACTTACCGCGCGTTGTAACGAATTCTTGAAAATCGACGTTGACGATCTCATACGTGAAAAGAGCGGCGATCATATCGTATATGACGAAACGAAACGCGTTGCTCTCGACGATCGTATGTCCGACGAACTTGCGCATAAGCTTGCGGGCGAGTGGAAGGAAGCGGAAGATTTTGCGGAAATCGCCGCGAGATTCGGCGACGAAAACGATTGCTCCGTAGGTCGCTATGATGCCGATGCGATATTTTACGAAGAGCCGTACGGCGATTGAAATCGGAAAAAATAAAAGCGTAAACGCATTGAAAAAGCATAAAAAAGCGTAACTCGGACGGTTACGCTTTTATTTTTGTCTTAAATCAAAATTTATCTCTTATAAGTCCGATAACTTTGCCTACGATAGAAACATCTCCTCGGACTATTATCGGTTCGTAATTCTTATTTTCGGGTTGCAGTCTTATTTTGTCTTGTTCTCTGTAAAACCTTTTTACCGTGGCTTCATCTTCGATCATAGCGACGACTATTTCGCCGTTATCGGCCGTTTCCCGCTTGTCTACAACGACCATATCTCCGTCGAGAATGCCCGCATCGATCATGCTGTCGCCCTGAACTTTCAAAAGAAACGGGGAAGTACCGCCGAAAAGATCGGCAGGCAGATCAACTGTATCGGTAATATTTTCCACCGCGAGAATGGGCGAGCCGGCAGCGACCTTTCCGACGATCGGAACGGACAACAACGGCGTTGAAGTCGCGCGTCCCGCGATTTCGATTGCTCTGTTTTTGTACGGATCTCGTTTCAGCAGTCCGGATTGTTCGAGCTTCGATATATGATAAAAAACCGTAGACGTAGATTTGAGTTTGATCGTGGACGCGATCTCGCGAACGGAAGGCGGAAATCCGTGCTTATCGCTGTATGCGATTATGTAATCGTATACGCGCATGGTCGTTCCGTTCGGTTTTAATTTTTTATCATTCATTTTATTTCTCCGAGCCGTTTTCTTTTTGTAATTATAACAAAATTTAATAACTTCGGTCAATAAAATATCGAAAATAATCAAATAAATGTTCTAATTTTCTTCTTCAAAATGCTTTGCATCGGCTATTTTTGTTATTTTTGCGGCCTTACGACGGTTTTCTTCGCTCATTTGCGCGTAATGACGCTTCGTCGTATTGACATCCGAATGACCGAGTACGTCCGCAACGACATAAATGTCTTCCGTGGCGCGGTATAAATTTGTTGCGTATGTACTTCTGAGTTTATGCGGCGTGATTTTTTTTAATGGCGCGGCATAGCCGGCGTATTTTTTTACCAAATTTTCTACGGCGCGCACGCCTATGCGCTTTGCCTGCAATGAATAAAAAAGTACATCGGGATCGGCAAGAGCGAGTTTTCTGCCGAATTCGGTGCAATCCGACATCTGATCGTCCAACCATTCGAGATAATTTTTTATTGCCGCAGATGTTTCTTCCGGAAGATACAATATGCTTTTATTGCCGCCTTTGCGTGTTACGGTAAACGAATCGTTCTCGAAATCTATATCCGATTTGTTCAGCCCGACAAGTTCGCTGACGCGGATGCCTGTGCCGAGAAATGTATATAATATGGCGAGATCGCGCGCACGCGTAATTTCATTGGATGCGCGCTGTCTGGCGGACAGGGTATTGCCGTCGGATGCAATGCCTATCAGTCGTCCCACTTCGTCCGATTCCAATCTTATGATGGGTTTGTCATGAATCTTCGGCATATCGACTTTAAGCGTCACATTCGTCTGAATCAGCTCTTTTTTGAACAAGTATTTATAAAACGATCTGAGCGCGGCGAGTTTGCGTTCTTTTGCTTTGTCACCGCATGAATTTTTTTTGTTTTCTGTGCGGTACATGGATAAATAATCGATATACCGTTCTATATCATAAGGAGTCAGATGTTCTATGTCTGACAGAGTAATCTCATCGGCGGGTCTATTAAATTTGTACTTGGAAAGATAGTTCAAAAAGACCTTGATGTCGCGAGTATAATTCAATCGCGTCAATACGGATGTTCTGGACGATATACCTATTATGAACTGTCCGACATATTCCGGCAATTCCGATAATAAACAATCGATTTTGTGCAGATTTATTTCGTCGCGTGTCTGAAAATAGTTTTCCATAAACAAATTATATCAAATATTGTCGTGTGTGTCAAGTCCCCGGGCAACTATTCGTAAAAGCTGACTTTTGCGAATAGTATGTGATATATCGAGACAGTGCCCTATCTCAGATATTCCATAAGAAAAGCATATTTTTTAAGCAATTCTTTTTGCTCCGCATAGTCCGGCATATATGATTTTACGAGTTCCCAAAACTCGCGCGAGTGGTTGAGACATACTGCGTGGCACAGTTCGTGTACGATGACGTAATCGGCCAGTCGGCGCGGCAACAGAATAAGGCGCCAGTTCAACTGTATATATTTTTCCGCCGAACAGCTTCCCCATTTTCCGCCTGCGTTTGTGATTCCGAATCCGTCATATCGTACGTTCATTACGTTTGCCGCGTTTTCGGTTTTTACCTGAAGTTCGGTTTCGGCACGCGCGGACAAAACACGTTTAAGATGCTTTTTCAGTTTATCCTTATCGCCTGTCATCGACTTCGGTATTATTACTTTGTGACGCTCAAGCGTCAGTCGCGCTTTGTCCGTATATTCGTGACATATGGGATGTCCGTACAGATAAAATCGGGAAAAATCCAGTATTCCCGGAAGCAACCCGCTGATATTCGCGTTTTGCTCGCAGAGCTTGCGTCTTATCCACTCCGACTTGGATTGCACGAATTCGTCGATTTTATACTTGCCCTGCTCCGATTCGTAATATTTCGGAGCGCATACTTTTACGGTATCGTTAGTGATCTTTATCGATACGGTCTGCCTTTTTGAGTATTCCACAACGTAGTCCATGTGTAAATTATAGGCGTTTTTTGTCGGAAAGTCAATCGACGAAATGCACAATTCTATAATTTATTTATTGACAGACCATTGCTATGTGTGATATAATACCAAGTATGATAAACACTATCAACAGTGACTTGATTCGCGGGCATATCGATACCATTATTTTGAGCGTTTTGCACGAAGGCGATCGCTATGGATACGATATTCTCGGCGAAATCGAAAAGAAGAGCGACGGCAGATATATTCTGAAGCAGCCCACTCTTTACAGCTGTTTGAAGCGACTTGAGTCGCAGGGGTTTATATATAAATATTGGGGTACGGAAACCGCTGGCGGTCGCCGTACATATTATTCTTTGACCGAAATGGGCAAAGAACTTTTTCTTAAGAATAAGGATGAGTGGAAATTTTCGCGCGGCGTTATCGATAAGCTGATCTCGACGTCGGACGACGTGATAGATGCGGACACTCTTTATGTCGCCGTCCCCGCCGATTCCGTACCAGCGCAATCGGAAGAAAAAGATGCGGAGCTCGAAACTCAGACCGAAGAAAATGAGGTTCGTGTCGCCGAAGCCGACGAAATTTCGTCGGAAAGCAACGCCGTCGAAGAATTTACGATCGAACAGGCATATGCCGATGTACTTGCCGAAGCCGAAAAAGCCGAGATCAGACGCACCATGAATTCGGATAACGCGGCGGCCGAATTCGGCTCCCCCGCTTATGAGTCCTATTATAACGGTTATACGACCGGCAATACGAGCAATACCGAAGCATACAGCTATGCCGACAGATTGTCGCACGAAACGGTCGAAGTGGTCGGTAATCATGACGATGAAGATTATGAGTCGTCTTATTTCGCAAAAGACGTCGGCGACGATGAGTACGACGACGAGGTATCGGACGAACTCGAAGATGAAGAAGAATATTCCGATGCCGAAGATTTTGTTGCAGACGAAGCCGAGGAAGAAGACAGAGCCGATAATTCTGCGTATATAGATTATTCGCGCGCGCCGTCGGACAAGCCTTTTTACACCGACAGTGATTTTTACGAAGAATCCAGAGCGGAAGCCGAATCCATAGAAGTGGAAACGCACGACAGCGTTTTATTCAGAAGTTACGACGCGACGGAATTGTCCGAGGAAACCACTCGCGATATGATTGTAGAACGTGAATATCGCAATGTGATCCGACAACTGCTTAACGGCGATATCGATGCCGAAACATATTACGAGGATATGATCGCCCGTGCCGAAGCAAGCGCCGAAGCCGACGAAGTGGCAGCTACGAATAATTCCGAACTGGATATCGTCGAACAGGCAGAGAGTACGGATGACGAGCCCGAAATTACGCAGATTGTTTCTACGCCGCAACAGCAAGATGATTTCGACAATTTGATGGTGTCCGTCCGAAGTATGGGCGACGACATACGCATACGCACATACAACGGATCGGTAACAAAAGAATATAACAGTCTTTATCATTATTATTCGAATAAACTTTTGTTGTTTAAGTACGGTATAATGTTTGCAATAATGATACTCGAGATCATTGTGCCGTATTTCGTAATCAAACTCGGTCTCGGGATAAATATCGTGGCGGAATTGCCTGTATTGGTCGCTTCGGTCGTACTTGCGGCGCTCTTCCCCATCTATTCGATTTCCGCTTATCTGATAGATCCGTTTAAGCGTAAGCGCTATGATTTCGAATTGAAAACTTCGCTGATATGCCGTTTGGGCATAATGGTTCTCATGCTTGTGTTGGTATATGCCGCAAACGTTGTATTCTATATGGATATATCGTTCGAAGCAGAATATGCGTTCAGTCTTATAACGCCGGCACTGCTTACGACCAATATTCCGCTCGCTTCGTTGATATTCAAGCAACTTTACGACACGGGCAAGTTTGCGGTCGAACAATGATGCTCCGTAAAAACAAATTTTATCGACATGAAAAATGCACCCACTTAAGTCGTTTGACTTTCTGGGTGCATTTCAATATTCGGTGGGGTTTTTATATTATTAAAGGCTATCTTATCTCGAAACTTTCCAGACAGCGCGTAAGTGCGATTTTCGTGTGCTCGTAAGTTATTCCGCCTTGAATATAAAGCGAGTACGGAGGACGCACCGGAGCATCTGCGCTCAACTCGATGGATGATCCTTGAACAAAAGTTCCGGCAGCCATAATGACTTTGTCTTCATACCCCGGCATATCCCACGGCTCGGGCAGAGCGAACCCGTCTATCGGCGAAGAGGCTTGTACCGCCCGACAGAATGAAATCATTTTATTTTTATCATCGAAGTCCACCACACGCACTATATCGCCGGCATCGTCTTCGGCCGACGGAAAAACTTTATACCCGAGCTTTTCCATTACCGCGGCAATCAGCAAACCGCCCTTGCGGGCTTGCGCGACAACGTGCGGAGCAACAAACAATCCCTGATAGAAATTTCTGTAAGAATGCTCGTAAGAGCCGATTTCGGAGCCTACACCGGGCGCGGTAAGCCGCATGGCTATTTTATCGACAAGCGATTTATCGCCCGCCACATACCCTCCCGTGGGTGCGAGAGCGCCTCCGGGGTTTTTGATCAACGAACCCATTATGAGATTCGCGCCGACCTCTGCGGGCTCGAGCTTTTCGACGAATTCGCCGTAACAATTATCGATCAAAATCGGCGAATCCGAAAACTTTCCTGCAAACGAGATCAACCGTCTTATGTCCTCGATCGAAAAGCCTTTTCTTCGTTCGTATCCGGGACTGCGCTGAATGTACAACGCGCGGTAGTTTTCGTTTTTTAATTTTTTTTCAATAGCATTACAGTTCGGTAATCCGTTCTCGAGCGGCACGCAGTCGACCGAAATATTATAGTCGGCAAGAGATCCGACGTCCTTTCCGAAAATGGCTTTGTACAGAGTGTCGTAGGGCGTCCCCGTCAATACGAGCATTTTGTCTCCGGGCTTCAGCACGCCGAACAGCGCTACGGAAATCGTGTGTGTACCGGACGCAAAATGCGGCGAAACGAGCGCCGATTCCGTCCCGAATGTTTTAGCAAAAAGCTCCGACAACTTGTCGCGACCGTCGTCGCCGTAACCGTACCCCGTGGACGGCATGAAATGACGCGCGGACACGCGACAGTCGATAAAAGCGTCCAGTACTTTTTTTTGATTGAACAGCGCTATGTCGTCTATTTCGCAAAATTTTTCCGCGTATTGCGTTTCCGCTTGTTTGATCAGTTCAGAGTAATTCAATGTTCCGAAAATTCCTTTACGGCGTTGTTTGCCGATTCGTAATTCCAATTGGTTACAAACGCTTTTTTGCGCCACTTAATCCATTTGAAAAACGTTTGCTGTTTTTTTATGAGTGCATGATATCCGTGTCGCATATCCGCTTCGATTTCTTCACGCGTGAGTCCGTTCTTGAGTCCGCACACTGCTTCCGCATAGCCCACGCTGCCGAGCGCTCTGCAACCGAAATATCTCTCCAGCCCGGCGACTTCCCGAAGAAAACCGCCGTCGATCATTTTACTTATTCTTTTTGCGGCTTTCGCATCGATCGCTTCACGATCCGCATCCATAACAACAAGCAACGCGTCGTACGCTTCCCTGTCCGGATCGGGAGCGGGCATATCTCCCGGAGAAAGCAATAATTCGAGTCTGCGAGTAATCCTCGGCATATCGTTTTCACGCACGGGCGTATTAGGTTCCAATTCTTTGAGCCTCAAATATAAATAACCCGTGCCGTGCCGTTTTTCCGCTTCGATAAGTTCTTCGCGCATATTCGCATCGGGACCCACATGTCCGCAGTCGTATCCGTGTAACAAAGCGTTTATATAAAAACCCGTGCCGCCTACGAGTATCGGCAATTTTCCGCGCGATATAATGTCCGTGATTATAGGTTTCGCTTCGGTCATGAAGTCGACTACGGTAAAAGATTCGTCGGGTTCTTTTATGTTTATCAAGTAATGCGGAATGCCGCGCATCTCCTCTTTCGTGATTTTTCCCGAGCCAATATCCAGGTATTTATATATCTGGACGGAATCCGCGCCTATGATCTCTCCGTTATGCTTTAATGCAAGCTCGACGGCATAATCCGACTTGCCGATACATGTAGGGCCGCCTATCACCACGATTTTTTCTTTATGACTGTTCATACGATACGCTTAAACCATTTTTCGATTTCGTCGCGTGTGATCTTGATTGCGATCGGTCTTCCGTGCGGACAAAACAGATCGATCCTTTTGTCCGCTATGTCCGCAATAAGGCGTTCGACTTCGGCTTCGGAAAGATCGTCTTTGCCTTTTACTGCGGCCTTGCACGCGCTTTGCATCAGTGTTTCACGCAAAAAGCCGTGTTTCGATAATTTATCTTTCTTCAAAGACTCGATCAACACCGAAACGAAATCTTTCAGGTCGATATCCGAAAGCACGAGCGGCACGGCGGACAGAGAAAAGGAATTTCCCGAGAGTCGCCCTACGGTAAATCCCAAAGCGGAGATTTCGTCGGCATTTGCTTCGAGCATAATTGCTTCGTCCGCGGATACTTCGAATATGTAAGGGACGAGAAGATCCTGAACGTTTCGATTGCCGTCGTCGACAGACTTCCTGAACTTGTCGTACAATAATTTTTCATGCGCGGCGTGCTGATCGAGCATGACTATCTCATTGCCTTTCTCGAGCATGATGTAAGTATTGAAAAGTTTTCCGCAATACTTACGATCGGAAAGATCTGCGTAAAAATCCTGTTCTATACCGCTCTTTTCGGCGACCAAATCGTGGAACAATTCGTATTGTCGCGCTTTCGGCTGATTTATCGCAAAAGACGGCAATGTCGGTTCGGCATCATCGAAAATATCAGAAACATCCGAAGGCGGAGCGTGAAGTTCGACGGGCTTCGGACGCTCGAACTTCGGATATTCGGTATCGGAAAATTTGTCCGAAACCGTAAAAACCGCATTACGGCGAGAATCATTGACTTCGGACGAATCGCCCATGCGTTGACGGACGGCACTCAGCGAAGGATCGTCCGCATCGCTTTCCGGCGCGATCTCTATAAGTTTCGGCTTGGCGACTTCGGGCACGATAACGTCCGATATAGCCCGAGTGAGCATTTTTCGCAGTCTGTCGAAGTCGACGAATTTTACTTCCATCTTGCTCGGATGGACATTGATATCCACCATGTCCGCCGGAAGATCGATAAAGACCACATAAGACGGATATTGCCTTTTCATGAGATAATTTGAATATATGTTGTATATCCAAAACGAAATATCCGTATTGGAAACGCATCTTCCGTTGACTATCAAGGTCTGAAAAGAACGATTATGTTTTGAAAAAGCGGGCTTGTTTACATAACCATATGCTACTATGTCAGGCATATCACTATGGAAAAATTCGTGTTCTTTCAGAAAATTAGAACCGTAGACGGCGTAAATTGCTTCCTTGAGCCCCTTTCCGTCCGAACGATACATCTCCTTTCCGTTGACGGAATAAGAAAAAGAAATCTTGTAGTTTGCCAAAATGATTTTTTGTATGAGAGAGGATATATCCCCTTCTTCGCTTCTGTCCGAACGAAGAAATTTCAATCTGGCGGGTACATTTTTGAACAGATCGCATACGGTCACAGAAGTCCCGATCGGAGAGCCCGTCTGCACGCACTTCAACTCACGTCCGTTTTCGATCTCGATTTCTCCGCCGAGATCGTCCTCTCTCCTTCTCGACCGAAGGGTCACTTTTGCGACCGAAGCTATACTCGGAAGCGCCTCGCCGCGAAACCCGAGCGTGGATATTGCGTTGAGATCTTTTATCGCACATATTTTGCTTGTGGCATGCGGAAGGAACGCCTTTTGCAGATCGTCGAACTCCATACCGCAACCGTTATCGGTAACTTTTATATATTTGCCGCCGTCGGCTATTTCGACATCGATTTTCGTTGCGCCGCTGTCTATGCTGTTTTCGATCAGTTCCTTGGCAACAGACGCGGGCTTTTCCACGACCTCGCCCGCGGCAATGCGGTTAAATACCGAACTGTCAAGCAAATTTATTTTACTCATATTATTCTCCCGCCTTCTCTTTCAGATCGTTTAATATATCGAACGCCGCTCTCGGACTTATATCGTCGATATTGAGTTCCCTAAGGATTTTCAATATCTCACCGGATTTGTCCGCGCTTACGCCGAACATAGACATCTGATTGTATCTGTCGTTTGTCTTTCGCGCGATATTGAGTTTTTCAAGTTCGGCAAGCAATTCTTTTGCGCGAGTTACTACGTCTTTGGGCAGACCGGACAATCCCGCAACCTCTATGCCGAAACTGCGATTTGCACTTCCGCGAAGCACTTTGTGCATGAATACGATGCTTCCCGCCAGTTCTCTGACGGCGATTTTATAATTGCATACGCCGTCTACAACGTCTTCCAGATCGGTCAGCTCGTGGTAATGCGTAGAAAACATTACTTTCGCTTTGAAATGTTCCGAAAGATACTCCACGATCGCCCAGGCGATGCTGAGCCCGTCGTAAGTTGCCGTTCCGCGTCCGACTTCGTCAAGCAGTATCAGACTGTCGTCCGTCGCATTTTCGAGAATATACGAAACTTCGCT
>CAJUKR010000027.1 GCA_910587025.1 uncultured Christensenellaceae bacterium
ACTTCCCGCCCTCTGCTATACTCTGCGGGTTGCTTCCTTCCGTTGTGTATGTCCAGGTGTAATTGCTTAAGCCCGAACTGCTTTTGGATATGATCAGTTTATATCCTTTCTTATCCGAGTTGATCTGACCCAACGCCGTGTCGAAGTCGTAGTTTTCGTCGCTGTTGCCCGTTCCTATAATTACAGGCTTAAGACGGTACGTCCCTGCTTTATACCTTCCTTCGAACGCATTAATATCTTTGTTTACCTTAAATGTATATGTTCCGTCTTCATTCTCCGTCTTTTCGTTTATCTGCGTCCGTCTGTCGCCGCTTTCATCGCTTACTTCTATTCGAACATCCACCGAGTCTCCGCCGAATATCCCGCCTATAGTGATTGTTCCGCTCGCGTCATCGTCAGCATTCCAACTCCATATGTTATTCTTCGTTGTTGTGCTTGTCAATGTAAGTTGCGATTTCTTTACGTCGAATTCAAGGGTAGTCGTATCCGTCCCAGTATCACGGAAAAGCCATGTATCGGCAGTCGTATCGTCTATAATAGGTTTCGCTTTCAAAGTTATTTTGTACTTTCCCGACTCGGTGAAAGTGAACGATGCGTCCGTACACGACGGAGACTCGTAACTGCCGGTGCCCGGTAACGCAACGCTCCGTTCTATCTTCTCGATCTTCATCTTGTCCGCGTCAAACCCGCTGAAACCCATGCTGCTTACCGTATGACTCGTACTGTCGTAAGTATATTCCGTCGTTATCAATGCGGGCTTTCGGATTACGTTTTTAATCGCTTCCGTAAGATTGAAATGCACTGCGGGACGAACTCCGCGCACATAGCTCAAGTCGCCGCCGTTGTACATACCCGTCATATGCAAGCGATATGCGGCGTCATAACCGTAATAACCGCCCGAACGCAACCACGCGGCCTCGCTGGCGGTATGAGATAATTGATTTACGCTTAACTGCCAAATCGACGATCCGTTGTTTATATTGTCCGTCATTCCCGTTTCCGATGCGGACGGCAACCAAATATAATCCTCTCCCCACGCATCATAACGTTTTCCGTCATATGTATCCGCAGGCTGATAGTTGACACTGCCACACCAACCGCTCGAAAGCGCACCCAATGCGTCGTTAGGCAAATTATAATTATCGCCGAGAGGTTTTGTTCTGCCTATCTGCGTTTCCGTCCGCTGATATTGTATGTTTTTCGGCTGTACAAGATATCGTCTCGCAAACCCTTCTTCGTCAGTATCGTTGAATAAACTCCAGTCCGTATGCGTTAGCAAATGATTGCGGATTGTACTGCGACCGTACATGTTATTACCTTTCGTATTTTTACTGTCGGAATAATACTCGGACTCGCCCAAATCATCGGCAAGGTACAATGTCATGACAACATTTTCATTTCCGTCGATATTCGCAAGCGTCAATGAAGCGACCGTCCAATCTTTACTGTCCAATTTCACTACCAAACCGTCATTCGCATTGCCAACTTTCGCATTTATAACCGACGCGGGTACGACATAATACGGCATACCTTTCTCCGCGGTGTTCGGCGAATTCTTACCGTACGTATTATAATCTTTCGTTCCGTTCGCCTTGATATATCCGGCGGGATCGTCACTGCCGAAAAGTTTTTCCATAAGATCGAACACAACGTCATAGTTGAATTTTCCGTCGGCGGTATTCCAAAGTTCTTCGCCGTTGCCCGCCTTTATCGCGCCCGATGAGTTCGTCAAACCCTCCGCGGTTTTTACGTTATCCGTAAAAGAAAAAACGGAAACGACGGCAAAAAGAAAAAACAGTAATAAAACCACCGTACATGCAAAATTCTTTAAGATATAATTTTTCATGAGTTTTCTCCCGATCTCCCCGATCTTAAGTCCGAAATGATTTTCAACAACAAAATAATGCAGACTTTTTATTTTTTGTTATTACAAAACGGTACGCCTATGTATAGATATGTGTACCGATACGATATTATTTTAATATCCTAAAGGAAATAAGTCAACCGTTTTTATGAGTTTTTACGGAATTATAAAGATTTTGTCGCTTTTTCTGTTCGAGATCAAGCAAAAACGGTACACATATCTATACATATATGTACCGATACGATCGCGTTGCAAATGATTTTTATAACACATTTACATAAAAAACAGACCGTGTAATTTTACACGGTCTGTTTTTTATAATTTCAGCTATACTTTATTTCACATGCCAAATCTCTTCGGCATACTCTGCAATCGCGCGATCGGACGAGAATTTTCCCGCATGCGCCATATTCATAATGCTCTTCGTATAGAACGCATCCGTTCCGTAATCGGCGTTTGCGATCGCCTTGACGCGGACATAGTCTTTGAAATCGTAAAGACTCATATAATTGTCTTCTCCGCGAAGTTTATCGAAAATCGAATGCAACATGCCCGTACCGTTATCGTTGAAAGTACCGTTCACAAGCGTATCCATAATGCGATGAATTACGGGATCGTTGTCATAGTATTCCCACGGATGATAACCCGGACGTCTTTCTTTAACCTCGTCGACAGACGCGCCGAAGATATATTCGTTTTCGACGCCTGCTTCTTCGGCGATCTCTATATTCGCGCCGTCCATAGTGCCGAGCGTAACGGTTCCGTTTAGCATGAATTTCATATTGCCCGTGCCCGACGCTTCCATTCCGGCAAGAGAGATCTGTTCGGAAATATCCGCCGCTGAAACAATGAGTTCGGCATACGACACATTATAATTCGTGACAAAAACAACTTTCATTTTATCCTGCATATCCGGATCGCGATTAACCATATCTGCGATGCAATTTATGAACTTCATAATGGCTTTTGCGTGATAATATCCGGGAGCCGCCTTTGCACCGAAGATAAAAGCGGTAGGTTTGAAATCGGGCATTCTGCCCTCTTTGATCTCGTAATAGAAATAAATAATGGACAGAGCATTGAGCAACTGACGCTTATATTCGTGCATGCGCTTGACCTGAATGTCAAAGCAGAAATCGGGATTGAGTTCGATACCCTCATGCACTTTGATATAATCGGCAAGCCGCTGTTTATTAGCCCGTTTGACTTCTTTGAACTGTTTGATAAACTCGGCGTCTTTTGCGTACTTCGCAAGCTTTTTCAATTCGGTAAGATCGGTGACGTAGCCGTTTCCGATCTTGCTTTCGATCAGATCGCAGAGTTTTCCGTTGCAAAGTCTGAGCCAACGGCGCGGAGTGATGCCGTTTGTCTTATTGACAAATCTGTCCGGATACATCGCATACCAGTTTTTGAACACGTCGGTCTTGAGTATATTGGTATGAACTTCTGCAACGCCGTTCGTCGTATGCGCGACATAAATCGCAAGGCGCGCCATGTGAATTCTGCCGTTATCGAGGATATTGTAATTCCAGGTATCGGGAACGCGCATTGCGGAAAGTTCGAAATTGAGTTTTTTCTGTATCTCTTCTATAACGGCGTAAACTTCGGGAAGAATACGCTTAAACAAATCGATGTCCCACTTTTCGAGCGCTTCGCCCATAATAGTGTGATTCGTGAAAGCAAACGTCTTGTGAGCTACGGCAAAGGCTTCCTCGAAAGTCAGTCCCTCGTGTTCGAGGTTCAGAATGAGCTCGGGAATAGCGACAACGGGATGAGTATCGTTGAGCTGAACGGCGCGAAGTTCGCCGAAGTGCGAGAAATCGGTACCGTACTTTTTCTTGTACTCGCGAACGATATCTTTTATCGATGCGCTTACGAAGAAATACTGCTGACGAAGACGGAGCGTCTTGCCTTCCACGCGCTCGTCGTTCGGATAAAGAACGTACGAGATTATTTCTGCGGCGTTCTTCTCCGAAAGCGCGTTCGCATAATGCATATTGTTGAACTCGATATAATCGAGCTTATTTATAGGTTCGCTCTGCCACAAACGAAGAGTATTGACTACTTTCCCGCCGTAGCCTATGATCGGGAAATCGTAAGGCACCGCCTTGACTTTCATATCGGCAAAGGAAACGATCTGCGTAAGATCGTCGTGTCTTACCGACCAGGGATCGCCGCAAGTAGTCCAATCGTCCACCGTTTCCACCTGAAAACCGTTTACGAAAGACTGCTTGAACAAGCCGTACTTATATCTGATGCCGTAGCCGTTCAAAGGCACGTTTTCGGTCGCCGCGGACTCGAGATAACAAGCCGCAAGTCTTCCGAGACCGCCGTTTCCGAGCGCAGAGTCGGGAATATTCTCGAAACTGCGTATATCGATACCGCGTTCGGCAAGTATTTTTTCCACCTCGTCCAGTTCTCCGAGATTGAGAAGATTGGAGAATATCGATCTTCCGACGAGATACTCCGCGCTCATATAGTACGCGCGCTTTTTTTCCGCCTGCTTTTCGTCGGTTTTGCGCCAAAGAGAATTGATATTACGCATTACCGCTTTTGAAAGAGCGTTGTAAAGCTGGCGATCAGTCGCCTTTTCGAGCGTCGTCGAATAATCGTACGACAGCATTTGTTCCATTGTGTCGATTATCTTATTAGGCACTTGAGATTATCTCCTTAGATATTTTTTCAAATCAACGACCGTACTTTTCGGTCAAATTACGAATATGCGCCGCAAGGTCGTTTCCGCCGAAATCAGGAATACGATAACTCCAATTGTCGGTCGAAAGCGTCGACGGCATATTGATTCTTCCCTCTCCGCCGATTTTCAACCAATCCTGAAGTGGGATTATCGAACAAACGGCTTTCGACTTAAAACACAGTTCGATTATCGCGTCGCAGATCTGCTCGTCCGTATCGGTCGGAAGCGGAAGATCCGTATATTCCAGTTCGCGGCGAAGCGTATATAACACCCGATCGCGATTTTGTCCGAGCTTGTTTACAAACCCAAGCAGCGTGTCGTTATCGTGCGTACCGGTATAAGCCACGCAATTTTCACTTGTATAATTATGCGGCAAATACTCGTTGGTTTCTCCGGAATCGAAAGCGAATTGCAAAACTTTCATGCCGGGATATCCGACTTCGGCAAACATTCTGCGCGCCGAATCGTCGAGAATACCGAGGTCTTCGGCAATGACCTCCATTTTTCCGAGCCCGCGCTCGAGTTCCGCAAACATGGGAGCAGACGGACCGTCCACCCATTGTCCGCGTTCCGCGGTTGGGTCGCCGAACGGGATCTCGCAATATCTGTCGAAGCCTCGGAAATGATCGATACGCACAACATCGAAAAGCGAAAAACATTTCTTCAGTCGTTCTTTCCACCAGTCGAATCCGTCGGACGCGATCCTGTTCCAATCGTAGATCGGATTTCCCCACAGCTGTCCCGTAACCGAGAAAGCATCGGGCGGGCAACCTGCGACAACCGTCGGTCTCATATCATTATCGAGTTTGACCATATCCGGACGAGTCCAGCACTCCACGCTGTCGTAGGCTATATATATCGGCATATCGCCGATTATTTTTATGCCCTTATCATTCGCATACGTCTTAAGCGAACGCCACTGCGAATCGAACTCGAACTGACACCACTGCCGAAACATGATCTCATCGGCATGAGCAACGGAGAAAGCCGCCAAAGCGTCGGCGTTACGGAATTTATACGCATCGTCCCACTCGTTCCACGATCGAAATTCGTGGAATTGCTTAAGCGCGCAAAAAAGCGCGTAATCGGCATATTCGCCGCTTTTTACGAACGCGGTGAATTTTTTATCCGACTTGTCAAATCTGTCGAACGCTTTACGGAGAAGCGAAAAACGTTCGCGAAAAAGCCGTTCGTAATCGATACGACAGGACGGCGCGGTAATGTGAGGCGCAAGTTCCTCCGTCGTCAACAGACCTTTTTCGGCAAGGATATCGAGATCGATGAAGTACTCGTTCCCCGCGCTGCTACACGACGATTGATAGGGCGAATCGCCGTAGCCGGTCGGAACGAGCGGCAACACCTGCCAGTACTTCTGTCCCGCATCGGACAAAAAGTCCGCGAACTCATACGAGGATCGCCCCAAACCGCCAATGCCGTATTTGCACGGCAACGCGGCAATATGCAATAGTATTCCGCTGCTTCTCTGCATACACAAAAACGCTTTTTCGAAAAAGCCTATTGCATTGTACCACCTTTGGCGAAATATGTCAATTATTATTTAACAAAAATGGGTATTCGATTATCGAATACCCAGCCAAGAAATACGATTGGTCAGTTTTGTTATAATGCTACGCAGTATCGTTTCAAACAGGACGGACAGCAGTACGGCTACCACCACCCATGCAAACAGTCGACTGACATCGTACACAAGATTTTGATTGGCAAAATATATCTGCCTACCTATGCTCGGCACAGACGACGCGAGGACTTCGGCGGTTATGACCGCTTTGAGATTCATGCCGAAAGTTGCGGAAACGCTCGAAAGCGCATGCGGCAATGTAAGAGGAAGATACACCGTTCTTGCGCTGTGAAAAAATCCGGAGCCCATTTCGTCAAGCACATCGCAAAGCGCAGGATCGATATTTTCCGTCGCGGTCTTTATATGCTCGTATATTATGGGAAATACAAGCATTATTCCTATCACGGACGGCAGAACGTTCGATCCCACCCAGATATACAGCAACAATACGAGCGCGGCGACGGGAGTCGCGCGCATAACGGCATTTATCGGTCTCATTGCCGCCGAAAAGCCTTTGCTCTTACCCGCCGATATTCCGAGCGCGACGCCGAGAACAAAGCCTATGCAATATCCTATAAGGCATCTCAGCAATGTGGAAAACAATGAAGCATAAAAAGTGCCCGTTGTAAACAATCCGAAGAATTCGGTCGCAACCGAAGAGAAAGTCGGAAGCACTACGGAAGAACCTATGATGCGCGCAATAAGTTCCCATGCCCCGAGGAGCAATAAAACAACGGCAACGGCAATCAGAGCATATTTATTTCTGCGTAAAGTTTCGACCATTATACAAACAGATCGTCGGGCGCATTGCCGCCTATGCTCGCAATCAGCGTCTGAACGGCGGCTTTCGAATCGGATGAATTACCGAACCTGACATTCATTTTCGAACAAGCCTTCGGAAGTATTGCCGACGGCAACGGAGCGTTTTCCATGTTACCGATTTTTTCCGCAACGGAAGCTATGTCGTTGTTGAATTTTTCCACGCTCGACGCCACGCGTTCATTCAACTTATCGGCGAATGCTTTTTCGGTTTCATAGAAATCCGCGCGCACGAACATTCCCGCCATGGGAAAATCGTTCCCCGTAATTTCCTTATATATTTCGCTGACCGAGCCGAGAACGCGAAGCGGTTTCTTCCCGTTGGCTTTTATACTCGCCGCAGTGGCGGTAATGGCAGGCTCCGCAAACACAGCCGTAAGAGTATCGGTACTGTCGGCGGCGGTGCTTATAAAAGTCTGCTGAATAATACTCGCATCGCTCACGCCGTCGAGCGTGACGGGATTCTCGGCATTGGCATACGAAAACAGATATTTTGCCGTCTGACCGGGGATAGCCTGCTCCCCTATGGTTTGTACGGTCTTTCCTCCGAACTGAGCGAGAAATTCCGCTGCGTCCGCGCAATCGTCGCGATCTTTATACAACGGATCGTTTGTAACGAAATACAATACGCCCCAACTTGTAACGTTATGCAATTTATAATCATGCGTAAGCTCGCCTTTCTTATAGAGCGCATGAACGGCATTGCCTATGTTTACGGGTGCGACAATAAAGTCGGCTTCTCCGCTTATCATTTTCGTGCGGACGTTCGCTTCCGTTATTACCTCGTAGCTTACGTTTCTGTCGTCCAAACTTTCGCCCCACATATCAGCCAACGCCGCAAACGGCGCGCCGTTGGGTGCAACTATACTTACATCGCCGCGTTCTCCGCAAGCGCCGAACAGGCAAAGCGATATTCCGAGCGCAATGACGAGCATTACCGAAAGAATTTTTTTCATAAATTTATCTCCGAAGCTATAATACATATTTGACAACTTTCGGATATTATATTATAATCTAAAAAAATATTACGTTGTTATTACAACATAATCGGGAGAAAATCATCAAAAATGAATATAAGTACGCTCGAAAAAGTAAAAGCTTCCGCACTCATGCGCGGCGTTTCATGTCCGGAACGACTACTCGAATGTTTCGACGCTCGCGTCAAGAAATTCGTCAAAAGCGAAGAAATAATCGGCTACGGCGACAAGTCTTCGATAATCATTATCACACGAGGTAACGCCATAGCCGTAAACGAAGACTGGTTCGGCAACAGAAATATCATAAGCAAGCTCGGCGAGAGCGAAATATTCGGCGCGGCGTTCGTCTTTTCGGAAAGCGAAGTGTCGTCGCGGCTCGTTGCGACGGAGAACGGTGAAGCGGTGATCCTGGGCGGAAACAAATTGCATCGGGCATGCGCGAAAGGTTGCGCAGACCATACGGCTTTTATCTATAACGCGCTGAAAATAGTGGCGGGCAGTTGCGTCGGCTTTCTCGAAAAAGTCGAACATCTCTCCCGCCGCTCGATGCGCGAAAAAATTCTGTCATTCCTTTCCACACAATCGATAAAAAACGGATCCGACAGTTTTGCGGTGCCGTATTCCAGGCAGGAACTTGCCGATTATCTTGCCGTGGATCGTTGTGCGCTTTCCTCCGAGCTCGGACGAATGCGAGACGAAGGATTGATACGGTTTCGCAAATCGCAATTCGAGATATTGAAGTGACGCATTAAAAACAAACGCCTATCGGAAAACCGAAAGGCGTTTGTTTTTATGTTATCAATATTTATTTCTCGGCGTATACGAAGTATGCAGAACTTCGTGCGCCTTGTGACTGTTCGGCTTATCGAAATACTCTTCGTAAAGCATTTTGACAACCGGGCTGTCGTGCGACGAGCGAATGTCCGCTGCCTTATCGAAATCGTACAGCGCGCGAGCGCGGATCGTTTCGAGATCCGTCCAATTGCGTATACTGTCGGGAAGAAGAGGCTGACCGCCGCCGTTTATGCAACCGCCGGGGCATGCCATGATCTCGACGAAATCGTACTTCTTTTCTCCAGAACGAATGGATTCGACGACCCTGCGCGCGTTCGCAAGTCCGGACGCAACCGCAACTTTGACGGTAACTCCGGCAACCTTGTATGTAGCTTCTTTGATCGGAGCCGTTCCGCGCACTTCGGGGAAATCGACAACTTCGAATTTTCCGTCCAGCATATGCGCCGCCGTTCTGAGCGCCGCTTCCATAACGCCGCCCGTCGCGCCGAATATAGCTCCTCCGCCCGTCGCGATCTTGAACGGATCGTCGAACTTCTCTTCGGGAAGAGAAGTGAAATCGATACCGGCTGTCCTGATCATGCGGGCAAGCTCGCGCGTCGTAAGAGCGACGTCGACATCGTAATCGAATTCGCCCCTCGTAACTTCGAATTTCTTCGCCGTACAAGGAATAACGCTGACAACGAAAAGATCTTTTGGATCGATACCGTTCTTTTCGCAATAATAGGTTTTCAGTATTGCGCCGAACATCTGCTGCGGAGACTTACACGTAGAAAGATTCGCAAGCATATCGGGATAATTGTGTTCCATGAACTTTATCCACCCCGGGCAACAAGACGTAAACATCGGCATCGGTTTTTTGTTCACTATTCTGTCTATAAGCTCGCTCGCTTCCTCGAGAATAGTAAGATCCGCGGTAACGTCCATATTGAATACTCCGACGTCGCCGAGTCTCCTTATTGCCGCAACCATCTTGCCTTCTACATTCGTACCGACTTCGTAACCGAACTCTTCGCCGAGCGTCGCGCGAACGGACGGAGCGGTAAAGAATACGACTTTTTTATCGGGATCGGAAATAGCCGACCATACTGCGGACTCGTTCGACTTTTCTATAAGCGCACCGGTGGGACACGCGACTATACACTGACCGCAACCCACGCAAGGCGATTCGATCGTCGGACGCTCGAGCGCGCTTCCGATATGCACGGCGTAACCTCTTCCTATTGCGCCGATAGCCTCGACGCTCTGAAGGTTTTTACAAGCCGCAACGCAACGACGGCAATTGATACATTTGTCGTTGTCGCGGATAAGGAAGGGCGAAGAAGTATCGAGCGGCGTATTCGGTTTCTCGGCTTCGAACTTATCTTCGTCCGCCGAATATTCGCGGCTGAGACGCTGAAGTTCGCAATTCGCGCTTCTCGCGCACGAAAGACACTTCTTTTTATGCGACGACAGAAGAAGTTCGAGCGTCATTTTACGCGAACGGCGGCACTTCGCCGTATTCGTTTGCACTTCCATTCCTTCCGTAACGGGATATACACAGGCGGCAACAAGACCGCGAGCGCCGGTAGCTTCAACTACGCACATACGACAGGAGCCTGCGCAATTCACGCCGCCGAGATAGCAAAGCGTGGGTATCTCTACGTTGGCGATTTTCGCCGCCTGAAGAATAGTCGTGCCTTCGGGGACGGAAACGCTTATACCGTTTATTTTAAGATTGATCATAATTCTCCTCCCTTATTTCTTCACGATCGCGCCGAAGCGGCAATTGTTCATGCACACTCCGCACTTGATACATTTCTTGGTGTCGATGACGTGCGGCTCTTTGACCTTGCCCGAAATCGCATTGACCGGACAATTTCTCGCGCAAAGAGTACAACCTTTACACTTATCCGCAATTATGCTGTAAGACAAAAGCGCCTTGCATACGCCGGACGGACACTCCTTATCGAAAATGTGCGCCTTATATTCGTTCTCGAAGTATCTGAGCGTGGAAAGAACGGGGTTGGGCGCGGATTGACCGAGCGCGCAAAGCGACGACGATTTCATATGCTCCGCAAGCTCTTTGATCTTATCGAGATCTTCGGGCTCGCCCTTTCCTTTCGTGATTTTTGTAAGGAGTTCGAGCAGACGTTTTGTTCCTATACGGCAGGGATTGCACTTGCCGCACGACTCGTCTGCGGTAAACTCGAGATAGAACTTCGAGATATCGACCATACAGGTGTCTTCGTCGAGAATGATCATTCCGCCCGACCCCATCATCGAACCGATCTTTTTGAGGTTTTCGTAATCGATCGGAATATCGAGACAGCTCGCGGGAATACAACCGCCCGAAGGTCCGCCCGTCTGCGCGGCTTTGAACTTCTTGCCGTTCGGTATTCCGCCGCCGATCTCTTCGACGATAGTACGAAGCGTCGTTCCCATCGGAACTTCCACAAGTCCGACGTTTGTGATCTTTCCGCCGAGCGCAAAGACTTTTGTTCCCTTGGACGTATCCGTTCCTATCGACGAATACCATTTTCCGCCGTTCATGATTATGGGATTGATGTTCGCCCACGTTTCCACGTTATTGAGTATGGTGGGTTTACCGAACAGACCCTTGACCGCCGGGAAAGGAGGTCTGGGACGAGGCTCGCCTCTGTGCCCTTCTATGCTCGTCATCAATGCGGTTTCTTCTCCGCAAACGAACGCGCCCGCGCCGAGTCTGAGCTCGATATCGAAATCGAATCCCGTACCGAATATGTTTTTACCGAGCAGTCCGTATTCACGAGCCTGCCTGATAGCTATATTGAGACGCTGAACCGCGATCGGATATTCCGCTCTTACGTATATGTATCCCTGATTCGATCCTATCGTATACCCCGCGATAGCCATCGCCTCGAGGACGCAATGAGGATCGCCCTCGAGAATGGATCTGTCCATGAACGCGCCGGGATCGCCCTCGTCGGCGTTACAGCAGACGTATTTTATATCGCTGACCGACGCTTTGGCAAAAGACCATTTTCTTCCCGTCGGGAAACCCGCACCGCCGCGCCCGCAAAGACCGGAAGTATTAAGTTCCGCAAGCACGTCGTCGGGAGTCATTGTAGTAAGTACTTTCGCAAGCGCGCTGTAATCGCCCGCGCCGATAGCTTCTTCTATATTTTCCGCTTCGATAACGCCGCAATTGCGAAGCGCGATACGAAGCTGCTTTTTATAAAACGGAGTTTCTGCGAACGGAAGAATGCTTCCGTCCTTCATCACAGTTCCCTGATAAAGCAATTCTTTCACTACCTCGCCGCCGGGAACGAGATGTCTTTCGACGATCGTCCGCGCGTGCTCGGGAGTCATCTGCGAATAGAACGCGCCTTCGGGATATACGATCATAATCGGACCGAGAGCGCACAGACCGAAACACCCGGTCTTGATTATGAGCACGTCGTCGATACCGCGCTCCTTGAGCGAGGTTTCGAGTTGCTCTATAACTTCTTTCGAATGCGACGAAGTACAACCCGTGCCGCCGCAAACAAGCACCTGCTTGCGGTAGCCGATATTCTTCTCGAGCTCGGCGCTCGCCTCTCCGACAAGCTGTCTTACTCTTATTATATCGTGATGTTTTGCTTTGATTTCGTTAAGCTGCTGAACAGTCATCATTAACCCTCCCGATAAGAATCGAGTATGCCGTCAAGCATATCCACCGTAAGCTTTCCGTGCACGTCGTCGTCCACCATCATGACGGGTGCGAGACCGCACGCGCCTACGCAACGACAAGAGTCGAGCGAGAACAACCCGTCGGCGGTACATTCTCCGCACTTGATTCCGAGTTTTTGCTCGAGAGCCTCGAGTATTTTATCGGCGCCCTTGACATAACACGCCGTACCGAGGCACAGACTTATTCTGTGCTTGCCTTTCGGCATAAGCGCAAACTGCGTATAGAACGTAGCGACGCCGTACACTTCGGACAGCGATACGCCAAGACCGTCGGCAATCATTATCTGAACTTCTTTGGGCAGATATCCGTATATTCCCTGCGCTTCCTGCATAACGCGCATAAGACAGCCCGGAGTAGATTTGTGAGCGTCGATTACCTTTTTGAGCTCAGTCTCCTGTTCTGCCGTTCCTTTGAATTCAGGAACAAAATCTGACATTGTAACCTCCTGTGCGCTATAACCCCGCACGCTTAGAATTATATCAAAATCGAGCAGAAAAGTAAAAGGTTTTTGTCCGAATTTGTCGATTAGTTTTGCATTTTATACAGTAAAATATTGCAAATCTTACAATGCAAGAAAATATACGAAAAAAATACGACTGTTTTTGCTTTCAAACGTCGTTATGCACGGCATTCCCATAATTTTCAACCGACGTGATTCGGCGCTTTTCCTTCATTCCAGAAACGAAACTCCGTTAATATGGGAGAGTCGAAAAGTTCTCTGCACTTCCGTTGAAGTACAATATACGAATCGTAATCGTCGAGAACGCTCCACGTCTCGAATTCGTTTGT
Source organism: uncultured Christensenellaceae bacterium (assembly GCA_910587025.1). GTDB lineage: Bacteria > Bacillota > Clostridia > Christensenellales > Pumilibacteraceae > Protoclostridium. The sequence goes on from CAJUKR010000027.1 coordinate 13,207, forward strand.
AATATACGGCTTGAGATAATCGCAACACCGTCTCTTTTTCAGCTCGGCTGTTATTATTCTGTCGATCGGGATATGCAGCCATAACAACATCCCGTTCAATCGCTCGTCTGCAAGAAGCATATACTTCAAAAACATATTGATCCACTTCTGCGCCTGCCCGTATGTAAATTTGTGCTTATCCGCAAAAATCAACTTCATTTTGTCGCAAAGCATACGATGCCACTCATCGAAGGCCTCGGCGGACTCCAACCGCGATTTCGTCAGATTCTCATACTCGTTTTTCAACAAAGAGAATATTTCGTTCTTGATATTTTGTTTTTCATCGTTCTTTCCGAATCCTCTCAATGTGCGGCACAGATCGGCATACGCAAGTCGAGCCGCGTTTAACGGAACATCTCCGTCGAATAATCTACGCTTGACGGCATCGTAAAATTCCGCAACATCTTTATTTTTTTGCAATTCCTTATTCATTTTTCTTCCTTCGAAAATCGAACAACAGACGGACAATCGATTTTATCATCCGTCTGTTGCATGTTACAAATATCTTATTTCCGATACGCGCATAACCTGTAACGCATACAATACAGCCTATAATGAGTTTTTACAACTTATCAGGATATGATTTACCGCAAAAACAACAGCGAAAACGATAAGCGGAATACTCGCCACAACTATACCGCAGAACAAAAAAACACACGACGGAATTATCGAAAGAGACAGTGCCTTCAGTTTATCGTTTCTGTTTCGGCAAATCACCCAGAACATTAAATAAGCGAGGCACAGCGCACCGTTTACGGACAAATAAACGACAAGCGCATTATCAAACCAAAAACCGAAATAAGTATACGGAATATTGAATATCATAAAAACAAAACAGCCGTATCTGCCTATCTGTTCCGCAATTATGACCGCTTTATCATTATAAGTGTCGCCGCCGTCGTTTGCGTGTTTTACGGCATAAACGATATTCGGAATCATAATTATCGCCATAACGGCAAGCCCGTAATAATTAAACCAACCCATATAAACGCCTTAACGAATTTTATATCTCGAATGTTTCAAACTCGCCGTCTATGTAAACGGTAGCTTCGTTTGCGGTAAAGTGAATGACGCAATATTCGGGATCGTCTTTTCCGCCGTCGGGAAAATGTTTTTCAAGGAAGCCGCCGTATTTCTCCCACAAAGCATTCTTCACGCTTTTATCGGATACGATTTCCATATCCCCGTAAGAGTTACGCTGTCGCCGCCATCATAAAACGTAACGCCCGATTTACGGTTGTTCTTAAAATGCCGCACTTTCGTTTCGCTTGCGCCGGTCGAAAACCAAAATTCTTTTATCCCGATTGTTCTCAACGGCATAAGCACGCAAATTCGCGGATAACCATTCTCCGATACGGACGCAACGGTACAAACATTACACTTGGATAAAAGGTTTTCGGCTTTTTTGACAAGACTGTTATTCATAAGTGATACTCCGTTCTCAGTTTAATTTTTCGAATCATTCAATATTTACATCTTTCTTTGCCGCAAAACGAACGATACATTTCCCTGCGACTCCCAAAACGATCGTAAGCGCGGCAAAGATCAGAACAAATACGTTTACGGTATCATACCATCGCAACCAAAGAACCGCGGCGTCCGCGATTGCCGTAAAAATCCATACGTAAGGACAGAAAGAACTTACGGAATTTTTATCGAAAAACATAACGAGCATAACCGTAAATACCGCAACAAGAACGAATGACGTTATGCTCTCGACGATATAAAAAGCCGTGACGAGCGAAGGCTCGGAACCGACGCCCATTTTATATACGACGGGAACAGCCATCGAAAAAGCGGCAATATATGCGAAAGTCCACCACTTTATCAGTCCGTTACCTTCCCTTGCGACGCACCTGACCGTATATACAGCCATTCCGCCAAGCAGACAACCGTATGCAACGAATTGTACGACCAGAATCGTGCCTATAGTGTGAACCATGCCACCGAGTAAAATTATGCCCGCAGCAATGCTCGGATGCCTGAAATCCGCTCCCGCTTTATCTCCTACGAAATCGAATATCTTGCGACCGAATAACAGAAGGTAGAGCCAGCCGCCGCAAAGCGATACTAAAGTCAAAATCGTCATATATCGATCAAGCATATCCATTTGCGGCATTCCGAATCGAAAAGCCTCAACAAGGCTGATGATCCTTTCAGCCGTGAGTATGATAAAATACAACAGAAAAAGCGCGCTTTGAAGAACATTCGTAATTCTGTATTCGTTATTCATATCCAAACCTCCTTACTTCAAAGCCTACAGCATAATCACCGAAATGATTATAACACATCGAAACAGCAAAATCAAATTGTTAAGTTTGTTCACATGATTTGACGGTAACTTTACTTTCTGTTCGGCTTTCTTTTGATTGCCAACATTGAAAGAAAATCATCAAACAAAAAAGTATCAGTCGGCTCAAACATTATCCATTTCCCGTCGTGGTAAGTTTGAGCGCTGTCGTATTGTATTTGAACTTCTTTTGAGAAACTATCCCTATTCTTTTCGAATTTCATACGCTCGTCTTTTCCCAATATAATCATAAAACCGACGCGGTTTTCTCGTGCATATAACGCGCACAGCGTTTTACCGCCGCGACGATACTTGTATTCGTACTTCCATGCCTTTCCGCCTTTATCCCACCGACATTCCATTTCGTATTTCGCATCGATCAAAGCACATAACTTATTCCAAACGTCATATAATGATTCCCCTATCAAGGCAATCATCTCTTCTTTGCCGGGTATCGCATCAAGCATATCGCACTCCTATCAATGTTTCTCGCATAAATATTTTATCATAATGCGCTTATATTTTCAACAATATCACCAAACAATTTTCACATCAAACAATCAAAGCATTTGTGCCCGTAACAGATATACAACTTCCATATATAACTTCACAATATGAGTTAATACGACTAATAAAATAAAGCAAAAAACATAAGAAAAAACCCAAACCGAAATATTCGATTTGGGTTTTAAGCTACGCACCGACACCCGAATTTTAGCTTTGTATATGAAAAATAACGCAGGAATGAATTTGACTTATTACAACTTTCTTTTTAGCCATCCATATTAGCTTTTAAAACGAAAATTAAATTCTATAGTCAATTATAATTTCCGTTAAGTATTTGTTTGACTTGCGCATTCGAATAATCCGAAATGTCAATTAAATTACCATTGCATTTTAGCACATCATTAATGATTATTTTTATATCGCATGGATCCAGATTACTGTAGTGAAATTTACAGTATTCTCTTAAACCTTTTATATTTTTAATTGAATCATTTAACCATAACATTTTGTTGTCATAAAGTCAATTGTATATCGGCACCGAGAATTGTGTTCCGCTAATATCCCGCGACAATGTTTATGTATCGAAACAAACTAGAACCGTTAAATCGTACGCACTTGGCGGCAATAGTTTTCAAACATTTTTCAAAATATTCGGAATGGAATATCGGGAACACATGTTCTCTGCGATAATAAGAAAATACCGCACAAACAAAAAAGCACCCATATGAGCCGCTTGGGTTCAAATCGGGTGCTCTTGGCGGAGAAGGAGGGATTCGAACCCTCGCTACGGTTTAATCCATACTACTCCCTTAGCAGGGGAGCCCCTTGAGCCACTTGGGTACTTCTCCAAAGCAAGATTGATTATACCAAAGCGGCGAAACAATGTCAAGGGTTATCGGTCTGTTTGTTCGAATATTTTTATTTAATCGACGAAAGTTATTTCTATACTGCCCGCCGACATACCGGCCGTAATGCTCTTCCCCGTATCGCGGACGGCGTTGGTAAGATTGGTAGAGCCGGCGGAAAGGCTGACGGAAACGGAATAGTCCTCTTCTCTGCCCACCAATGTGCCGGAAATACTGCCCGCGGAAAGCGATATATTGATCGAGGAAACCACCTCGAAGCGATCGAAACTCACACCGCCTGCGGAGACGTCAAACGTGCTCGTATGCGCGCTGACGTTTTCGAGTGTTACTCCGCCCGCCGAGAGATCCACCGAAAGCGTATCGACTTCCATATTTTCCAAAGATATACCCCCTGCGGAATTTTCCACATCCAACGATCCGACACGTCCGTTTTTAATATCTATATCTCCCGCGGAATGATCGATCTTCATAACATTCAAATCTATGGAATCGATCGACATATTCCCCGCCGACATATCCACGGACAATTCGTCTACGGAAGGAACGTAAACGGTCACTTTCACTCCGCCCATAGATAACATGGGCAGACAATTTTGTCGGAGAATAAGTACGTTCTTATCGCTTTCGGATGCTTCGGTAATATCGAAATTACAGAAAGCCGTCGTTTCGTACTCGATCTTCCACGAGTCGCCGTTTTTCACTTCAACATCCGCCGCAGACAATTCAATCTCGAATTCCGCGAACGCATCGAGCGTAGGCTCCCAGACGTGACCGGCTTTCGTAGCGGCATTGATTATTGCGGTCACAGCATAAAATATTCCGATACCTCCCGCCAAACAAAGAAAGATGCATAATATCTCAGCCAGCACCGAGCGCTTACGGCGCTTCAAAGGCTTTCGTTCCGCGTCGCCGCGACCGACGCGCTCTTCGCAAACATCATAATGCTCGACGTAATTCGGCGATTTCTTTACGCGGTTGCCTTCGCGATGCCTGACTACAAGATATTCGTCGGGATCTTTTCCCGCGTCGCGCATGACCTCGCACGCGGCCGTATACGGATCGCCGAAACTTCTTACGATATCCGACTCTCTCATTCCGATATCGTATTTATCGTTATACAGCTCGGCATAAAATGACATGGCGCGGTCGCGCTCGTCGTCATTCAATCCGCCGATATACTTACCGAATTCTTTCATCCACTCTTTTCTTGTCATTTATTCGTCCCTCCCGAGTATGAATCTGTATGCTTTGTCAAGTTCCTCGATATCGAGTATAAATTCGTTTATCCTTATTATGCCCTTTCGCGTAATCCCGTAATACTTACGCAATCGTCCTTTAAACTCTTCGCTCCGCACAGTGACGTATCCGTTAGACTCCAACCGCTTCAGTACCGGGTACAGCGTCGATTCGGAAACAACCATATACGGCGAAACGTCCTGCAGTATTTTATACCCGTACGACTCTCCCCGCCTGAGCACGGCAAGCACGCATACGTCGAGCACGCCTTTTTTCAATTGTGTATCCATAATATTTCTTTGATACTCTCCTATGCCATATACTATACATTACATAGTATAAAATGTCAAATAAAAAGCTCCGTCTCCGAAGCTTTTTAATGTATTTTTAATAATTTTCTCAGTTACACGAAAAGCACCCGAGCTTATTGAGTTCTTTTCTCAATCGAAGAATGATCTTCTTTTCCAGTCGAGATATATACGACTGACTTATACCGAGCATATCCGCGACTTCTTTTTGCGTTTTTTCCTCTTCGCCTTTGAGTCCGAAACGCAGTTCCATAATCATCCGCTCACGTTCCGACAGCTTTGCCACGGCGCTCATAAGCAATTCTTTTTCCACCGAGCTTTCGAGATTTTTGCTGACGATATCCGGCTCCGTCCCGAGTATATCCGAAATCAGCAGTTCATTTCCCTCGAAATCGACATTCAGCGGCTCGTCGAGAGAAACCTCGCAACGCATTCTGACGACGCGACGAAGATGCATCAGGATCTCGTTCTCTATGCAACGCGAAGCATATGTGGCGAGTTTGATATTCTTTTCGAAATTGTAAGAATTCACCGCTTTAATAAGTCCGATCGTACCGACGGAAATCAGATCGTCTATATCGACGCCGGTATTATCGAACTTCCGCGCTATGTACACGACAAGGCGGAGATTATGTTCGATAAGAGACGACTTGGCGAGTTCGCTCCCCTCTTTCAGCCGCGCAAGCGTGTCCGCTTCCTCCGACGGCGACAACGGCGACGGCAACGCTTCTCCGCCGCTGACATAGAACAGCTCGGCGTCCTCGCTCGCGCCGAGAAGTTTTCTGAGAAACTTTTTGATTTCCTTCAGCATATCAACCTCCGATTATCGACGGATGAAGCAGCATGTCCTCGGCGCGGGCAAAGCCGCGCTCGCAGACGCCGAGCATCACATCACTATATGTATTCATTTTACCGCCCGAATATAATAAAAATTTTTCGGGACGAACAAGAAACAGTTTACCCGCAGATCCGTTTACGGAATCTATGCGCTTGTGTCCGCCGATAAGACTTATGATTTCACGTCTTCCGAACGCTCGCTCGAGCGAAGACAGTTTTGCGACGACTATGGGCAGACCCGCCGCATCGTCGTACAACATGTTTCCGCTGTCGAGATATCCTTTCATTCCGACCGTTTTACCGCCCAACGTGACAAAAACATCGTAGACGTATGCGGAATGCGTCCGACGGCGTTTCGCCACCCTGAGCGCCGTTCTCGCCGTAAAAAACGATATCGCTCCTATTGCTGACGGTACGCAATACGGTAATACGGGCGCGCCGAGTAGCGCGGACGCGATATTTCCGACCGCAATGAAGTTTACGAACAAGCATAACCCGCCTACGGCGCCAGTCATGACAAAAAACAATATTATTCCGAGAAGCGGGTGCTCCAGCCGAGCGAACAGAATTATCGCCAACAATATGCCGATCGCGATTTTTGCGATGACGAGCAAAGGAGTCGGAAGCAGCCAAAACGGATAAGTAACGCTTAGCGCCGTACCCAGAACGGAAGCTATGAGCGTGCGGCGCTTATGCACTCTTTTTCCCGTAACGGCATAGGACAACCCGGCGATCGACGCGGTGAGCACAAGATTATCGATTATGACAAACTCGATGTAAACCTTCATTAACGAGAGTGTAACACACGGATAAAGGAAAGTAATCTACATTGTTGTCGAAGGAATAAAGAAAATAGAAAACGCGCGGCAGGTCGATCCGCGCATTTTTGTCTTTGGCATATAAAAATGCTCCCGCCGATCAGGCAAGAGCACTATATCGTTATTTTCTGTTGCGATTGTTTCGGGTCTCTTTAAGCCACGCGGGAACATCGTCGTCGTCATCCTCTTCGATGTTCACACGACTGCCCGAAGAACCGAGCCTTTCGCGAGGAGGAGGATTGACTATACCGCCGAGCTTGGGCTTATTCATTTCGAGTATATCAGTATAATCGTGCGAAACGGGCGGCTGAACCGGTTTGTTTTGTTGCGCTGTTGCGGCGGAAGCATTCTGCCCCAACCCCGTCGCTATGAGCATAATCTCGACGTCATGAGGCAAATCGTCGCGGAAATCGAATCCGAATATAATATTCGCGTCTTTATGTACGACCTCTTTGACGAGTACGGCGGCTCTATCTATCTCCTCCAGCGTAACGTCGCGCTTTGCCTTTACATACAGCATTACGCTCGTAGCGTTGCTGATCTTCGTATCCTGCAAAGTTATTCCCACCGCTTCGCGAACCGCCGTCATAACTCTGTTTTCTCCGCTTCCGCTTCCTATACCGAGGTATGCGCGTCCCATACTGCGAAGCACCGTACAAAGATCGGCAAAGTCGATATTGAGCGCCTGAGTGTTGAGAATAACGTCGCTTATTCCGAGAATGCACTGACGAAGCACGCCGTCGGCATATGCGAAAGCATCCGCCATGGAAGCATGGTTGGATATCGAAACAAGTTTTTCGTTGGACACGACTATGTACGAATCGACGACGCGGGAAAGGTTTTCTATACCGATCTCCGCATTGACTATCCTGTGTTTGCCTTCGAGATAAAAAGGCTTCGTAACGACCGCAACGACGAGCTTGCCGAGTTCTTTCGCGATAGACGCAACCACCGGCGACGCGCCGGTACCCGTGCCTTTACCCATACCCGCCGTGATTATGACGAGATTGGCGTTCTGAAGAAATCTTTTTATGACTTCGCGACTCTCTTCCGCCGCCCGCTGCCCGACATCCGGATTTGCGCCCGCGCCGAGCCCCTGCGTAAGTTTTTCGCCGATCTGAATAAGGATGGGCGCTTTGGACTTGCGCAGATCCTGAATATCGGTATTGACCGCGATGAAGTCGACTCCTTTGAATTGACTTTCCATCATTCTGTTGATGGCGTTACCGCCGCCGCCGCCGACGCCGACCACGGCGATCTTAGACGTAGGCATTACGATTTCGCTATTGTATTCGCTCATTTTCAGCTCCTTTTATCTTCCGAAAAGACGGGCAAAAAATCCCTTTTTATCCGACGGCGCGCTGTCCGCTCCGAGTACCATATCCATAAGTCCGAGCGTAGTCGAAAGATGCGGTTTGTTATATTGCGGCTGACTCGGCTTCGCGATCTCGATATGCCTGTCCAGCTTTTTGGACAGATAATCTCTCGCGCCGTTCATATACGAAATGCCTCCGCCCGTAAGATAAAAACTCGCCGAGGGCGGAAGATCGCACGACATCAGACACGAACCGATAGTACGCGAGAGCTTGTAGA
>CAJUKR010000028.1 GCA_910587025.1 uncultured Christensenellaceae bacterium
TTCCCTACACGACGCTCTTCCGATCTTATATTAAAAATTTCATATTTTAAACAGTATATTAAATCCGAAAGTAGAACAGGCATAGAATACTCCTGTGCCGTTGCAAGCCACATCTTTTCAAATCCCATATAATCTTTACTTGTTGCAGTTTCTACAAAGAAGATGTTATAGGTTGGCATCTCTTCATCTAAATTGTTTGACAATTTTTCAACGGCTTGATTAATAAAATGTATAGCCCATTGGATTCCAAGCCAAAAATTTGTTCTAAAAAGAGTAAAGAAAAACGACTTATAAAGAGCAGGTTCATCCGTTGTTCCATGTTCATAGTTCTCTGCCTGCATACTCAATCCATAAAGATATATCCTCTCTTTTTTATCGCGTTGGAACATACCCCATAATCTTTTATCTTTCATATCTGGGTCATAAGTCCAAAACATTTCAGCCAGATCACACAATTCTTTGGGCAAATATTTGGCTAATGCAATATGTTCAAATTTTAAAGCGTATTCAATTAAAGCCCTTGCGACTGATACTTTGTTGTGCTCACCCGATTTATATAGTTCAGATGTTTTATTCCAAAAAGTCTTTATCCAATCACTTGTGTACTCTGCCATATTGTAAATCGGCAGAACTAAATTATTTATTTTGTCGTCGAGTTTATAAATATCGCTTTTCGAAGTTATCGGAAAGCTGGATTCTATCATGTAACCGAGAATTTCCAAACAGTCAAGTGCGATTCCTTTATCGAAAGGCTTACGTTTGGAGTAGTCACTACAGAGTTTAGAGATCGCCGACCAAGATGAAGCATTATTGATATGCCATTTTTCGGAAGCAATTAAATGAATTAAACAAGCCCGCCCAATTCCGCTGGCATTTAAAGTAATAATATATTGGGAAATAAAAGAACTATTAATTTCAAAACCGTATAAATTCGTAAGATGGATAAAGTTGTCTAAAAGATTATTTCTAATCAGGTCCTTGCCGTATTCGGTAAAAAACGGTTTACTGTGCCGTGACTTAATCAATCCGATTTGCGTCTGAATTTTCCAATCGTCCGGAATAGTATTTGAAAAAATCAAATCATACAAAAATTTCTCGCGATTTGACTTTGCCAATAATTTGTTTTCGATCCATATTTGATAACGTCTGTAAATACAAAAACTCAAATCGGCAATCTTTTCGAAAAAAGAATTATAGTCACCCTTACATTCATCAAAAGCGCAATCAAAAAAGCGCTCAAAGCAGATGTCCTCAAACATATCGTATTTCAAACGAACGGTATTGGAATTTCTAACAAGCACCCCGTCGGAAATCAGTTTATTGATATCATTGGTTTCGTATCTGTCAACCGATACCCCAACAGACAAACTTTTTGCTCGCACAAAAACTATATCTTTTATTATATCTTTGTATTTCTTATTATTCCTGCAAATAATATATTCCCAAATATACTCTCTGAATTGATTTTCATCCTTTATATTGTTTAAATCGCAAATTTGAGAAACAATTAAATTTACATAAAGTGGTGAACTTAAAAAATCCCTATATGCTCCCATTGTTGCCATATCGGCAATGATGGGATATTTTTTTGCGATCCCCGATTGTTGTTCTATGGTTAACTCGCCTAATTCGTATACTTGCACATTATAATTCCCTTCCAACTTAATAAAAGCATTTTTATCACTCGTTCTACAAGATGTAATAATTCTTACGTCTGGATATTCTTTGGCGCAATCATATAAAATGTTAATTAAATCCAATTTTGTTTTGCAATCGGATATAAACTCAAGAGCATCAATAAAAAACACTACTGATTTATCATCCAAGCACGCTAGTGTTTCTCTTATATTAAAACCCCATATTTTGTTGATATCATTTTCTTCTAAAAATCTTTCGGCTCGTGCATAAATTACATTCCGTTCACTTTCTATTAGCAATTTACATAATGCGGATTTTCCACTTCCGGCAGCCCCTTGAACAGATATATTTTTATGATTGCCCGATCTGATTTTTTGAATAATGTCCGATCTATCTATCTCATATTCATTATTAATTTTGCAATCTATGCCTTCGAAACCAACTCTACTGTTTACTATCGCTTCTTTCCATTTTGATATGTTATTTAGAACAGACTGTTCTTCTTTTTGCAAAAGCTTGTATAATTGGCATTGAAAATCCAAATCATAGATTGCTTTATCAAGTATATTAGATGTTGTAATTAAATCATCCTTTTTTCTAAACGGAATATTGCCTATCTGATTCTCATCAATAAGATCATTAACATTAGAAACACTTTCATTGTTCAATACAAAAAATATAACACGTTTTATACTCTTTAGATTTGAGTTATCTGAATTTTTGATTTTTTCAAACGTGTATTTGATTTTGCCCGGAATATCGTTTGCCGTACTCACCTGAACATAAAATGTCTTATCCTCCGAAATCAAATCGACCGTCGGATAATTAAATTTTTCTATATTCAAGTTCTTTAGTCTTTGTCCAAAATACAGTGATCCGACTTCGACAGCAAACAACTCAAAAAGTTTTGCGGCATCGAACAGTCCTTCACTATTGAGCAATTTAATCTTGCTTTCATAAGAACTTATATACTCCGATATATAGTTTATTCTGATTTCAGAATTTAGCATATACTACCTCTTTATCGATTTTTTCCTGAATATACCCTTTCCCATAAAAAAGCGTTGCCGGCATTACTTTCAAAAAAAATTATAATATTTGTTCAGGATTTTCAAGCAAATCTTCAATAGCACATCCCAACACTCTTGCTAACTTATAAAGCGTATGCGCTTGCGCTTTATCTATATCGTTTACTTTCTGCTCAAAAAGCTGGATCGAGCGAAGCTTGACTCCGGAAATGTTTGAAAGTTCTTTTTGTGACAACCCTCTTGCCTCACGCAAAGATCGAAGCTTTGTTTCAATTTCCACCTCGTTATAACGTTTTTCCATCGATTCTACAAATGCCATAATATCCATTTCGTGAAAAACTTTATACATCAGAATTATCTGCGAAAGCGGTATCCTAGCAAAAATATCCTTAAAGCGTTTTGCGCTATACCACTGATAATATGCAAGCGCCCAGCCCGCCCAATATTCAGGACTTCTCTCCTGATTGAATTGCGGCTCCGGAAAACCTTCAACAATATTGACCTTACTTAAAATAGCCTTGACTAACTCTACCCCAGATTTACCGGAGATAACGGCAGGATCGCCGCATTCGAATTTTTTCACATAATCGGAACGTGAAAAAATTCCCGCAAAATCATCCGATAAAAGATTACAGGTGTTTATTGCATAATCGAATGCATTTGCTAAATTTGTTTGAGCATCATTCAAGTATAATTCGTTGAATGCGCGGATCGTCATTTTTGATTTCCTCCCTAAGAATATCCATTACAAAAATATCGTCCTTATAAGGTTTCTTCTTTTTTATATCTTCTCTGAAAGATCTTCTTGCTTCTGTATCTCTTGACAAAAATTTAGGATAATATTCCTCTTTAGACACCGGAATAGCATCTACAAACGTAACTCTCTCAAAAGCTTTTTCAGACACCAAAACAGTTTGTTCTCCCAGTTTTCCAAGTTGCAGAGCACGAGACAAACTTCTCATCGGAAGTGCATTACTAACAAATGACTGCGCAAACGAAAAATAAGAATCATCAGCTCTATATCCTATTATTACATCATAGTCTAATGTGTCGATGGCAAAATTGTTTATTATATATTCTCTTGCATCTCTTGCAATTTCATCTTGAATCGTAAAAGTACGGTGCAGAAGCAATAATGCTATCCAATTGAGAACAGTATGCCTACCATCTAACAAATTCAAATATTTTAAATCATCGTCATCAAGAAGATAACGATTCATAAACCCATCGTGATTATCCTTACACGCCCACTCCTTTGCCATTTCAGGAAGCAACGTACAATAAAAACCTTGACCGTAATCATTTGTAGGCTTTCCGAGTCTTAGCTCGGGTTTTTTAATAATATACTCCGATCCATGTAGAATTTCTTTTCGCATAAGCACCTCTAAAGTATCGTTGCAACGATACTGCGGTTATTAGTATATCATTGCGACGATATATTGTCAAGCGTTGGAGTATGAAAAACTGTAATTTACGTCTCATTTGATTTTACAGAGGCATTTACAATGGCGTTTACAGTGGCGTTTTATATCTCAATTTTAATAGTTTTATATCTCAATTTTAATAATTGATCAAATATATACGTATAATTTCAATTCTTTATACTGATTCTGTCTTAATAGTTGCTTTCTTTTATTTCTATATCTTAAAGCATCTTTGAACGGAATAGTGAAAGCACAATAAAGTTTCTTTTCTAAATTAACATCAACTTCAACATTAAAGCTCAAATACCAAGAAAACTCGGTTTCGCTCTCGACTCTTATCTGCGTTACGAATTTGTCAATGATATTTTCATCATAATTTGTGCTGTTGGTAGAAATAAATTCAAGCAAGTGCTTTTTGATTTGCTCCTTTGAAAACGGATGTGACTGCGCAACTCTCGGCAGATTTTCATAGCCAAGCAATTTTTGTTCGGCGTACTCTTTATCCGCATTGACATTTGCTTTCAATCTTAAATATGTATCTCTGTCAATCTCACCATTCAAACGCATTTCGATAAGGCGTTCTGCCTTTTCGGAAATTTTTTTAATTTCCAATCTATACTCATTTCTTATTCTTTCGATATCTTGCTGTTCCATAACTGTTTCGGCCATAAATATTTTAATCGCATCTTCCAACAACTCGCTATCTTTCCAAACTTTTCTGAAAACTGCTTTTACCATCATTTCAAGCTTCCATCCGCATATTGCACGCATATCGCAAAAGCCTTCACTTTCTCTGTTTACAATTTTATTCACTCCTTTATTTAACTGATTATAGCATTTATAACCGACAGGTCTTTCGCCGTTTAATTTCGGTCTCCACTTGTCCATACGCATAGAAGATCCGCATCGGCATCTCAACTTTTTTGTCCAAACATTACCGCTTTTATGTACTCCCAAAAACTGCATCTTTGCTTTGCCGTCAACATTCACTATACGCAAATTCCTTTTACTTTCTCGAATAAGTTTACAATGCTCCCACTGTTCTTCGGATATAATCGGTTCAAAGGTAGCAGCGACATACTCATACGTAGTCTCATCATGATTGACAATCACTTTCTGTTCGAGAAAGTTATTTCTATGCGATTTGTTGTACGCCATTACGCCCTTATAAATCGTGTTTTTCAAACATCTCAAAATTCTCGTGCTATCCCACTTAATAAGTCCGCTTGAATTTTTTCGTTCTCTTTTTATCAACTCATTACGAATTGCTTGAACCCCCAAACCCGATTCATACAAATCGAAAATCATACGTACTGTTTCCGCCTGTTCTTGGTTGATTACGTAAGTATCGCCTACTCTGTCATAACCCAAAAGATTGCCATTTCCGTATAATACACCGTTCTTTCTGCTTATAGCTTGTCCTGCTTTGATTCTTTCCGACATCTTACGACTTTCTTCCTGTGCTACCATTGCTCTAATCGTCAAGATCATTTCACCTTCGCTCTCCGTTGTCCATATTCCGTCCTGAACAAAAAATACTTCTACGCCGTAATTTTTCAGTTGCCTTGTAATTTCAAGACACTCGACTGTATTCCGCGCAAATCTTGCGACTTCCCGTGTTACAATTAAGTCGAACTTACCCATTTTTGCGTCATCTATCATTCTCATAAATTCGGGACGTTTCTTTGCTTGCGTTCCGGTAATACCGTCGTCCACGTATCTCTCGATAATAATCCAATTCGGATAATTCTTCTTTAATTCCTCATACCACTGCATTTGATTACCCAATGCATAAGTTTGCTCTTCGTGTTCCGTAGATACCCGTCCATAGAACACTACTTTTCTATTGCCGACTGTTTGATGATTTTTCATTTTTGTTCTCCTTTAATTTTTATAGTTATCCTAAAAATATACCACATTAAGAGAACGTGAAAGCCCTGTAAATTCATAATTGCAGGGCTTTAAAATGAGTATTCAATTATTTATTACTTGTCTTGCTGCCGTACTCCTAAAAATCAGAGTAATAGCTCGTTAAAAACACGATTTTTCGTTACACGATAAATCAATTTTATCCATACTAACAACTAAAAGACCTGTGATTAATTTGTCGAAAAGCATAGAAAAACAGCCCGTTTTCTTGTCGAAAACGGGCTGTTTGTAGGTTTTTATAGATTATTTTTTACGTTCGTGTCGAATATTCGCTTGGGCGGCGGCGAGCCTTGCCAGAGGAACTCTGAACGGCGAACACGACACGTAATCGAGTCCGACTCCGTGGAAGAATTCCACGCTCGACGGATCTCCGCCGTGTTCTCCGCACACTCCGAGCTTAAGGTCTTTTCGCGTGCTTCTGCCCTTTTCTGCGGCGATCTTTATAAGAGATCCCACGCCGTCCGTGTCCACTTTTGAGAACGGATCGGCTTCGTATATCTTCTTATTGTAATATTCGGGAAGGAATTTGCCCGCATCGTCGCGAGAGAAACCGAAAGTCATCTGCGTAAGGTCGTTTGTACCGAACGAGAAGAACTGGGCTTCGGTCGCTATCTTATCCGCGGTAACCGCGGCACGCGGGATCTCGATCATGGTGCCGACCATGTATTTCATATCCGAGCCCGCGGCTTTGATGATCTCGTCAGCCGTTTCGCAAATTATGCTCTTGACATACTTAAGCTCTTTGACGTCGCCTACAAGCGGAACCATGATCTCGGGCGTGATATTCCAACCCTTTTCTTTTTTCACTTCGAGAGCCGCTTCTATGACCGCTCTCGTCTGCATTTCGGCTATTTCCGGATAAGTGACCGAGAGACGGCAACCGCGGTGTCCCATCATGGGATTGGCTTCGTGAAGACCGACGATCGTGCTCTTGAGTTCTTCGAACGGAAGTCCCATATTTTTCGAAAGTTCGATAATCTCCCAGTCCTCGTGCGGGACGAATTCGTGAAGAGGCGGATCGAGGAAACGCACCGTCATGGGTCGACCTTCGAGCGCGATATACATCGCTTTGAAGTCGCCTTTCTGCATGGGAAGAAGTTTGCCGAGCGCGCGTTTACGTTCTTCCACCGTTTTGGAAACTATCATTTCTCTTATAGCGGGGATACGCGACGGATCGAAGAACATGTGCTCGGTGCGGCAAAGACCGATGCCCTCGGCTCCGAAGCGAACAGCCTGCGCGGCGTCTTTCGGAGTATCGGCATTGGTGCGCACGTGAAGCGCGCGGAACTTGTCCGCCCAACCCATAAGTACGCCGAAATCGCCTGTGACCTCTGCGGGCTCGGTAGGTATCTTCTGTGCGTAAATATTACCGGTCGTGCCGTCGAGCGACAACCAGTCGTCGGGTCCGTACGTCTTACCCGCAAGCGTGATCTTTCTGTTTTCCTCGTCCACGACCAGCTCGGGGCAACCCGAAACACAGCATACTCCCATACCGCGCGCGACTACCGCCGCATGACTGGTCATGCCTCCGCGTGCCGTAAGTATACCCTCGGAAGCGTTCATACCCTCGATGTCCTCGGGACTTGTTTCCAGTCTGACGAGTATGACCTTTTCTCCCTTCTTCGCTCTTTCGACGGCTTCTTCCGCCGTGAACGCAATTTTACCGCAAGCCGCGCCCGGCGATGCGGGAAGCGCGCACGAAACGAATTTCGATTCCGAAAGCGCTTTCGCATTGAACTGCGGATGAAGCAACGTATCGAGCTGCTTGGGATCTATCATGCAAACGGCTTTCTTTTCGTCGATCATTCCTTCTCGGACGAGATCGACTGCGATCTTGAGCGCCGCCTGCGCGGTTCTCTTGCCGTTTCTGGTCTGGAGCATATAAAGTTTGCCTTCTTCGATGGTAAACTCCATGTCCTGCATATCTTTATAATGCTTTTCGAGCTTCTTTGTGATCGCAACGAATTCGTCGTAAAGCTTCGGGTTCTGTGCCTGAAGTTCGCCGATATGTTTGGGCGTGCGGATACCCGCCACGACGTCTTCGCCCTGAGCATTCATGAGATATTCTCCGAACAATCCTTTTTCGCCGGTAGCGGGATTGCGCGTGAAAGCGACGCCAGTACCCGATGTTTCGCCCTTATTGCCGAATACCATTGACTGAATATTGACGGCGGTGCCCCATTCGTACGGAATATCGTTCATACGACGGTAAACGTTCGCGCGCGGGTTGTCCCAACTGCGGAAGACGGCTTTTGTAGCCTCTATCAGCTGAGTTTTGGGATCCTGCGGGAATTCCACGCCCTGGTTCTTTTTATAATTATCCTTAAAAAGTTTTACGATTTCCTTCAGATCGTCGGCGGTAAGCTCCGGATCGGATTTGTATCCTTTCTTTGTTTTGATGTCGTCGAGTATACGTTCGTATACCGTCTTGTCCTGTTCCATAACAACGTCCGAGAACATCTGTATGAAACGGCGATAAGAATCGTATGCGAAACGGGGATTGCCCGTCTTATTTGCAAGTCCCTCTACCGACTTGTCGTTCAACCCGAGGTTGAGAATGGTATCCATCATACCCGGCATGGACGCTCTCGCGCCGCTCCTGACGGACACGAGGAGAGGATCTTTCTCGTCGCCGAGCTTTTTGCCCATGCGCTTTTCCAACTTCGCGAGAGCGTCGAAAATCTGCTTCGAAATATCGTCGTTAATCTTGCGACCGTCCTCATAATACTGTGTGCATGCTTCTGTCGACACAGTGAATCCCGGAGGGACGGGCATACCGAGAACCGTCATTTCTGCCAGGTTCGCGCCCTTGCCGCCGAGAAGCTCGCGCATCGAGCCGTTTCCTTCTTCGAAAGCGAAAACGAATTTTTTCACCCCTTGTCTCCTTTTATATTATATTCGGCACGGCGGTTTGTTCACGACCGTCCCGTTGACCTATAGATTATAACACGGAACGCATATAAAATCAAGACCTTTTCAGAAAAATATTACAATTATTTCAATTTTTTACCGTTAAAAACGCCGCTTCACAACAAAGCGGCGGATTTGATTTTGCATATATATTTGCTCTCGAAAAGTCTTATATACCTTTTAAGCAGTTTAAGCGAATTTTCGGGCGTACGTATCGCGGAGTTTTCCGCGTCGACAAGTTCGCTTTCCCCGCCGACAGGAGAAACGTATCCGCCTTTTTCGAGCAATCCGAAAACATAGCTCAGTCCGAGCGCGTAAGGTTCGATACCCGAATACATCAATCTTTTAAGCGCTTCGAGCAGTCCGACGAACAGATCGGGCGCAGGCGTATCGCCTGTCGCTTCCGCCGCCGTTTCGAGCATGACGGACGCGACGAGAAATGTATCGGGAGAATGCGTCACTCCGAACAGGCTCTCTATAGGTGAAGCGGTCTTGACGGTATAAAACCCGCCGCGGAGCATGAGAGAATATTCGCAGAACGCGAAAGGCATAGCCGCAAATTTCAGTTTTGCCTTTTCTTTTTTAACTCCGCGCATCAGCGCGCGCACCACTCCGAAATCCGGAGTAAGCAGACGTACGAGTTTATCCGACTCCTTATAATCCTCCGCGCCCAAAGCGATCGCCGACGTTATGACTTCGTTTGTTCCCATGCTATCCGTTATAACCGAGATCGCTCAGGTAATTGTGTTTGTTCCGCCAGTCGGGTCTGACCTTTACGAACAACTGCAGGAACACGCGCTTACCCATACGTTCCTCTATACCGCGGCGCGAGCTTTCGCCTATGCGCTTTATCATTTTACCGCCCTCGCCGATTATTATCTGCTTGTGCCCGTCCTTTTCGCACACTATATCCGCTTCGACGTACACGGTTTCTTTTTTCTCTTCGAATTTATTTACGACTATTCCGATCCCGTGCGGTATCTCGTCCTGCAACAAAAGCAAAGATTTTTCCCGCACGATCTCGCCCGTTACGAAACGAAGCGATCTGTCGGTCAGATCCCCGTCGGGATAGTACATTATGTCGTCGGTAAGTCGCGAAGCCAAAAGGTCGCGAAGTTTGTCTATATTCGTACCGTCGACACAGGAAGTGGGTACGATCTCGCTTACCGCACCCCTGCCGTCCGCTTCGGTCATGAGCGGCGACAGCTTTGACAAAATCGGATATATCCTTTCGTATTTCGCTTCGTCCGTTTTGTTTACGACCACGAAAGTCGGTATTTTAAGCGCGAGCTTTCGCTCGATAAAAGCGTAATCCGAATCGGTAAAACGCCGCGACCCGTCGATAACTATGACGAGAACGTCGACGTCCTTGCTTCCGTAATCGGTTTCTTTACTCATATATTTGCCGAGCTCGGTCTTTGGCGTAAGTATCCCCGGCGTATCGACGAATATCATCTGATACTCGTCCGTGGTGAGTATCCCGCGAACGGCGTCGCGCGTCGTCTGCGGCTTGGGGGTAACAATGGAGATCTTTTCTCCTATCAGCCTGTTCATAAGACTGCTCTTTCCCACGTTAGGTTTGCCGATTATGCCGATAAAACCCGATTTCATCTGAGTACTCCTATGGCGCTTAAAATGCTTTCTTCGGCCTCTCGCATCTTTATCCTGTCGGCTTCTTCGATATGATCGAAGCCGAGTATATGCAACAGTCCGTGAGTAAAAAGATACGTTTCCTCTCTCTCCGTCGAATGTCCGTATTCTTCAGCCTGCTCCGCCGCTATTTCGCGGCATAAGGCAATCGACCCGAGCATTACGCCGCCCGCCGTTTCGTCGTAATCGAAAGGATAGTTTTCTTTCGTCAGCGGCGTTATAACCTCGAGCATGGGAAAACTGAGGACGTCTGTCGGTCGGTCGACCCCGCGCGTGCGCATATTGAGTTCGTGCATCGCCGCCTTGTCGATAAACTCGATCTCGGCAATACCGTCGCCTTCCATGCCGAGAAAGACGAAAGTCTCTTCCGCCGCAGCTCGCATTTCGGCCGTTACGTCGCCCGTAAGCGTTATCATTTCTCGCCCCCGGGATATTTTACACGCTGGTGGAAAACGCCGCCGAACGCGCTTATGATCGTTTTTCTTATGACCTCGAGATCGAGCATCGACAGCTTACATTCGTCGAACTGTCCTTGCGCTATGCGTTCGCCGATTATAGCGCGCAAAAGTTTTTCGACGCGCTCGCCGTCGGGTTTGTCCATTGCGCGTATAGCGGCTTCGCTGCTGTCGCAAATCATTATTATGCCCGAGATCTTGCTCCTCGGCGTTCTGCCGTGATAACGGTAATCGTCGATATTGACTTCGCCGTCCGTCAGACCTTTGGCGCGCTCGTAGAACACTTTTATGGGCGACGTGCCGTGATGTTCTATTGCCACGCTGGCGATCTCTTCGGGAAGGCGGTGTTCTTTGAGAAGTTTATAACCGTCGGTGGAATGTTTGCGTATGATCTCGACGCTGACCTCGGGAAGTATATCGTCATGCGGATTATACCCCGACTGATTTTCCGTAAAATACGAGGGATTAAGCAATTTGCCGATGTCGTGATAATATGCCGCGGCGCGCGCGAGATAAGGATCTTCTCCGATCGCGGTAGCGCAGATCTCCGCAAAATTGGCGACTGCAAGACAGTGATTGTAAGTTCCGGGAGCCTCGGTAGCCAGTCTGCGCAAAAGCGGCTGACGCGAATCCGTCCATTCCGCAAGACGGTTGTCCGTAACGAGATTGAACGCGCTTTCCATTATCGGATTGATTACAAGCGCAGCAAACAACGGGATTGCCCCCGAAACGAAGACGACCCAAAAATACGAAAGCAAGTCCACTCCGTCCTGTCTGATAAACGACATAAGCACATATAACGCCTCGGACGCAAGCATGATTATACAACCGAGCACGATATAATTTATACGACGGGTCTTGTTCTTGAGAACGAGCGGAATAGCCGCGCCCGCGCCGATGTTTATAACGGTAATAAAAGCCAACAGCCAAAGATATACGCCGTTGCCGCCGATTACCATGAAAATTTCTCCGTCGGTCATGATCGATTCGAGTAGCAACACCCACATGACCATGACCGATTCCATAAGATTCAGCATCAGAGCATCCTGTTTCTGCCGCGAAATCTGTACGATGATCATCGCCGTCAGTCCGGGCGCGATCATGAGCGGAGAAAGGATACTCAGATATAAGTGAGCAAGGAAAGAGATCGTAACAACGGTCATAAACGCTATATAATACTTCGGATGCGCGATAATGAATGTACGCGAAACGATCGCGAACAAAAGTATACCGCCCAAAAAAACTCCGAACGAAATCGTCAGCGTCAGAATGCACAGCCATACTCCGGTCGTAACCGGTTCACCGATAACGAAAAATTTGATCACGCTCGCCCAAACCATGACCAGCCCGCAAAGAGCAGTCGCGGCAATGGCGATTATAAGCTGTTTTACCGTGAACTTTTTGATCGAATAATCATTGTTTGTCATTTGTTTTTGCCTTATCGTACGCCTTTACTATTTTTTGGACAAGCTCATGGCGTACCACGTCCTTATCCGTAAGACGGCACACCGCGATCCCGTCTATGTCGCCGAGTATCGCCACCGCCTGCTTCAGACCGCTTCTGCCGCCGATCGGCAGATCGATCTGGGTTATATCTCCCGTAACGACGACTTTGCTTCCGTCGCCCATACGTGTAAGAAACATTTTCATCTGCTCTTCCGTCGTATTCTGCGCTTCGTCGAGAATAATAAACGCCCGAGAAAGAGTGCGCCCGCGCATATACGCCAGAGGCGCGATCTCGATGATCCCCTTTTCTATAAGGCTGAGGTAGTTGTCCACTCCGAACATTTCTTCGAGAGCGTCGTACAACGGACGAAGATACGGATCGACTTTCATTTGAAGGTCGCCGGGAAGAAAGCCGAGCTTCTCGCCCGCTTCGATTGCGGGACGGGTCAGTATTATACGGTCGACTTCTCCGCGCTTGAACGCCGAAACGGCGATAGCCACGGCAAGATAAGTCTTTCCCGTACCCGCGGGACCTACCGCGAAAGTAAGCGTATTTTTTTTGATCGCACGGCAATAAGCGCGTTGCGCAAGAGTTTTGCAGATTATCTTTTTACCGCGAGCGGTAACCGCCACGGTTTCTCTGAACAGATCGAGAACATCGTCGCCGTCCCCGGTTTCCACCATATCGGCGCACCGTTCCACGATTACTTTGTTTATAGGCTGACCCTGCTTTATAAGTTCGGCAAGCAGACGGATCAGACGCAGACAGCTCTCGACGCCTTCTTTATCTCCCGAAACGCGGGCTCCCGTATCGACTGCGGAAATGCGTACGCCGAAACGATTTTGCATCACTTCGAGATTCCCGTCGAGAGCTCCCGACAGTTTGAAAAATATATCGTTACCGAGTGTGATTTCTTCGCTTGCGGAAATCATATCTATAAACCATGACCTCCCGTCATGAAACGTCGAAGGCGGATCAGATTTCTCCTATCGTTATTTCGGCGGTAAAATATGTTTTCAGTACCGCCACTCCTCCGATATTTTCCACCGAATGACGGCATTCGAATTCTTTGCCGAACAAGACCGCCAATTCCTCGCCTTTTTCTTTCTTGTATTCTTCTATCGCGCCTGCAAGGACTTCTTCGTCTTCGCCCGCCGACGATATGGGATAGGAATAACCGAACGTAACTTCGGCGTACACCTTTCCTTTTACTTCCGTTTGTCCTATAACGCTGCCGTCTGCCGCGGAAATAATATCTCCCGATATGAGCATATCGCCGCGTTTTACGACGTCGCCCACCTTGACGCACGGCGTTCCGCTTTCGACCGTCATACGCGTTATGACGCCGTCGTAAGAACTGACGAGCGCGGAACCGGATTCGTCGGGATCCGTCGCCTTATCCGAAGTGAGCACGCTGACACGCACGACGCAACCGTCCACCGACACCGAAGCCGAAGTCATACCCGCCGCGCGAAGAGCCGCTTCGGCAGCCCGGCAATCGACCGAAGATTTCGGAACGAACACGGTAATACCCGAGCTTTCGAGCGCGTCCATCGCCGCCGCTCGCGCCGTGCCTTCGGCGCCGACGAGTTCGATTCTCCATACGAAAATGTTTGCGGCGAATATCGTAACCGCCAAAAGAAGGGACGCGATAAGCAGCGGAAGACGAACGAGAAACAGCGAAAACCTCGATCCGACTTCATCGGTTACCGTATAATTGTAACACATCGTATCCAAAATTGCAACAGCTTTCGGCATGTCTTTTTTTCTCAGGCTTGCGGTGAGTTGCTTGTGTCCGATACGCACGCCGTACAAGCGCACGTCCGCCGAAGACAGCGTGCGAGTCAACCGCATAAGATTCAGCCCGTTTACGGTAAGTCCGATCATACTTCGCGCACTCCGAAAATTCTGCCTTTTACTATCACGCTTTCGCGCTCGAGTTCGTCGATCACGAGATTTTCGCCCGTAATTTCGATAAGGGTCTTTCCCGCCGCTATTTCGATTTTGTCCTGTGCGACGGAGATTATACGCGAAATCCCCTCTATATATGCCGCTTCGCCGCCCATTAAAACCGCGCTGTACTTTACAGCCCTGCCGAGCACCGTCTTATAACTTATATCATCGAAAAAACTCATAAGATATAATATGCCGCGCATAATAAGAGTATGAGAAACGATTACTTCGATAACGGCGACGACTTCGAGTCGAAAAACGATCCGGAAGGATCTTATACCGGAAACGGTATAATCACGGACGAGCCCGAACAGGACGCGGACGATCTGTAAACATGCGATCGTAAAAAACACGGCGGCTTTAGTTTCAAAGTCGCCGTGTTTTTTGTTTGTAGTTTTGTCCTTTCGGATCTTCGGTACGCGTTATCGCGTCACTTGTCCTTATCCTGTTCATCGAAGAAGTTATAGAAATTGTCTACATCGTAGCCGTCCGCTTTATTCCTGCCTCTCCGGTTGAATAACCCTTCCGCACTCGGGAGCGTTTCTCCGCTTATCCCTTTATTCTCTTCGCCCCGTCCGCTTGCGTCTACCGTCGTCGTTGTCGTGGTCGTCGTGATCGCTCCCGGCACTACGTTGTTCACTATCTTCCCTTCTGCCAACGCAGGTCGCTCTTCGGACAGCACCGGCAGTCCCTGCTCCGTAGCGTACTTCTGCAACGCCGCCATCAGCATGCCTCCGAGCATCTCCGTCCCGCTTCCGTCCGACATCGACGGCATCGTCATGCCTATTCCGCGCATTCGCATTATCTCGTTCTCCATTCGCGCCGCATTCAGCTGTTGTTGCAACTCCGCCCGACTGCGCTCCGTTGCTTCCGCTTTCACTTCCGCCAATGTTCGCTCCATCGCCGCTATCTGCATCACCAACGACTGCTGCGTCGCTTCCGCCTGCGCTTCCGCTTTCGCTTCTGCACGTGCACGCGCCAGCATCTGCTCGTTCATCATCTGTTCGAACTTCGCTTCCATTCGCGCGATCGCTTCATCGTTTGTTCCCGTCGACTGCGGTGTATACGACTGGGCGGGCTGCGGCATCGGTTGCGGTTGAGCCTGAGGCTGCGGCATTCCTACGCCCTGCATCGGCATCGCCATGCCCTGCATCGCATACCTCTCTCGACGTTCTTCCTCACGTCTTCTGCGTTCTTCTTCTCTCTCTTCTTCGCGTCTGCGGCGTTCTTCCTCTCGGCGCTCTTTCTCTTCCTCTCGCGCTCTACGCTTCTCTTCTTCCGCTTCCTCCCGCTCAGCCGCTTTCGCTTGCCTCTCCGCTTTCTTCTTCCTGCGACGCACTATAAACACGATCAGCAGAATCAGTAACAACAGTATCGACAAGAAGATCAATAGCCAGATCCATAAGTCCAATCCAAACCAAAACGGTTGCATCAAAAATCCGAGAAAACCGGTAATCGGCGTCAAATATTTCGTTTCGCTCTCTACTTCGTTCTTGGCGTCTGCGCCCGCAAGCGTCAAATTATTCGCAAACGCGTCTTTTAAGCTTACCTTTACGGTATATTCCGTTTGCGGTGACAAACCGCTCTCGTTCACTTCTGTTCCGTTTTCGTCGTAATAGTGATAGTCGAATACATCCTCGAGAGTTGCAAATTCCGCAGGCAATTTTGCCACGGGCTTGCCGTTTTCGTCTACGCTCCATTCTACGGTCACTTCCACGGGATTTACCACAAACGTATACACCGCGTCGCTTCTGTCGTTCGTATCGATCCACTTATACGAACTCGTGGGACGCACGTATACCGTGTACGTTCCTCCGTTCGTCTGCGTAAAGTAACTTGCGGTCACTTCCGTTTCGTTTCCGTCGCCGTCTTTTACATACAGCTTCACGCTACCGTTTGAAAGCAATTCCCCGAGTCCGTTCGGCGTGAAATCGATGGGCTTGCCGGTGTACGTCTCTTCCTTTGCACCGTCGCCGTTCACCGTTCCCGTGAAACCCGGCTTTGCGATCGGCAATGCGGGACTTCCGGGATCGTCGCCGGTCGTAAACTCCTTTTCGCTGTCCACGCCGACCTTATATTCGAACTCGATGTTATCCTCGTTTCCTTCTTTTGCCGCAAGCGTCTGTTTGAATGTTTCGTTGTACTTCGTCTGCCAACCGTCGCCGTCGACTATGTTTCCGTCGCCGTCACGGAGTATAATCTCCCATACGTCGGGCACGATTGCCGTTCCGTCTTCCCCGAACAGCGGCGACCACGGCTCTTTCCCGTCGCCGTCCCAATCCGAAATAATCAGTTTAAGTTTTTTGACAGTGACGGCAAACGTCTGCGCGCTCGTCTTTAACAGCCCGTTGTCGTCCCATTTTAAGTTGGCGCTGTCCGTAAGCGTTACCGTTATACGATACTCGCCCGCATTCAGCTGTGTTTTTACGTCGTCCGGCGTAATCGTACTCGGCACGTTCTTGGGCGAAATATACGTGATACCCGTTATTTTGTAATAAACGTTCAGTCCCGCAACATCCAATCCCGCCGCGCCGAGCAAGTCCAACGCTTCTCCGCAGAATACGAGATCTCCGTTATCCTGCGGTTTTTTCAGTTTCTTCGATTCGATCCGCCAATTCAAACTCGAAGGAAAATCCGTCGCGCTCGGCATTCCGGTAAGATCGAAATTGTCCCCGAGCTTGCTCATATCCAACACATAAGTAGCCGTGTTCGTTCCGCCTGTCGGCGTCACTGCGCTCGCCTTGTTTCCGCCGAGCGTGAATACTTCGTTTCCCGAAAGTCCGCTTGCTTCAAACATATCGTGAAGCAACTTCGCTTCGTCATCGCCGTTCGCATCACCTTTCGGAAGCCCGATGATGACGAGTTCCTGCTCCTCCGCTACCGGCTTTCCGTTCTCGTCTAAAACGGGCTTTCCGCTTTCGTCCACTTTTACTTTGAATTCGAACGGCATCGAAGGATTGTATTCCACTTCTTCCATTACGGGATTGCCGTTACCGTCCAAAACGGGATTGCCGTCGTCGTCTACTTTCGGAGACAGATAGCCCCATTTAACGCCCGACATATCGAATTTATACTTCTCGATCTCGAACGTAATCGTCTTTTTTATGAGTACGTAATCTTCCGCCGCGCTCTCTTTGAGCTCAACCTCGATTATGTATTTCCCCGCGGCTATAGGCGCTTCCGAAAGTTCCGTTCCCTTGTGACTGTCTCCCGCCGACGCGTCGTAGTTATACCAGCGCAAGCGTACGTCGTCGAACGTGTTTTCGCCGACTTTGACTTCGATGTCGCCTTCTCCGCTTTCTACGAGCGTACCGTGCGCCTTTCCGTCGTAAGTCACCTTAAACGTTCCCGTCACCTGCACCGGCGTGCGGTTGTCGCCCGTTTCGAACTCTTTGATAAGTTTTTCGAGATCCGCTACCGTGTCATGCAATTCGTTGCCGTCTGCGTCCACGAACATCAACGCTTCGCTCCACTTCGTGACCCCGTCCGGGCTCAGACCGTCTTTGAACTTCGGCTTAACGTAATATTTATGCACCGTTCCGGGCACGACTTCGACGTCGTCGAGCGTGATGAGCGTTCCCGGCTTTGCAAACGGTTCCGACGTTCCCAAATCGTAGATTTCGTATTCGATTCCCGTCCCGTCGTACGGAGAAATCAGGTGCGGCAAATAAAATATTTTATCGTCGTCGCCTTGCTTCGTTTCGTCCGAATCCCACGTGTCGTCGCCGAGCACGACTTTTGCTTTTACTATGCTCCATGACAAATCGGGAATCGATATCGTGTTGTAATTGTCTTTGTCGTATACCAAAGCAGAGCCGCTGACTTTCGCCACATAGCCGCTTCCCACGTATTTCTGTTGGTTGCCGCTGTACGAACTCCCGTTCTTTACGGTAACTCCGCTCGGCAAATCTCCGAGTTTTAACGTGTAATTTCCGCTCTTCCAAGGCAGTCCCTTATCCGCCGAGCCGAAACCGCCGTCTCCGTCCGCATACACCCATGCGCCGCTTCCGCCGTTCGCCGTCTTATCCCACTTCGCATAAGTCACCGTCGCGCCGTCCGTACCCGTGTACTGCCACGATACGCCGTCTAAATCCACCGTGAGTTTCGTGATTTCCCACTCGAACTCCACTTCGAGCGTCTTGCTCGTCGTTCCGTCGTCCTTTTGGAACAAATACGCGTCGTCCGTCGTCACGAGCGCGACGATCGTTTTATACTTGCCCGCTTTGCTCGCGCGTTGGTTTTTATAACCGTTTATAAACCCTTCCGCGCCGCGCGTCAAATCTATCTGAATATGCGCGTCGGCAAAGTCGGTCGTATCGACGTTGATCTCGTATACAAAACCCTTCTTCGCATCGCTGTCATAGCTGTACGCAATCTTGTTCCCCGTCGGTAAGTCTGTAGCCGGCGCGGTCACGGTGCCGTTCGTGCCGTCCGTGTCCGTAGCGTCGTCTTTCTTCGTCGTAAATTTGAACTTATAATTTGTCAGTCCCGCGCCCGCCGCAGTGATAGTAAGCGCTTTATTGTTCCACGCCGTCAATGCGTCCGAAAAACTGTAATTCCCGTTATGGACGTTCGTGCCTTTGAAATCGAACGAAATGATATAAACGCCCAGCGCGTATTTCGCGCTCGGGAACGCGGTGTTGTCCAGCACTGCGGTGAATTTCCCCGTCGTTGCGTCAAACGTGCCGTCGACCGTCGCGCTGAAAGATGTGTCGCCTTGCTTGCCGAGTTTTAATTGGATGGCGACGTTATCCGCATTCGGGAAGTCCGTGTCCGTTCCGTGATATATTTCCTCTACCGTAAACGTCGCCTTATAATTATCCGACGCAGCCCAACTGAGAACGGTCTTATCTTCGTCCGCCGTACCCGCTTTATAGTCCGATTCGTATGTAAACGTAAGCTGTTTCGGTTTGACTTTGAACGTCGCCGTGCGCGTTGCGTCAGTATTCGTCGCCGCGTCCGACCATTCGTAATTCACCGCATCCGCGATACCGAACGTCACGGTATAGTCCGCCGCGTCGCGGAACTCGATCGTAAGCGTCCCGCCACCGTCCGCGCTCGTCGTAGTCACGACCGCGTAATCCGGCGTATAATTATTCGTCCCCCGCTTCGCAGTCACCGTCACGCTCATAGGGTCTTTCGGGTACGCGAAAGTAGCGGGATTTGCCGTATCCGTCACTTTATCGTTCGGATACCCCGTTATGCTTATACTTAGCTTTGACCCGTCATAAGTTTTTGTCGCGTCTGTCGTCGTGATTGTCGGCACGGTCAGTTGTTTTTTCTTGACGACAAATTCTATTTTCGTTTCGGTCGGATCGTTTGTCGGTGTTCGCTCGCTCCAAAAATATTGACTGTTTGCTGTTCCGTCGATCGTTCCCGTTTTCGCTTTCAACGTAACGACATACGTGCCCGCGTCCGTAATATTTACTTTTGTACGTTTCGTCGCGTCGGTTTCCGCCGTATCTACTTCGGGATTTACCGTACCCGCACTCGCAACCTTTTTTGCGATATTCGACACGTACATCTTGTTTTCGTCGAAATTCATAAACGTCTTAAGGTCTATCGTCTGTTCTACGCCGCTGTACGTATACGTCGCGCTTTCCGTCTGTGCAGGAAGATCCAGAATCGCCGCCGTCGCTTTCGTTAAGTTCAAATGCAATGCCGGACGAATTCTTTTTTGCAAAGTACACACACTGGTATTTTGCTGAGAAAATGTACCGCACCAAGAAACTACATTATCATGATTTCTATCGTCCCCGGAACGAGTCCAACACGACGAAATACCCGAATCATTATCTAATAACGAATCGTTAAAAGGAATACCCCAATAGCTATGTGTCGCATTATTGGCGCCCATATAAAATCCTATTTCCGCTATCGAAGGAAGCCACAGATAATCGTCTTTCCATTCGTAATATTGCGGGTACTTGCTCACGTCATAAATGTCGCCCAAATAGCTGTGCCAAGACGAAAGATAGGGACCGCTCACGCCGTCTGTCCCTGTGCCCCAAGCTTCACCTTGACAATTACTGCAAGCGTTGGTATAAACCCTGCTCGTATTTTCCGCTTTTTGCAGTTCCATATATTTGGGCGCGACGAGATAATCCGTGAGGCTTTTTTTCTTAATAATACTATCGGAAAGAGTAAATTGCGCATACTGACTGGCAATACGGTCGCTCTGATTTACAGTACCCGTACGATAAGTACCCGCGGCGCTTGTTCCAGGATAAACTTTCGGGTTATTCGTAGAATAATTAATAGGCGAATCGCCGCCGCCGTTTAATACCGCCGCACGAATGTAGCTCGTGGAATACATATTGCCGGAATATCCGCCTATCGTATAACCGTTACGGTGTACACCGAACTGATAAACATTTGCAGATTCTTTCGTAGCCAAAAGAGTAAGCACCAAGTCGGGCTTGCCGCCCGTCGTCATAGTGGTGTTCTCGGAAAGATAAACCGCCGCCCACTCCATACCGCCGAATTCGACGATAATAGGATCGGGCGCTGTTTTTGTCGGGTTCGATGTCGGACCCGTCGTTGTTCCGCCGCTGAGCGCCGAATAGTCCAATGATTTCGGTTGTGTAATGACTTCTCCGCTTTTACCACCCGAAACCACGCTTTGCGAAGCATTGACTTTATCGTAAACGTCTTTATAAGTCGCTTTGCCCGTATATGACGAACCCATAACCTTATCGTAAAATTTATTCAGCACTACGGGGTCGAATACTTGACCGTCGGAACGGGTATCGTAATTCGAAAAAGACAAAGAACCGATCGAAGCGGGAGTAGAACCGCTCGTATATGCTCTTGTTTCATTAAAATTAAAACTTAAAAACACGCAGGAAAATAACAGTGACATTACCACCAACGTCAAAAATGCGATCCTTGCGATATTTTTATTCGAACTTGACTGTACTTCTCTCATGATTGCTCCGAAACAGTCGCGTCATGCGACATTTTTCTACAAGAAATTTCTCTGTTTGATCTTTTCAATCGGTACGCATATGTATAGATATGTGTACCGTTTTGCTTGATTTCGAACAGAAAAAACGACAAAATCTTTGCAATTATATAAAAACTTATAAAAACGGTTGACTTATTTCCTTTAGGATATTAAAATAA
>CAJUKR010000029.1 GCA_910587025.1 uncultured Christensenellaceae bacterium
TGGCTCAGATCGGACAGGGTACGCTGAATGCCATACGAAAGGATATGTTCCGTAAAATGCAGACGTTGCCCGTTTCGTATTTCGATACGCATCAGCACGGCGATATCATGAGCATGTATACCAACGACGTCGACGCGCTTCGTCAGTTTATTTGTCAGACGTTGCCGCAGCTTATAAATTCTTCGGTTATGGTCATCGCTTCCATCGCGATAATGATCTACTACAGTTTGTGGCTGTTCCTGGTCGTTGTCGTATGTCTTGTCGCAATGCTTTTCGTCGTAATGAAAATAGGCGGAGCGAGTTCGAGATATTTCACGGTTCAACAAAGCATGCTCGGAAAAGTAAACGGATATATAGAAGAGTCCATGCACGGACAGAAAGTAATAAAGGTATTCTGTCACGAACGTCAGGCGGAGAAAGAATTCGACGAACGCAACGAAGCGCTGTGTGCGTCGGCGACTGCGGCAAGCGGTTATGCCAACATGCTCATGCCTATAATGGGTAATATCGGTAATATTCTTTATGTCCTTCTTGCAGTCGTCGGTTCGCTCATAATAGTATTCGGAGGGAACAACATAGGTCTTATCTCGTTTATGAATCCGGGCGCGGGCATGATCGGCATACTTATCGGCTTCCTGACGATAGTGAAGAGCTTTACTCAGTCGATCTCCAATATGTCTCAGCAGATCAACTTCGTCGCGCTTGCCGGCGCGGGCGCGAAACGTGTCTTTGAAATGACCGAAACCGCGGGCGAGGAAGACAACGGTTACGTCGAGCTTGTTTATGCGAATAAGTCCGAGGACGGTACTATTACGGAGAGCGATACATATACGGGTATATGGGCATGGAAACATCCGCACAAGGCGGAAGGAACGGTAACGTATCACGAGCTTGTCGGCGACATAGAAATGCACGACGTGGATTTCGCGTACGTCCCCGGAAAGACCGTGCTTCACGACGTTACTTTGTACGCAAAGCCGGGACAGAAAGTCGCGTTTGTCGGCTCGACGGGCGCGGGTAAAACAACGATCACGAACCTTATAAACCGTTTTTACGATATCGAAGACGGTAAGATCCGTTATGACGGCATAAATATAAATAAGATCAAAAAAGCCGATCTCCGCCGCTCGCTCGGGATGGTGCTTCAGGAAACCAACCTGTTTACCGGTACGATAAAGGAAAATATCCGCTACGGCAATCTTTACGCCACGGACGAAGAAGTTATCGCCGCGGCAAAACTTGCGAACGCTCACGATTTCATCATGCGTTTACCCGACGGCTACGATACGCTTCTCGAAAGCGACGGCGCAAATCTGTCGCAGGGACAGCGTCAGTTGCTTTCGATTGCACGCACGGCTTGCGAGAACGCGCCCGTGCTCATACTCGACGAGGCTACGAGTTCGATCGATACTCGTACGGAAGCGCTCGTACAACGCGGTATGGATAGGCTTATGGCGGGACGCACCGTATTCGTTATCGCACACAGATTATCCACTGTTCGCAACTCCGACGTAATAATGGTGCTCGATCACGGGCGCATCATCGAGCGCGGTACTCACGATCAGCTCATAGAAAAACAGGGAACTTATTATAAACTGTATACGGGTGCTTTCGAGCTCGAATAACCGATAATATTCGGATAACACAATAAAAAAACACACGGCTTTCAAAAGATTTCCGTGTGTTTTTTATTGTATTTTTCGCTGTTTTATCCTAAAAAATGCTCATTATGCAAATCGGTTTCGGTACATCTATGTATAGATATGTGTACCAGTACACAATATATTTTAATGTTTCGAAAAATATATGTCAACCGTTTTTATGAGTTTTTCGTAAATTGTGAAAATTTTGTAGTATTTTGCGCTTCGAATCGGCAAAAACGGTACACATATCTATACATAGATGTGCCGTTTTCGACGACGAAAAAAGATTTTTTATAATACGTAACTGTCGAAACGAAGAGGAGATTATGAGAAATACAAATATAATAAAAGTCAAGTCGCTTATATTGTTTTTGATGACGATGATTTTTATCGGCGCTATATTTTACGGAGTTGTCGGCATTGCGGAAAAAGACGCCGACGCATATATAAACGGTCAGACTCCGACCTCTGTCGGTTCGTTGACTTATTCCGATTACGAAACAAGAAGCGACGGAAAAGTTTTCGATAATTCCGTTGTAAAAAATATTTACGGACTTATTTCTGGCGGTACGAATACTTATGCCGCGGCGTATAACGCAGTATACGGTTCCGCAAGCAGCTTGTCAAGTAAAACCGATGATCCCGCAGACAGCGTCGATACTCAGCCGCATTCCATGAATTTTTCTCAGATAAACGGAGGAAACGCAATTACCGTCGCTTTCGGCGGATTTACATGGAATATAGTATATCTCACCACAAATACGACGGGTGCTGGCGGCAAAGGGGATCTGATCGCAACTCTATGGATGACCGAAAGTACCGGAGGTTGCCATTGGAACGATTATCACAGTACCACTACAAGCAGTCCATATCCGAGCAGTATGTACTCGACAAGCAGAATGCGCTTTGTAGCATTGAATGCCGGCGATGTCGACGGCGGATCTACCAAATACGCAACGAGTATTACCGCAATGAACGGTACAAGAACAAGTGCACAGCGTATCGATAATGATTTTGCGCAGTTTACTTTGTCTAAAGCGGTGATCGGCAGAAAGAGTCTGATCGATTATATGGCTACTCCGTCCGAACTTTTATATCAAGAGAAAGAAAACTGGGTCTGGGCTTATGCCGCAACCGGTAAACCTTATTTATTACAAAATGAGGCGTGGGGGAGTCCGGATACGACAGTTACTATGGGCGGTACCGGAGGTTGGTTCGGAAGCGGCAATACGAATAATATGAATCAGGTAATTGCGAAGCCGCAATATTACGACTGGGCAGACGATTATCTTTGGTTGCCGTCTTTGACCGAAACCGGTTGCTCTTTGGCAACTTTCGGTACGAGCCTTTGGGGAATCCCTACTTCTTTGAATTCTTCTACAGATATTTTGAAAGCGTCTTCCGCTTATTGGTTGCGTTCTGGTAACGATCCGGATACTTCCATTTGTACGTTGGGTACTACGGGCGAATGCGAAACGGATAATGCCAACGCTACGAATGCGATCCGTCCCGCAATGCACGTGAATCTTACCGCAATAGCGCGTGAATTGACGAAGCCTCAGGTGCCTACGGGAACGACGTTTACATACAACGGCAACACACAGGAAATAGATTTGGCTTCGTTTACCGATTTCGATGCGGAGCGAATCAAAGTAACCGGAATAACGCGCAACGGAACAGCGCTTCCTTCTTCATACGTTCAGCCTTCCGTTATTGCGCCCGTATCGCCCGCAACGCATTCGACGAAAGTCGGTATTACCGAAGCCGGAACTTATAAAGTTACTCTTGAGACAATATCCGAAGAAATACAACCGGCAGGTGTAACTATCGATTATGTATTTCATGAGACTTATCCGACAGTCGGCAGCAATACGATGACTATCGATATTACATTACAGAAAAAGAAACTGACCGTTCCCGAGCTTACAAGCGTTTCGAGCCAGCAGACATTCGGCGGAAGCAAACTGACTTTCAATTTGCCCGATTACCCGAGTACGGAAATAGCGTCAACGCCTTCGGCGTCGTATCCGCGAAATCCGTTGTCCGTGAAATTTACTTGTAAAGAAAACGGTACGGAATTTACTCCGAGTTATGTTCCCACTTCTACGGCAAAATCGGACGGTACGCTTGATATATCAGTCAGAGATGCGGGCAAATATACCGCAACGATAACAATAGAGGATGCCGTAAATTACGAGTGGTCTGATTCTACGCAAACGCCGAAAACGGTGGATTTTACCGTCAAACCGAAACAGCTTAGCATAACGTATACTTCTACGGAACAGGGTAATGCGTTGAGTTGGAGTTCGGACAGTTCTTCGAGTAAGGCGACGTTCAAGATCGGGGATATATATGCCGGTACCGATTCGACTTTCCCGAATGCCGATAATGTGGGGCTCAGACTGCGGCTGAGCAAAGACGGGAACAGCGCGTTCAGCAGTACGGTCGACGCCGTGCTCGATCCGAGTACAGGAAAATTTACGGCGGAGCTTGATGCAAGCGCATTCCCCGGAGGAGAATATTCTACGGGCTCTTTTCCCATTACGTTCGAAATTGCAGGCAATAATACGCATAATTCGAATTATTCTTTGACTACGGCTCTTACGGGTTGGAACACAAAACTGGTAATATCCGCGTCGGGCGCGGGGTTGTCGTCGTATACATGGAGATATACGAAAAAGAGCGGATCGGGCGCAATCGTTGATTCGGATGTTTCCATGCCTGCGACGAATAAGTTGCCTTATGCGTTCGACTCGGAAAATAATACGGGGTATGTATATGAAATTTCCGTTGATACATCCGAGTTTACGGAGCATTACATAAAAATAGACGAAAGCAAGTATACGGACGGAATACAGAATGTTTCCGCAAGTTCGGCGGGAACGTATATTACGAAAGTGGCTTTGATTACTTTGGATGAGAACCACCTGTTTAACGATAACGGCGTTTCTTCGCGTACGAAAGAGATCACTCTTACTTGGGAGATCGAGAGAGGGGACATAGAAATAAGCGGAGTGAAGTGGGTATGGAGCGACGCAACGAGTAAGAGCGGAGAGTATCCGGTGACGTGGGACAGTGAAGCGAAGGAGTGGAAATACACGGGCGGAAGCGACGCGGGGTTACCGTGGAACGGCGGAGATTACACATTGACGTTAAGCGGGTTACCGACGGGAGTAACGGTAAACAATCCGACGAGCGCGTATACCGGGAACAAGAAGAAATACATAGGAACGGGATACACGGCGGAGTGTCTTGGACTGACATACGATACGGTGAACTATAACGCGTTGCCGTCGGGTCTTACGCGCTTGAAGTGGAGTATAGTCAAAGGCAAGATAGTGATCGACGGAAGTAAGTGGACGACGTCGCAGCAGGGCGAGGACTCGAATATATTTTACGTACCTGCGTTAAAGGGGGTATCGGGTATAGAGTACGAGTTCTATCATCTGGGGACGGACGCAACGAAGCCTAGTCCGCCGGGAGCGGGACAAGGAACGAAGCTGGACGGAATTTCGGACATCGAGTGCGTATTGGGAACGACAAACTGTTATTACGTAAAAGCGGTAATAGCGAGCGGAGTATCGATCGACGGAGTGACGTTATGGAAAGACGCGCTCGAGTTGGTGGACGAGAGCAGTCCGGAGCCTGAGTACGGAGCATGCACGAAATACTTCGAGACGGGAGACAACCGAACGCCGGTACAGGTAACGCTGGACGGCGCGCCGGACACGTACGACAGGAAAGGACACGGCTTGCTTAACCACGACGGTAATGCGGGCGATCTGATGATTACTGTGGGAAGCAACGCGTTCCCCGTAAGCAACTTCACGATCAGGTACTACAAGCGCGACACGAAGAACGGCCACGACCACAACAAAGGCGAGGAACTGCCCGAAGGCTCGTATCCTGTAAACGCGGGATGGTACGTAATAGAGATCAGCCTGACGAGTACGGCGGGAGAGAACTACTATGCGACGGACGAGTACTTGGAGTTCGAGATCAAGCCGTACGTACTGAACATGAGTCAGGTGAAGTGGGGATACATAGACGAAGAAGGGAACGAGATAGAGTACAATCCGTCGAAGCCGTTGGAATACAAACTGGACGAAGAAGGGAACGGAGTAGAGCAGAAGCTGGTATTGATCGGGCTACCGAAGGGAGACGCGAACGGAAGCGAAGAGGAGAAGTTGATCGCTGAGCTGTATGCTGAGAGCGGTATAGGAGAAGAGAGTAGCGGGATACTGAAGTACAGCGGAAATACGGGAACGACGGTGACGGGATCGGGGAGCAACACGGCGAAGTGTGTATTCGGAGAGTTACCGGGTAATTTCGCATACGGAGCGATCCCGAGTCACATAGAGACGGACGCCGATGGCAATCCTAAGGAGACGAGCCAAAGCTGGAACATCGAGCCGAAGAAGATAGCGGCGCCGAAAGCGGACGCAACGCATACGTTCACGGGTTATACACTGGATATCCTGAGTTTTTCGGGCATGGATCCGAAAGGGCTTGGGATCTACTATGACCTGGTGGGACTGACCAAGAGAGACGTAAACAACGAAGCGCAGAGCCTGTTCAATAGCGAGAACTGTGCGGATCCGAACAACCCGACGACTGAAGAAGTGAAAGCAATATTGTCGGGGATCAAGGATGCGGGAAGATATTCGATCACGGTAAAGACGCGAGACGCAGCTAACGTGAAGTTTTCGGTAAACGGAGTAACGGGAACGTTACCTACATACTCGGCGCAGATCACGGTAAACAAACTGAAGATCCAAGTAGTGGACTGGCAGGGAGACGGAAACTCGCCGTGGACGGCGTCGTACGGAACGAGCGAATTCCCCGCGGACATAGTGGAGTACAGATACACGGACGAAGGCGGAAACGTAATAGAGCCGGAAGACTTGATAAATCATTACAACGAACAGTTCCGTCAGACGATAGTAGCGAGCGCGGGGAACGAAGACAACATCGAGATCGAGTACTTGGACGGAGTGGAAAGCGAGAAGAGGTTTCTAATGCTGGATCAGGGAAACCCGCCTGATCCCATAGCAGTTCCTGGAGAGATAGAAACGCCGAAACGAGTATATACGGGTAAGGAACAGAATTTCATGCCCGACGGACTGGAAGAACTGCTGTCTAAGGGGGTTGTAAAGCTGTACGCGGTAGACGCCGAAGGGAACGAGATAGAGACGGATAAGAGCTACTTAACGCAGAAAGAGAGCGGGAAGTACAAAGTACGAGTAAAGATAGTAGGAAACTACTACTGGAGCGGAACGAACAACGACAAGAGCGTAAAGGAGTACGAGTACGAGATCGAACGAGCAAAGGTAGTGCCGATCTGGGGGACTACGACGGAAGGGAAGCCGATAGCGCGTTTACCGGAAGGATACCCGGGAGAAGACGTGTTCGAGTATAAGTACTATGACGTAAACGGAGTAGAAGTATCCGAGAGCGAACTGGTATCGGATACGAAATACCGAGTAACGGCGGTATTGAAGAGCGAGTACGCGAAGAACTATGTGCTTAGTGACGAAAGCGGAGCGGAGATAGCCGAGAGCGAATACGGAGAGGAGTATATCCATCCGAAAGAGGGGTTGCTGGGATTCCTGACACAGAAGTTCTTGTTTGGACTGGACATGTGGATGTGTCTATTGATCTTCTTGTCGATCTTGTTGTTGCTGATTCTGCTGATCGTGTTTATAGTGCGTCGCAGGAAGAAGAAAGCGGAGAGGCAAGCGAAAGCGGCTGAGCGGGAGGAAGCGGAAGAAGAGAAGCGTAGAGCGCGAGAGGAAGAGAAAGAGCGCCGAGAGGAAGAACGCCGCAGACGCGAAGAGGAAAGAGAAGAAGAACGCAGAAGACGTGAGGACGAACGCGAGGATGAGCGGAGACGCAGAGAAGACGAACGGCGTATAGGCGCTCAACCGCAGGCGATGCCTATACCGTTGCAGGTACAACAGCCTATGCAGATGCAACAACAGTCGTTGCCGCAAGTACAGTTGCAACAACCTATGCCGTTGCCGGTGCAGGGCTCGAAGCCTCAAATAATAGCGGAGCAGAGTGCGACGGAGGATAGTGAAATGGACGCAGAGACGTATGAAAGATTGAGAGAGTACGAAGAGCGGCTCAGAGTAATGGAACGAGAGTTGCAGGAGAAGCGAATAGAAAATATCTGTCGGGAGGAGAGCGAGCGCACGAGACGCGAGATGGAAGAGCGCGCGAGAATAAGGCGACAGGAAGAGGAGATGCAACGCTTGAGAGAGTTGCAGGACTATGAGCGCAGCCGAAGAGAGATGCGCGGCGGCTATATGCCGGGAAACGGCTACGGAATGGGCTATCCCGTTATGCCCGATATACAACAGCAACAGCGCGAACTGGAGATGCAGCGTCTGAGATTGCTCGAAGAGGAGTTGCGCCGCAAAGAGATAGAGAATCAGCTGCTGCAGGAGCGCCTTCGCGGAGGATACGCATATCCGATGTATCCGAACGGAAGCGGCGGATATATACCGTACATGCCGCAGTCCGGAAAAGACCCGCACGGAGGGGAGGGTAATAAATGAAAAAGGAACGAGAGTTGAAGCGGGAGATCGGAGAGATCGAGGAACGGATCGAGGATCTTGAAAGAAAACGTTTGAGATCGCAGTCGTCGATCGTGTCGAGCATGCTGGAGAAACGGGAGCCCGACGCGCGAGACGCGGAGTATTTCAGGACGTTGACATCGTTGATCGATTTGGAACGAGAGAACCTGCGGCTGTTGAAAAGCGAGCTGAAGAATCGGGAGAAGTAGCGTGGATAAAGAGACGCAAAGAAAGATACGAGAATACGAGAGTCGATTGCGTGAGATCGAGCGAGCGTTGCGTGAGAGCCGAATAGAGTCGAAGTACCGTGAGGAGTCGGAACGAGCGCGGAAAGAGCTCGAGTCCGAAGAACGCGAACTTCGTGTCGCGGAAGAGATGCGTCGAATAAGAGAGCTGTATGCGGTAGATCACAGCGGCTACGAAGAACCGCTGAGACGCCCCGAAATGCGTAGAGAATACATGGAGAGCCTATCGGAGCGAATAAGCGATCGCATGAGCGAACAGCTGTTGACGGAGCGTAGCGGGAGAGTGGAACCGATGGAAGTGATGGGCTTGTTTCCGAACCGAGGAAAGAAGAGAGATTATGACGTGAACAATTATTATAATTTCTTCGATGAAACGGACGGGGATAAGTGACGCGGCAAACGCGCTCCGAAAATACAAAACGACAAAACTACAAAACGACAAACAAAAAACACGGCGGCTTCGGAAACAAAGTCGCCGTGTTTTTTACATACAATTTCTTATTCGTTCTATATGAAATATCTCAGTAATTTTCCGCGTGGATCTCGAAATAGCTCTTCGGATGATTGCATACGGGGCAGGTATCGGGCGCTTTTGTACCGACAACGATATGCCCGCAATTACGGCATTCCCACACTTTGACTTCGCTTTTTTCGAAAACCGCCGCCGTTTTCACGTTCTTCAGAAGCGCGCGGTATCTTTCTTCGTGACATTTTTCGATTGCGCCGACCATGCGGAATTTCTCGGCAAGCTCTCCGAATCCCTCGGCTTCGGCTGTTTTGGCGAATTCCTCGTACATGTCTGTCCATTCCTGATTTTCGCCGTCGGCGGCAGCGGTGAGGTTGCTTGCCGTATCTCCTATACCGTTCAATTCTTTGAGCCACATTTTCGCGTGTTCTTTTTCGTTCTCGGCTGTTTTGGAAAAGATAGCGGAGATTTGTTCGTATCCCTCTTTCTTTGCGACGGAAGCAAAATATGTATATTTGTTTCTTGCCTGCGATTCGCCCGCAAACGCCGTTTCGAGATTCTTCTCGGTCTGTGTGCCTTTGTACTTGTTTTTCATAATGGGTACTCCTTATTGCGTTAATTATAGTGCATGTTAAGTCGGATTGTCAAGACTATCGTTTTATTCGTTCGAATTTTTTATGACAACGCAATAAAAAGAATCCCGTACAAACTGCAATTCGTACGAGATTCTTTGTTTTGGCGGAGCGGTAGTAACCTAAAACGAATTTTCAGGCATTTTTGAAAATTACACGATGTTTTCGCCTAATAAAATTTTAGGCATTGTTATTAAACATCTATTCCATCTTTTATAAAAACGTTCTAACCCAAGTTTGGAAATACGAGCGTGAATTTCTTCATTTTCTACTGTCCAATGCAAAATATATGTAACTTTGCCTACAAATCTTGTTAAACGAATAGGCACTTTACCTTCTTTGACGGAGTTAAAGTCTTCTTGTCTATGCGTGCGTTTTATATAACGTACATCAATTACTCCCGATTGCGAAAGATAAAATTCCGCAATTTCTTTCATTAGATTTTCAATTTCGTCTTGTTTATCAATTTTGGCTTCATAAATGCAAATTTCATTAAACATAACGCGCTACAATTCCTTGTAATGTAATTTCATTATTTATTATAGTACAAACGAACGTTATTTTCAAGCGTATAGAATATCACAAAAACAAAATGGCACTTTGGCGGGTGCTTGATAAAACAAGCGGCTCGCTATGCTCGCCGTCAAGCACCCGCCACAAACAGACTAAACACAACGAACAAAACCGAGCAATCATATAAAAAGCAAGACGGCGGCTAAAATCGGGCGGCGCGGGTAAACCCCTTGCGCACGCCCGTGTTTTTTAACGCCACCGCGCTTTCTGCTTTTTATTACGACGTGTTTTCTATCTTTCGGCGGTGTTATTCGCACCGTCTTTTTGTAATGTTTACGTTTCATTATCTTGCGCTACCTTAATATGGCGTACTATTTCTATTGTTATCATAAACTATAGAAAAAAGCATATAGAAAGAGCCCAAATCGAGTGTTCGATTTGGGCTCTTCTTGGCGGAGGGGACAGGATTCGAACCTGCGTGCCCTTGCAGGCAAACTGATTTCGAGTCAGCCCCGTTATGACCACTTCGATACCCCTCCGTAGTTCTTTGAATATCAAAGCTTAAATAATATATCATATCGACGGGAAAAAATCAAGCGTTTTGAGTTTGATGCTTACAATAAAAATAAATTTGTATCGTACTTTCTTCGGCGTTTCGTCAGAAAGAGCATGAGAATAAATGAAAAGCGGATATGTAAGAAATTTACATATCCGCTTTTCCGCTTGACGTGCGCTTAATAGTGCTCGTCCGTTTCGTCTATAGCCGTCCTCACCGAGTTTCTGTACATTACCATTGCGGCAAAGCCCACGAGGGCTATGACGCCGGCAAGACTGAAAAGTACGATGGAGTAAGC
Organism: uncultured Christensenellaceae bacterium; assembly: GCA_910587025.1. GTDB lineage: Bacteria > Bacillota > Clostridia > Christensenellales > Pumilibacteraceae > Protoclostridium. Next base: position 10,932 of record CAJUKR010000029.1, read on the forward strand.
GTCGACGCGGCCGTTGCCCGTAAACTTAATGAGAGCAAACGCTATGCCGACAAGGATAAGTGCGGTGTTGATACATCCGAACAAAATTCCCATTGCCGTCATATCGGCCTTCTTGACTGCCAATTCGGTTCTTACTTCCGTTGCTGTCTTCATACGCTTATTATCTGCGTAAAATCAAAATATATTCCGAATAAATTCGTAAACAGGCAAAAATCGACAAATTTCCGCATAAGTATATGCGGAGGCAATTTATGGTTTTCGAAAGTTTTCTCGCATTTTTGAGTAAGGTATTCTGTTTTTCGGCGTACATCAAGAATAACGGCTCGTTTCCGAGACCGCTCGAACCCGAGGAAGAGAAGATGTATCTCGAGCGCTTCAAGCAAGGCGACAAGCAGGCGCGCGAAATACTTATCAAGCATAATCTTCGGCTCGTCGCGCATATCGTCAAGAAATACAGCGGAGCGGGCGAGGCCGATGATCTTATATCCGTCGGCAGCATAGGTCTGATAAAAGGCATCCAGACGTTCGAGTACGGTAAGGGCAGTCAGCTCGCGACTTATGCCGCGCGGTGCATAGAGAACGAAATACTCATGTATATCCGTTCGAACAAAAAGCATAAGAACGACGTATCGCTGTCGGAATCGGTCGGGTCGGATAAGGACGGAAACGACATAACGCTTATCGACGTGCTTTCCGTACCCGCCGACAGTGTGATAGAGGAAGTGGAAAACAAGGTGCTGATGGAAAAGATCCGCGCCTGCGTCGCAGAGCTTCCCGATCGCGAAAACCGCATAATAACATTGCGTTACGGTTTGGCGGGCGGACGCGCGCTCACTCAGCTCGAAGTGGCAAAAAAACTCGATATCTCGAGATCGTACGTTTCGAGGATAGAGAAAAAAGTTCTTGCGAAAATTTCGGCAAAACTTAATAATTAAAGGCGAATGCGTTTGATTTTTTCCGCGCGCTTGTAGTATAATTTATGCGATAGGCTTTCCGAATGAGCCGACAAAAGCAAAGAGGAAACGATATGGAAGTAGTTCTTTACGCATTGATACTTATCGCATATTTCGCCGTTATGATATTCATCGGCGTCAAAAGCCGAAAGAGTGCGAAATCCGTCAGCGGATTCGTTCTCGGCGGGCGTTCGGTCGGTCCGTGGCTGTCCGCGTTTGCGTACGGAACATCTTATTTTTCGGCAGTTATTTTTATCGGTTACGCGGGGCAGTTCGGCTGGCGTTTCGGCGTGGCTGCGACCTGGATCGGAATAGGCAACGCCGTCATCGGCTCGTTGCTCGCATGGGCGGTGCTCGGACGCAGAACGCGCATAATGGCGCAGCAGCTCGATTCCGCGACAATGCCCGACTTTTTCGGAAAGCGTTTCAACGACGATAAACTCAAGATCGCGGCGTCGATCATAATATTCGTATTCCTCATACCTTATACCGCGTCGCTGTACAAGGGGCTCGGCAGTCTGTTCGCGATGGCGTTCGACATCCCGTACTTCGTATGTATAATAATCATGGCGGCGGTCACGGCGGTGTACGTTCTCATCGGCGGGTATATGGCGACGGCATGGAACGATTTTATACAAGGTCTTATAATGCTGTTCGGCATAGTCGCAATAATCGCGGCCGTTATCGCGGGACAGGGCGGACTTTCGGAAGCGATCGCAAAACTGTCGCAGATCGGCGTGGAAGGTTCGGCGCAACAGGGCGCGTATACGTCGTTTTTCGGCCCCGACCTGTACGGGCTTATCATGGTCATTATTTTGACCAGTCTCGGCACGTGGGGTCTGCCTCAGATGGTGCAGAAATTCTATGCGATCAAGAGCGAAGGATCGATCAAAAAGGGAATGATAATCAGCACTGTGTTTGCGCTCGTGGTCGCAGGCGGCTGTTATTTCCTCGGCGGCTTCGGACGGTTGTTCTACAGCCCCGAAGGCGGGTCTGTGTCGTATGACGAGATAATTCCGTCGATGCTCAACGAGAGCCTTCCGATCGTTTTGATCGCGCTTGTACTCGTGCTTGTGGTATCGGCGTCGATGAGCACGCTTTCGTCGCTCGTAATGAGCTCGAGCTCTACCATAACGCTCGATCTCATAAAAGGCAATATAAAAAAGGACATGAGCCAAAAAAGCCAGATGTTGAGCATACGGTTCTTTATTGCCCTGTTTATCGTAATTTCCGCCGTTATAGCGATCGTATACGACGCGTTCGATCTTTCGTTTATCGCACAGATGATGGGCGTGAGCTGGGGCGCGCTCGCAGGGTCGTTCCTTGCTCCTTACTTTTACAGCCTGTACTGGAAAAAGACGACGAAAGCAGGCTGCTGGGCTTGCTTCGGTTTCGGTGTAGTCATAAGTATCGTCGCAATGGTCATATCGATGTGCGGCGGTTATCTGTCGCCGGAGTTCAAAGCGTCGTTTATTTATGTGTATCTTTTCCAGTCGCCGATATATGTCGGTGCGTGGACGATGATAATCGGATTCGCGATCGTTCCGATAGTATCGCTTCTTTCGCAAAAACTCGCAGGCGACGGCGCTCGTACGGACAAGCTCTTCGAGTCGTTTGTTCGTGTGGAAAGCGCGATAGAGAGCGGCGCCGAACCCTTTCTTAAGGGCGAGAATATCGATGCCGAAGCCGTGGTCGCCGTATCTGACGGCGAATGTACGGAAGAGAAGAACGGCGCAAAAGACGCGGACGATGCGAACGACCTTAAAAAATAAACGCAAATGTACGACCTGCTGAAACAACGCCCCGCGTTGGATACAAACATCGACGGAAAAATATTCAAGCGATTTTATTGGCTCAAATCCGAATTGTCCGATTTCTGCAAACGGAACGGACTGTGTTCGTACGGGACGAAAGCCGAACTTTCCGAACGGATATTATATTATCTCGATACGGGCAACGTCCGTGCGATAAAGCCCGCCCGAAAAAAAGCAAGACAATCTTGCGACAGGCTCAGCCTGCGCTCGATAATCGAAGATAATTTCGTATATACCGAAAAACATCGTACGTTTTTTTTGATGCATATAGGAAAGAGTTTCGTATTCACCGCGGCGTTTCGGAACTGGTTGGAAAATAACGCGGGCAAAAGATATAACAGCGCGGTTAAAGCATATCGAAGATTGCGCGCGCAAAAAAGCCCGCGTAAAGAAGAACAGAACGAGGGATTTGAATATAACGCGTATATAGGCGCATTTTTTGCGGATAACGAGGGCAAGACTCTCGGTGACGCGATTAAATGCTGGGAATATAAAAAGAGTCTTATCGGTCATAACGGTTATGAAAGATCCGATCTGATCGTATTGCATTTGTAGAAGAGGAAAGAAGTATGTTAGACGCAGTATTGACAAAAAAGAAAGTGAGTTTTAAGTTGGGCATTGCCGTAAAAACGCTTGTGAGCATGAGCGTGATCGCGCTTGCGGTCGTATTGCCGCAGATCGTGCATATTGCGCTCGGCGCGACGGGCGGTATGTTGCTGATGCCAATGTATCTTCCGGTTCTTATCGGAGGTTGCGTGCTCGGACTGAAATGGGGGCTCGGGGTAGGCGTCCTTTCTCCGATCGTAAGTTTTCTTATAACGTTTGCGGTCGGCGATCCCATGCCTGCGGTTACGCGTCTTCCGTATATGGTTGCGGAACTTGCCGTGTTTGCCGCCGTTTCGGGTGCATTCTCGGGCAAAATATCGCGGAACGCATGGATGGCTTTTCCCGCGGTTCTTTTGGCTTCGGTATCGGGAAGATGCGTATTTCTGATCGTTGCGGCAATATTTCAAAGTGTTTCGCCGCTCACGGTCGAAGTCGTATGGTCGCAGATACAAGCCGGACTTCCCGCGCTTGTCGCACAGGCTGTCGCCGTGCCGTCGATCGTTATGGGATTGTCGCTTATTATCGATCGCAAGTCCGATGAAAAGTAAACGGTTTTGAGTATATCATATTGTCGTAAGTCCGACGGAATAACTATTCCGTCGGACTTTTGTTTTTATATTGTTCCGATTCACGAAATGCGCACACGTGTCGTGAATTTTTGCGAGATGTGTCATAAAATTACATTGTGTGCCATCGATATTGACAGAAATACGCATAATTGTTATATTTATTCCGATAGGCATATTATGCCTTAAACAGGAGGATAGAATGAAAAGAAAGAAGAGAATTGCAGTCGTATTGTGCGTACTGCTTGCGTTGGTGCTGAGCTTTGCATTTTCGGCGTGTGGCGATCCCGATCCGGAACCGCCTCCCTCGGGTACCGGCGTAGTCGTTACGTTCAATGCGAACGGCGGAGTATTCGAAGGCGATAAGACTACATTGGAAAAAAGTGCGAATGCCGACGGATTCGTTACCGATGCGGTTGAGCCGACGCGCGCCGACCACCGTTTCGACGGTTGGTATACCGCGGCGACGGACGGTACGGCCGTAGACCCCAAATCGGATAAGAGTACGGAAAACAGAACACTGTACGCGCATTGGGTGCGTCAGTATACCGTTACGTTCGATGCCGGTGCGGGAAGCATCGAGGGACCTACGTCTGTGAAAGTCGACGAAGGCGGACAGTTGATCGAAATCCCCACGGCGAAAAAGAGCGGATCGAGTTTCTTCGGTTGGTATTCGTCGGCGACCGGCGGGGAAAAGGTAAGACTCAAGAATTACATTCCGACCGAAAACGTTACGTTTTACGCTCGTTTCGGTGACGCGATTACCCCTCCCGCGACTATGCCGCTCAAAAACCTCGTCGATAAAGAGGGAACGAAAGTCGGTTATCGTATAGAAGCCGAAGGAACGAAATTCGAAGGTACGCTCGGCTCGGGCAATAAAGGATCGCATGTGGATCCGGATACGTCTACGGCGAGCGGCGGAGCGTCGATCGGATACATAAATACCGTCGGCAATAAGATCACGTTCACGTTCAATGCCGCTACTGCGGGCGAAGCCAATGTTTCGCTTCTTGCTACGAGCAATAATATGCAGGTGGATACGTCTGGCGGCAGATTTATGATGTGGGTAGACGATCAGGTCGTTTTCGACAAAGATTTCACCGTCGAGCTTAACGGTAAGCGCGTGAATTTCGAATCCGCAAAACTTCGCGGCGCAGGCAAGGATATGCCCATGACGTGGAACCTTTATTGGGATCCCATACCGTTCGGCGAAGTCGATATCATCGAAGGTTGCAATACGTTTGTGATAACGGTTGCCGCACAGACGGTTCCCAATATGGACTGCCTGGATCTCGAAACCGATATAGTTCTTTCGTCTGCGGACGGTTCTGCCGCGAGCGGCGAAGCCGTACGCCCGGATCCGCCCGCGCCCGAAGTCGTTTACGACAAGGACGTCAGCGGTAAGTTGATCGTCACCGATCATGCCGAAGGTCCGGCAATCGACAAAGCCGTTCTCGGATTTGCCGAGGATATTCCGGCGGCGGCTCTTTCCGAAGCGAATCCGTTTAAGGTCGGCAATGTCGGAGGAAAAAACGATCAAGTATATCTCAGCGACGAAAACGGAAATAAGGTAGCCGAAGGCACGACGAGCGCGCGCTACGTGACGATAGAATACGAATATACAGTTGCCGCATCCATGTTCGGTGTCGGTCCCGCAAACAATGTCAAGCCGTTTACTTATAATATGCAGTCGGGCAAGAACAGCTGGAACGACATATCCGTGTATACGCTCAAGATCGACGGTCTTACTCTCGGTGACAAAACATACACGAAATTCGCAGGTACTTTTGCCGCAGAATACGATGTTCCCGAACTCGAAAAGTGGGATACGACCGGATCGTATACCGACGGAGATATTACGCTGAAATATGCTTCGTTCAAACCGGACGACTCGAAAAAGACGGATAAAAAACCGCTTATTGTATGGTTGCACGGCGCAGGCGAAGGCGGCACCGATCCGTCGATCGTACTTCTCGGCAATCAGGTCGTCAACCTCGGCAAACCGCTCATTCAGAAATACTTCACGACAGATACATGTGCGGGCGCGTATGTGCTTGCTCCGCAGTCGCCTACGATGTGGATGGATAACGGTGACGGTCAGCAAGGCGGTAACGATGTCGGCGAATCGATTTACACCGAATCGCTGTTCAAACTTATCAAGAATTTCGTAGACACTCACAGCGACATCGACGCTAATCGCGTATATCTGGGAGGTTGCTCGAACGGCGGCTGGATGACTGTGGAACTGCTTTCCAAGCACGGCGAATATTTCGCGGCGGCATATCCTATCGCGGTACCGTTCGTCAGAACCGCGAGCATGACCGACGACGAGTTCGCAAGACTTGTTAACGTGCCCATGTGGATTACGCACGCCAAGTCCGATATGACCGTATCGGTAGGCACGAAACGAAACGAGACGTGGCAGCCCGTATTCGACGGCTATACCGAAACAAACTCCAACTCGCTTTATATCGAGCTGTTGAAAGCAGGCGCAGAAAATGTTTACTATTCGCTCTTCGAGAATGTCAAGATCACCGAAGGTGAGGATAAAACTCCCGCGGGAGTCGAGTATGACGGACATTATTCGTGGATATACACTCTCCGCGACGAGTGCTCCAAAGTACAGGCTACGACGGGCAGCGGCGACGGCGGAGCGTTCGTACTTGCCGACATTACGGAAGCAAGCACGGAAACCGTCAAACTGACCGAAGGCGGCGACGCTGTGACGTTGTGGGGCTGGATAGCCGCTCAGGCTAAAACCGCCGCATAATTCGACCCGAAGCCATTGCTTGAAAATAAAAAATCCGAACCGTGAAAGCGGTTCGGATTTTTTTGTTCCGAATGATATTTATTTTCCTATTTCTTCGTTATAATCCGTCAGATCGTCTATGCAGTCGCGCCCTCTGGACAGAGCGGTCACTCCGGTGCGGGCAAGTTCGAGAATACCGTAAGGGCGCATGATCTCGATAAACTTGTCTACCTTATTCGATTCGCCCGTCATTTCGCAGATCACGGACGATTCGGCAACGTCGATGATTTTTACTTTCATCATATTCGCCGTGCTCTCGATCTCGGGACGCTTTTCGGACGGTACGTTGACTTTTATAAGGAGCAGTTCGCGCTTTACGCTTTCGGCGGCGTCGAATACCATGATCTTATGGCAGTCGACGAGCTTATCGAGCTGTCTGACGATCTGGTTTATATCGTCGTCGTCTCCGACTGCTACGATGGTCATTCTCGAGCGGTCGGGATTATGCGTGCTGCAGACCGACAGGGAATCGATATTGTATCCTCTGCGCGCGAACAGCCCGCTTATACGTGTGAGCACGCCCGACTTGTTCGTTACGAGCGCGGAAATAATATGCTTGGCTTCTTTGTTGCTCATGATGTTTTCTCCTCTTATCCTATTTAAGCTCGGGCTTGACCGTTACGATGGAGTCGAAGCCTCTTCCCGCGGGGATCATAGGCAGTACGAATTCGTCCTTGTCTATGACGGCGTCGATGACTTTTACGCCTTTCGTCGCGAATGCTTTGCCGATAACGTTTTCGATATCTTCGTTTCTTTCGAGTCTGAAGCCCGTGCCGCCGAGCGCTTCGGCGAGTTTGACGAAATCGGTGGGGTAGTTGATATCCGTCGACGAATAGTGTTTGTTATAGAACAACGTCTGCCACTGGCGCACCATACCGAGCGTATGATTATCGAACACTATTACGGTGATGTCGCGACCGAGTTTCGCCGCGGTCACGATCTCGTTGAAATTCATATGGAAGCAACCGTCGCCCGTCAAAAGCACCGTCTGCTTGTCTGTTGCGAGGCTTGCGCCTATCGCGGCTCCCATTCCGTAACCCATAGTGCCGAGCCCGCCGCTCGTAAGAAGCTTTCTCGGTTTTTCGAAACAGTATGTTTGCGCGACCCACATCTGATGCTGTCCTACGTCGGTGACTACGATCTTTTCGGGATCGCCGAGTTTGTTGACGGCTGAGATCAATTTGCGGGGGCAGAGTTTTCCGTCCGAACCGAGCAGATAATCTTCGCTTGCCCGCTTACGGCACTCGGTTATCCATGCGTCGTTCTTCGCTTTCGAAATGCGAGGAAGCATGGCTTCGACAGCCGATTTTGCGTCGGCAAGAAGGGAAACGTTCACTTTGACGTTCTTGTTCAGCTCGGCGAGATCGATGTCGATATGTACTATTTTCGCCTGGCTGCAGAAATTTTTTCTGTCGCCTGCGACGCGGTCGGAAAAACGACAGCCTATCGCGAGCACGAGATCGGCTTTTTTCAGCGTTTTCACGACGTTGGCTTTGCCGTGCATGCCTATAAGTCCGATAAAGTTCGGATGAGAAGCGGGGAAGCAACCCAGTCCCATGAGCGACGACGTAACCGGCGCGCCGATTTTTTCGCTGAGCGCGACGAGTTCTTTGCCTGCGTCGGAAACCGTGCAACCGCCGCCGATATAAATCGTGGGACGTTCCGCTTTATTGATGAGTTCGACGGCTTGTTCGACATATTTGTTTTCCACGAAATACGGTTTGATTTCACGCGGTTTCTTCGGCTCGTATTCGGTCACCGCCTGCTGGACGTCTTTCGGTATGTCGACAAGCACCGCGCCGGGACGACCCGAAGCGGCGATATAAAACGCCTCGCGCATCGTATCGGCAAGTTCCTCGATATTTTTGACCATGAAATTATGTTTGGTGATCGGCATCGTCACGCCCGTAATATCCACTTCCTGGAACGAGTCGCGACCGAGCAATGTCGTACTGACGTTTCCCGTTATCGCCACGAGCGGTACGCTGTCCATGTTTGCGGTCGCAATACCCGTGACGAGGTTGGTCGCGCCCGGACCCGAAGTCGCGATAACGACTCCGGTTTTTCCCGTGGCGCGCGCCCAGCCGTCCGCTGCGTGCGACGCACCCTGTTCGTGACAGGTGAGAATCTGCGTAATGTTGTTGCGTTCTTCGTACAGCGCGTCGAAGACATCGATTATGTATCCGCCCGGATAACCGAAAACGGTGTCGATGTTCTGTTCTTCGATGCACTTGACGATGATTTGAGAACCTTTTAATTTCATAAGAAGTATTCCTTTGCTTTTAGGTGCGTATTTTTACAATTATACAATAATGCGATGTATGTGTCAAGCGATATTTATTGTCAGAGCGCCCAACCGAACGCCGCGCCCGTTGCGATTATGATAAGGCAATAAATGAGTATGGACAGCGTATCCATTATCGTCGTGATGACAGGCGCGGACATAAGCGCGGGGTCTACGTGTATTTTTTTCGCGATGATGGGGAGAAGCGAGCCGATCACCTGCGCGAGAAGCACGATGAGAATAAGCGATATCCCGAGTATCAGCGATGCTTTGAGAACGGCGAGATCGGCGTTATAGTCCGACCACCAGTACATAAGAATGACGCGCAGTGTGTTCGCGACGGCGAGAATGACCGAGCATATTACGGCTATCCGTCCTTCTTTCAGGCTGACTTTCAAAAAGTCTTTCGTCGAGATCTGTTCGAGCGCGAGCGCGCGTATGATCGTCGTCGACGACTGCGAACCGCAGTTGCCCGCCGTGCCCATGAGAAGGGGAGTAAACGACATCATGAAACTGGACAGCTCGCCTTCGAATCCGTTTATTACAAGTCCGGTGAACGTTGCCGAGATCATGAGGAACAACAGCCACAGAACGCGGCTTTTCGCGTGTTGCCATACGCTCGTTTTGAGGTATGTGTTTTCGATGGGCGATATTGCCGCCATTTTCGAGAAGTCTTCTTCCGTTTCTTCTTCGATAATATCCACGACGTCGTCGATCGTGACTATACCGACCAGTCTGTTTTCGCTGTCGCACACCGGCATGGAAGTAAAGTCGTATTTTTTGAACAGCTTTGCGACTTCTTCCTGGTCGGTGGATGTTCGTACGATTATGACGTTTTCTTCCATGAGATCGCCGACTGTTTCTTCGGGATCGGAGAGTAGGAGTTTACGAAGCGTGATCATACCGAGCAGTTTACGTTCTGCGTCGAGGACGAAACAGTTGTTTATCGTTTCTTTATCAACGCCGTTTTTGCGTATGGCTTCGATGGCTTGCGTCACGGTATAATACTCTTTGAGATCGACAAACTCGACCGTCATTATGCTTCCCGCGGAATCATCCTCGTACTGGAGCAGGTGATTAACGGCAGCTCTCGTCTCGGGCTTGGTTTGCGCAAGCAGCTTTTTGACTACCATGGACGGCATTTCGTCGAGCAGATCGGCAGCGTCGTCGGCGTAAAGATCGTCTATGATCGCGCCTGCTTCGGATGCGGACAGCACGGTCAGCAGATTGTGGCTGACTTCGGGCGGTAGATAAACGAATACGTCTGTCGCCGTGTCTTTGGGAAGCAGACGGTAAATTTTGATCAGGTCGTCTGTTCCGAAATCGTCGAGCAGTCCGGCTATATCTACGGGGCTCAGTTCGATAAGTACGCTGCGTAAGAGCGCGATCTGTTTGGACTCCATAAGGTATCTCATGGAATCGCCT
>CAJUKR010000030.1 GCA_910587025.1 uncultured Christensenellaceae bacterium
CAGATACCGTCGCCCGACAAGCAATGATCTTCAAGCCACTTTCGAAATTCTTCCCTGTCGGAAAATTTGATTGTCCCGTCGTTTATTTCGATTTTTTTCATTCCAATTCATTCCGAATAATATTTCGTTCGATTCGACTTTATTTTCATTCGCGTTTTATGCATTCAACCGTTTGATAAGTTCCGAAAATCTATTTTCGTTCAGTATCTCGTTCGAAATATAATCGCCGTTATAGAATACGGCATAATTCGTCCAAGCGCAAGGAGCATTACGCGCCTTTTCTTTACCGTCCAAAAATACGCTTTCAAACATTATTCCGTTTTCTCTTGCAAAACGCTCGACGGCAGGCACGTATTTTGCGGTAAACGGACAGCCATGCGAGTAATATACCACAAACCCTTGCTTATCGATGTGCGGCTTTTTTGCGCAGTCTTTGAATTCGGGAACGGGCGCATTCTCACAAAACGGTAAATACAGAAGTTCAAAAAACGGCTCCGCACTGTCCGCAACCTTAAAACCCTTATAAGCCAGATATTTCGGATCGGACAAAAACGGCATTTTTTTCGGAGAAGAAATGACCGTGACTCCGTATTTGCCCTGCGCTTTTGCATCTGCGATACATGCGTTTAATAATTCGTTCGCATAACCGTGTCCTTTAAACGAGCCCGAGACCCAAAAGCAATTTATATGCATATATCCGTCCGCTTCTATAGGACACCAGGCATTATCGGCGGGTATATACTCTATAAAGCACTTACCTCGCTCGACAGACTTCAAAAATACCAGACCGTCTTTTAATCTTTCGGAAAGCCACGCTTTTTTACTTGCCACTTGTATATCTTTGTTGTTGGAAATAGCGCAACATATGTGTTCTCTTTCCAAATTTTCGGCTGTAAGCTTTAAGTATTCCATTCAATGATTCTCTCTTTATATTTCCGCTCGGCGTCCCAATTTTTCGATCGCTTTTTGCAAGTCGTCCGTAAAAAATATATCGTGTCCCTTATTGCTTTCGCATATAAAATCTTTCAACGGCTTGCTTGTATATTCGGAGTAATCGCCGTATATCGCAACACGAAATCGATAGTTAATAAACCTTTGTAAGATCTCGCCGGCAAGACCGTTGCTTAAAATAAAAAATTTTTCGATTACCGATTCTTTCGATATGGCGATATTTCTTATCCCGGTTTCGTAATTCACCGTCATCATCAAGTCGAGAGCCGACTGCAAATCGTTTATAACGATCTCGTTTGATTTTATGTGCGCTATTTCAACGTTATTTTTAATGATCTTTTCGATCTGCATGAACATAATTCTCCTATTTAAAATTTTTTAAGTTGTTTAATACCTCGGCATTATCAGATGTTACCATACCGACAGTCCCGCATCCGTCAATACCGCCGCAATCGTCGCAAGTTTGGAATTTCTTATCAAGCGCACGTTGCCTTATAGAACAAAGTCACATAACGGTGTTTTTACCCCATCCGCCCGACAGCCTTCGCAATTTATCATTTCGGGTGTAATGTCGACACCATTCGATTCCGACCAAAGCGCCACCATACTTTCACGCAAAGTATTATCGTTATTCAACGTAGCTTTCCGCGTATCGCATTTTTCGCAATCGAGTCCGCAATAAGCTATCAGCCTTTTATCTTCGGTTTTTTCGCTGTCGATGTTTCGAATAATTATATCATAAGCGTCATTATATTTGCAAATAAAAAACAAACTTTATCCATACAAAATCCGAGTTAATGAAATAAAAAGAACAAACCGTGAACGTTCGTTCTTTTATTCATAGAAGAATTGTAATGATATAAAACAAATTTTATTTTAATAACGGCCGTTTCTTTGTATTAACTGCAATTTGCACTGCTATCAATAAAGGCTATTAAAGTGAATTATTATCGATGTCAGATTGAATATCAGAATTGTTTACGCGGGCAAATTTGCCTTTTTTCAACAAGAAAAACGGCAGTATAATTATAACGCCCAAAATTAAGCCTAATATTAAAGAAACATTGTGGCAAACTGTCGTCCAACCGAAACTTACCACGTACGTTGTCAGCACTCCGTAAATTGCCGAGACAATCAAAGTCGGCTTGCCGATTTCTTTGAAACTTTTAATATCGAAGAACAATGCCGCAAGCGAAGCGCCCATAAGAGCGAAAATTCCTCCGGAAGCGCCGACAGAAACGGTACTTGCCACTTCCTCCGCTTTTGACGGTACTATTGCGATATACAACGGATCGGTGATAAATACTTCAACAATACCCACGACAACAAATATAATATAAGTCATCCACCATCCGAAACGTTTTTCCGCATAATTTCCTATAAAATATAACCCTATTAAATTTGCAATAAAATGCAACAAATGTCCGTGAAGAAACATCTGAGTCACGTATCGATATACTTCGGTACCGGCAGGATCCAACACTTTGCCTATTCCCATATAATTCGTTAATAATCCGCCGCAAATTCCGAGCATATAATCGGTTGCATTTATGTCGTCGCTTGCCCAAGTAAAACCCGAGTACTCTTTTGGAAATGGCAAATAGTGATCCAAAAAATAAATAACGGTAAGAATCAATAATAATATATTAGTAGCCGTTAAATATTTTTTATAATGAATTTTTTTCATTTCAATGCCTCATTTATGTATGACAATTATACCGCAATCAAACGATTTTTTCAAGTATATGATATCATAAAAATATCGTGTTGTAGAAACCGAATAAACAAGCATACCGCTGTGTGGCATAGGCAAGCGCCCGCATAACGACACAATGTGTCAAAAAGTAAACCGAGAAACCGACTAACGCACAAGGGTATCAACAAACAAAACAAAAACTTATTCCCGTAAATCTGAGTTCACACAAATTCTCGACGAGCGGCGATTTATTCTCAAAAAGAAAAGACCAAAAACGCATTCGTTTTAGGTCTTCGATGATGGACTATTTGAACGAACAACCGATACTAATACGAAAGACTATAGTATTGCTTGCTATGATACGGTGTATATTGTTTCTATTCTCTCATTGAGAGAACGATCTACGAATAACGGCACAATAAACAGAAAATGCGGGTAGCGCCTCTACGGGCATATAACGGCGATATACGGTTTTGATATAAGCAAAGACGCGCCCATAGCAAACATGCGGAAGAAATAAAAAGCCGTATATAATTATAGTAATATACGACAGCAAATTGCCGTTTTAAGTATACGTTCCTAAATCTGATTTATATATAATACGGTTGATTAAGTTATGTCATTTTGCTATAATGTAATTATGTTACCGAAAAATTTGTTAAACGCAAAAAATCGTGATGAATTACGCTTATGGCTAACTGAGAATCATAATAGAGAAAACGAATGTTGGGTTATCGTAAAACGCGGCAAAGCACAAAATGATAATACTTTTTGGTATATTGATGCCGTCGAAGAAGCTATGTGTTTCGGGTGGATAGATAGCACGGTAAAACGGCTTGATAATGGCATTACGGCTCAAAGATTGGCGCCACGCAAAAAAAATTCTCAATGGTCTGAGTTGAATAAAGAACGTTGTCGCAGAATGGAAAAACTAGGACAAATGACCGACGCAGGACGAGCTGTATTACCCGATATGTCGCCCTCCGGTTTTATTATCGACAATGAAATTTTGAAAGCATTACAAGCAGATTTATACGTCTGGAACAACTTTTTGAATTTCCCGCCATTATATCGGCGCGTGAGAATTGATACAATTCAAATTAAGAAAAAGCAGACCGAACTCTTTCAAAACCGTTTACAAAAATTTATTGAAAACACACGGCAAGGCATAATGTACGGAGAATGGAACGACAACGGACGATTACTCGATTATTAAGAATACTGCACTTACGTGCGAAGCATAGAAAAAGCACAAGGCATTTGCCCTGTGCTTTTTCCTTACTGGCATACGATAAAGTCCGCGACACCGTTCATGAAAATGTATTCCGTTTTTAGGTGTTCAAACGTTAACGACATTGGTGGAGCAGCAGTAACGTAAAACGAATTTTTGTGCAAAATTATAATTACTATTTCAGCGTCTCCAATAAAAATCTTTCAACCTCTTGATTAAATGCTTTCGGTTCCCTATCTGCAATAAAATGATTACCTTTAATGATCGATAATTCGGCATTCGGTATATTCTCCGCGATTTCTCTCGAATGGCTTTCTTTAATCATGTCTTTATTCCCAACTATAACAAGAGTCGGCATTTTTATTGACCGTATTTCTTCGATTTTAATATCAGGTTCATTGACCATTAAGCCCCATATTTCCGTTTTCCTTTTTGCGGTTTTCGATAAGAAGAAAATTTTTTTTAATTTTATAGTTTAATTCAATTAAAAATTGAGTGAATTTTTTTACACCCCTTGTATTTAAGTTTCCGCCGTTCAATATCAACGCTTTTATTTTTTCGGGATATTTTATTGCATATTTCATTGCGATATTAGCCCCGTCGGAAAAACCCAATATTATCGCTTGCGAAATATCTGATTTTATCAATAAATTATTTAAATCTTCCGCAAATTGTTCCATAGTAAACGGCGCATTGCCTCGCGGCGATTTTCCGTGTCCCCTGGTATCTACCGCAATCATTCTATAATTATTAGAAAAATAGTCGATTTGATGCTTAAAATAATTCCCGTCCTCACCGTTTCCGTGTAATAAAATAAACGGTATACCGCTTCCTTTTTCTCGATAATATAACGAAATATCCATTTTGCACCTTCTTGATAAATTACTGTTTATTAAAGTAAATATATAATATCACAAAAGTACACGTTTTTCAAATATATAATGATGCAAAAAGACTTTTGCACTATGGCGCGTGCCTGAAAAAACAAGCATCCGCTATGCGACACGGACAAATACCCGTTACCGGCGAAACATATTAAAAAAGTGAACCGAGAAACCGGCTAAGGCACAAGGGTATCAACAAGCAAGACAAAAATTTGCTCCCGAAAATCCGAGTTAACGCAAATTTCGACGAGCGGCTATTTATTCGCAAAAAGAAAAGACCCAAAACGAATTCGTTTTAGGTCTTCGGTGGTGGACGGGGGTGGATTCGAACCACCGAAAGCGGAGCTGGCAGATTTACAGTCTGCTCCCTTTGGCCACTCGGGAACCCGTCCATATTTATTGGAGCTGGTGATGGGACTTGAACCTACAACCTGCTGATTACAAGTCAGCTGCTCTGCCAATTGAGCTACACCAGCGTACTGATTGCGCACCAACAAAATGTGGTGCGCAATCGGGTTACTGCTTATGGTGCCTTAGGGCGGAATCGAACCACCGACACAGGGATTTTCAGTCCCTTGCTCTACCGACTGAGCTACCGAGGCAAAGATTGGCGACCCGGAAGGGACTTGAACCCTCGACCTCCAGCGTGACAGGCTGGCGTACTAACCAACTGTACTACCGGGCCACATGGTGGACCTTCAGGGACTTGAACCCCGGACAAACCGGTTATGAGCCGGTTGCTCTAACCAACTGAGCTAAAGGCCCTTGAGCGTTTGGCAGACCGTTTTTTCGCCTGCTTCAGTAATATACTATATCGGAGCCCCCGAAGTCAAGGAAAAACGCGTATTTTTTCGATTTTTTTAAGCGAAATTTTTTGGAGAGCTTTTCGACAGAACTCCTTATCGTTTGCCAATATATTCCGTTATTCATTATCGCAATTAAGTTAAAATGATTTCACGACAAATGCGGGAGATAATTGTAATATGGAAGTACATTACGACAGACGCGGAAGCACACTGACGGTCATGCTGTTCGGCGAACTGGACGAAAACAGCGCGCCCGAAGTGCGCAATTCGCTTGATGAGAATATAACGCCGACGGACACGAAACGAGTCGTTCTCGATCTGTCCGGACTGTCCTTCATGGATTCGACGGGCATAGGCGTTCTCGTCGGAAGATACAGAAAATTCAGAAGCAAATCGGTGGCTTTTTTTATTTCGGAACCGAACACCACGGTCGACAAAATACTCAAGCTGTCCGGAATATATACCATTATGCCGCCGATACGGACGGCGTAGGAGAACAGAATGGAAAACCGAATGACATTGAAATTGCCGGCAATCGGCAAAAACGAATCGCTTGCCCGCAGTATAGTAGCGGCGTTTGCCGTGGAACTCAACCCGACCACCGACGAACTCGGGGATATAAAAACCGCCGTAAGCGAAGCGGTAACCAATAGCATCGTACACGGCTATCCGAACCGTGACGGAGAAATCGAGATAAATGCAATAATCGACGGCGAAACCTTACATATAGAAGTACTCGACCGAGGCATAGGCATACCCGATATCGAAACGGCGCTTCAACCGTTTTATACGACGAAGGAAAGCGAAGAACGCTCCGGCATGGGATTTACCGTAATGGAGTCTTTTATGGATAACCTCAGCGTAGAAAACAGAGACGGCGGCGGATTGAAAGTCACTATGGAAAAATCGTTCGAGCGCAAAATCGCAGGAGACTAAATTGCTTCAACAAGACGAAATAACAAGACTGATAAAAGCGGCGCAAGGCGGCGACGAGACGGCAAAGTCTACCCTGCTGTCCGAAAATTCGCCGCTTATCAAAAGCATTATCAGGCGATACAAAGGACGCGGGATCGAATATGACGATCTGTATCAACTCGGTTGTATCGGTTTTCTGAAAGCGATAAAAAACTTTTCGTTCGAATTTCAGGTAAAATTTTCGACCTACGCCGTGCCCATGATAATGGGAGAAGTCAAGCGTTATTTACGCGACGACGGATATATAAAAATCTCGAGATCCGTCAAAAGCGACGCAATCAGGATCAATGCATTTATCGAAAGATACAAACAGGAACATCATGAAGCTCCGACGGTAGAAACGATCTCAAAAGAATTCGATATTGATCCGCGCGACGTCGTTTTCATACTCGACAGCTCGAAAATGCCCGTTTCTATTTATGAGAATACCGATGACGACAAAGGGCAACAAATCATAGACAAAATTTCGTCCGACGACAACGAAAACGACAATATAGATAAAATTCTTCTGAAAGACCTTATAAACTCCCTTCCCGAACGCGACCGAAAAATTATAATTCTACGTTATTTCAGGGGATCCACGCAATGCGAAGTCGCGAGAATTATGGGCGTATCCCAAGTTCAGGTATCGCGGCTGGAGAATAAAATTCTGAGTCTTATGAAAAACGAATTTAATAAAGGCGAGCAACAATCTCAATGATTGCTCGCCATTTTCATACTATGTCAGACATATATGTGCAATATTTTTATCAAAACGGTCTATCTCCGCGACCGGTAGCGTAAGTAATCAAATACACCTTGCGCGCTTTTCCGAGCCTGAGCATCTTCGCGCATTCGTTTGCCGTAGCATGAGTGGTGGCGACATCGTCGACAAGAAGCAGTGTCTTTCCTTTTATGTCGTTCTCGGTCAAAGCAAACGAGCCTTGCAGGCTTTTGATCCTGTCCTCTCGTCCGAGTTTGGTGGCTGATTTTTTGGAATAAGTGATTTTCTCCAATGCTGTAATAACCGGTTTCCCGAACAATTCTCCGAGATGTTCCGCGATTACTTTCGCTTGATTGTATCCCCTTTTCCGCTCACGTTTCTTATGCAACGGCACAAATGCGATCAAGTCGAAACCCCAATCGGCAAGCCGCACGACATCAGCCATAGCGCTTGCCATATATTTCGCCACATACGGCTTATTCCCGTATTTTATCTGCCAGACGATCTTCTTTATATTTTCATCCGAATATACGAAAGGCGCGCGGGCGGCGGAAAAGTACCATGTGTTATACTTCAGACACGAGTCGCAATATTTTTGTAACCCGTTATGAAGAGACGTGCCGCAGAGATCGCAACAGTGAGTAATTTTCTTCGGCGCGCACTTCTTGCAAAAGCCGTACGGACTGTCCTGCGACAATTCGGCAGAGCAAAGAAGACAACAAAGCCCGTCGGGATAGACGAGCTTTGTAAAAATCCGTTTTATGACATTCATTATTTAGAATATTTCGCGACGGCAAGGGTATCGCGCGCGATAACCACTTCTTCGTCCGTAGGAATGATAAATACTTTTACCTTCGATTTTTTCGTCGAAAGTTCGGCGATTCCGTCCGCCTTATAATCGAAGTTGAGCTTATTATCAAATTCGACTCCCAGATATTCGAGCCCCGTAAGAACGCGTTCGCGAACCTCGGGAGTGTGCTCGCCTATTCCGGCTGTAAATGCAATCATATCGACGCCGTTCATTACAGCAGCATAAGCTCCGATATATTTTTTCACACGATACGAGAACATATCGATCGCAAGCTGAGCGCGGGCGTTTCCGTGCTCTGCTGCCGCAACAAGATCTCTGAAATCGCTACTGACACCGCTTATACCTTTTACGCCGCAATCTTTGTTGAAATAGTTTATGGCCTGACTTACGTCCCAGCCCTTTTTATTGCAAAGGTACTGAACCACGGACGGATCGATATCGCCGCATCTCGTGCCCATGATTAGCCCCTCCAGCGGAGTAAAGCCCATCGTCGTATCGAGACACTTCCCGTCTTTCACGGCGGACAAACTCGCTCCGTTGCCGAGATGACAAACAACGAGTTTCATATTCTTCGTACCCATAAGTTTAGCCGCTTCGTCGGTAATATACTTGTGGCTCGTACCGTGAGCGCCGTAACGTCTGATCTTTAAGTTGCGATAATCGTCGTAATCGATTCCGTAAAGTTTCGCAACATCAGGCATTGTACTGTGGAACGAAGTATCGAACACCGCAACATGCGGAATATTCGGCATGACCTCGCGGCAAGCATCTATGCCCATGAGGCACGCCGGCATATGCAACGGCGCAAGCTCGATTATTTCTTTGATCTGTTCGCGAACGGCATCGGTTATAAGCGTGCTGTGCGTAAAATACTCGCCGCCTGCGACTGCACGGTGTCCAACGGCGGAAATTTCTCCCGCGTCCTTAATAACTCCGTATTCGGGATTCGTGAGCGCATCAAGCACAAGTTTGATCGCCACGGCATGATTGGGCATATCGTTTTCGATAACAACTTTTTTCGATCCGCTGTGTTTCAAAAACGAATTGCCTATGCCTATACGATCCGCAACGCCTTTCGCAAGTACGGACTCATCATCCATTTCGATCAGTCTGTATTTGAGAGACGAACTGCCCGAGTTTATTACAAGAACTTTCATATCAATCCCCTTTATTATTTATTTTGCGCGCCGGACTGCAGCGCGGTAACGGCAACCGTAAGAACGATATCTTCTACGGAGCATCCCCTCGAAAGATCGTTGAGAGGTTTCGCAAATCCCTGACAGATCGGACCGACGGCAATAAATCCGCCCAGTCGCTCGGCGATCTTGTATCCGATATTTCCCGCATTGATATCCGGGAACACGAACACATTGGCTTGTCCCGCTATATTGCTCTTCGGCGCTTTGATAGCGGCGACCGTCGGAACAAGCGCGGCATCGAACTGGAATTCTCCGTCAAGATTGAGTTCGGGCGCGATCTCGTGTGCAATGCCGACGGCTTCCTGTACTTTCGCAACGGTATTATTGAACTTTGCGTCGTTGCCCGAACCTTTTGTAGAGAACGACAGCATCGCGACTTTCGGATCAAGTCCGGCTATATTTTTCGCCGTCGCCGCGGACGAAACCGCAATCTCCGCAAGCTGCTTTGCCGTAGGGCAAATATTGAGCGCGCAGTCCGCAAAAACGAATGCGCCGTCCCGACAATATTTATTGCCGTTTTCGGGCGCGATCATAACAAAACAGCTCGACACGATTTCGGAGCCAGGCGCGGTTTTAATCACCTGCAATCCGGGACGAAGCGTATTCGCAGTCGAGTGACACGCTCCCGAAACGTAACCATCCACATCGCCGGCTTTGAGCATGAGCGCTCCGAACATCGTGCGGTCTTTTGCCGCTTCGAACGCAAGCGCGGGCGTCATACCTTTGTCCTTTCTTGCTTCATAAAGAATATCCGCATACTTGGCGGTAGCTTCGCTTGTAAGCGGATCTATCAACGTAACACCCGAAAGATCGACTTCCGGCGCGATCCGAGAACACTCGTCGGCATTTCCGACAAGAACAACTTTTGCGATCCCCTCTTTCGTTATCTGCGCCGCCGCTTCGATAACGCGTTTGTCCTCGCCTTCGCAAAGAACTACGGTCTTACCGAGCACAGCGGCATTTTTCTTGATTTGGTCAAGCATACTTGCCATTTCCGTCAAAACTCCTTGTTTTTTCATAAAAATTATGTTATAGTTAGATTATAAAACTTTTTTTCGGAAAAGTAAATAAAAATAGCAATGTATAGGACAAATAATGAAAATCTGCGCCGTAATCTGTGAATTCAATCCGTTTCATAACGGGCACGAATATATCCTGCGTCAAGCAAGGCAAGTCACCGACGCGGATTGTATTCTGGCGCTCATGAGCGGTAATTTCGTTCAGCGCGGTTTCCCCGCCGTCATCGACGCTTACGAGCGTGCGAAATGCGCTCTCTCAAACGGCGCGGACATAGTTCTCGAACTTCCTTCTGTATATTCCGTCGCGTCTGCCGACAAATTCGCCGTTGGCGCGGTCAATATTCTCCGATCGCTGCCGGTAACACATTTATCAATGGGCGTAGAATCGGACGGCGAAGACATTTCCGTTGCCGCAAAAATCAGGCATGACGAATCCCACGAGTTTACAGACGTACTGAAGTCGAAACTCAAAGCCGAAGGCTATGCAAAAGCGCTGACTGCGGCGACCGCATACGAAGCCGCGCGCTTGGGTAAAGACGAAAACGTTTTTACGGAAATGCTTTCAAAGCCGAACAACATCCTTGCCGTCGCATATAAAAAAGCTTTGCTCGACTTCGATTCGGATATAAAATTCGTTCCCATTCCGCGTATCGGCGGCGAAATCAAATCGGAATTGAGCGGCAAATATTCTTCGGCAAGCGCGATAAGAAACAATCTCGGCAAGAACGATATCGAAACGACCATGCCGAAGCAATCATATGATATACTTATGTCGGCACTTGCAGACAATCCCGTAGACAGCAAAGTATATTCGGCAATCATGCTTTACGCGCTGAAAAACGCAAGCACTGATGATATAGCAAATACTCCGGATTGCGCGGAGGGTTTCGAACATAAAATCAAAGAGCTTGCGACAAGAGCCGCAAGCTACGATGAATTATTGTCGGGTTTACCTACGTCGCGTTTTACTCGCGGACGCATAATGCGTATATGCGTACAAACTCTGCTCGGTATCACGAAAAAGATGCAAAACTCCGGATATGCTTATAGCCGACTGCTCGGCATAAAACGCAACGCGCTGAAATTGCTCGGATCATTCCCAGATTCCGTAATAACGAACAAACAATCGGAGTCCGCAATTGCTCCCGGTATGTCGGATATTTTCGAGATCGACAAACGCGCCTGGGACGTTTACTCCGTCATAAACGGCAGTCGCAATAAGTTCTACGGAAAACTTACGATAGTCGATTAAATCGCTTCCGCAAGAGTGCGGATAAGCGCTTCGGATTTTTCCCACCCGAGACATGCGTCCGTTACCGATTTACCGTACTCGCAGCCGTCGACGCTCTGATTGCCGTCGGCAATATAACTTTCTATAAGCAATCCTTTTACGATAGAATCGAAATCTTTGTATTTCATATTTTCGAAAATCTCTTTTGCGATCCTTACCTGCTCGTAAGGATTTTTTCCGCTATTCGAATGGTTGGTATCTATTATCACCGAAGGGTTCGCAAGATTCTGACCGATATACAGATCGTGAAAACGCATAACGTCTTCGTAATGATAGTTCGGAATATTATTACCGTGCACGTTCACGCTTCCGCGAAGCACGGCGTGAGCATATTTGTTTCCGTTGGTTTTTACCTGATAACCGCCGTACTTGAACTCGTTCGGAATCTGCGCCGCATAAATCGAATTGAGCGTTACTGAAAAACTTCCGTTCATGGGATTTTTTATTCCGACGGGAACGTCTATGCCGCTCGCTACAAGGCGGTGTTGCTGATTCTCCGACGAACGCGCCCCGACCGCTATATACGACAGAATATCAAGCATATAATCGAGATTATCGGGATAAAGCATCTCGTCGGCGGCGGTCAGACCGCTTTCCCGTATTGCGCGGACATGCATGTGGCGCAGATGCAGAATACCGCTCTCTATGTCCGTACTTTTCGAATGCGGATCGGGTGAATGCATCATGCCCTTATATCCCTCGCCCTTCGTACGCGGCTTGTTCGTATATATGCGCGGCATAAGCATAAATTTGTCCTTGACTTCTTCCGCAAGTTTTGCCAGGCGCACGACATAATCTATAACGGCGTCTTCGTTATCCGCGGAGCACGGTCCGATTATTATAACTTTGCGTTTGTCCCTTCCGTCAATAATCGCTTTGAGTTCTTCGTCACGTTTGTTTTTAATCCTGACAAGGTCTTCGGTCATTGGAATCTTTTTCGCCGCATCTTCTGCGCTGATCACTTTTTTGATTTGCTCGAACATAATACTTTTCTCTCCGTATATAAAATAAATAATTATTTGTTACCGTATAATTTCACAATGTCGGACACAACTGCCTCGGATACAAGCCCGTCTGCACTCTCTCCGCACTTGACCGCATTTCGAACACGCTCGGACGAAATGTCGCAGAGCTCCGACCTGATCAACGTAAAATTCACACGCCTGTCCATGGACACATATATCCTTTCGAGTTCTTTCTCATACTCGAAATCACGATCGTCGCGGTAACCGCGCACGATATCGAAACAATCATTCGTCTTCAAAAAATCGGTAAGCATTCCCTCGAAATATTGTACATCGACGGCAGGCAGATCGGCAAGCGATTTACGCGCTATTTCCGCGCGAATTTCGGGAGCAAGCATTTCGTCCTTGTATGTTTCGGCCGCCACAGCCACGGTAACACCCTCGAAACGCTCCAACGCCTTTTCGATCAGATGTCTGTGACCGAGCGTAAACGGGTTAAACGACCCGGGAAATATGCAGTGTTTTTCTCTCATTTTTTGATCCTCAAAAACGTCACCGAAGTTCCTCGGTACTCTCGTTTGTCCGCCTCGTAAACCGAATCGTCATAACGAAATTCGTTATCCGTGGAATGCTCCACGACGATCACGCCGTCGTCCGAAAGCAAGCGCTTGTCCGTAATTTCGCGCAAAACGCTTTCTTCCGCTCCGAGCGCATAAGGAGGATCTACAAAAATCATATCGAACGACGCGCCCTCTAGCTTACGCACAGCGACCTGCCAATCCGTATTATATACTTTCCCGTCCGCCTTACAAAGAGACATATTGCTTCTGACGATTTTTACCGCATCGGGATTCTTGTCCACAAAAACGGCGTCGCAAGCTCCGCGACTCAATGCTTCCAGTCCGAGCGCGCCCGTACCTGCAAACAGGTCGAGAACCTTGCCGCCGATCTCGCCAGAACTTGCGAGTATATTGAAAACGCTTTCCTTCACCTTGTCCGATGTCGGACGCGTGCGTTCCCCGTCAAGCGAATAAAGACGCTTACCTCTGAATTTTCCCGCGATAATTCTCATTTTATTTGCAAAATCCTCGTAGGTGTGATAATCATATCCAACGGTATATCGTGGATATCACGAACGAACACATCGCACTGTTGCTCGTCGAAAGCGATGCCTACGGCGTAAGTTTTGACGGACGCGAGAAATCTGTCGTAATATCCTCCGCCGAAACCCAGCCTGTTCAACGTTTCGTCAAACGCTATAAGAGGGACTACCGTCACATCGCACGGCGCCGTCGCATATTCGCCGCTTTTAAGCGAGCGCATAAGCATATTTTGCCCGTCAACTTCGGGCACGAAAACTTCCGCAAATTCGGACGCGCGCCCGATTATGCCGGCGGTAGACACTTCTCCGACCAAAGACTCATAACAAAAAACAGTTTTCGCTCCGGAAATCTTCGCCATCAGTTTGTCCTCGATCGCTTTTTCTTTTTCCGCGCGGAAAGTTACGTGCTTCCTGAGTTCCTTATAAACTTTGCGTAATTCGGTTTTCGTCATAACTTCCATAAATTTTTTCCATTCGTTTGGTATCGAAACCCGTAAGAACCTCGTACGGGATCGTTCCGTAACTTTGAGCAAGTTCGTCAAGCGTAATAACATTACCGAGTATCTCGGCGGCGTCATACACCGATACCGTATGCGGGATCGCTACGATTGTCGCGTCCATACATACAGCCAGAACTTTACACCGTACTCCGTTTACGGCAACATACCGCGGAGCAGTCAGACGTCTGTATCCGTCGGCATACCCGATCCCCAAAACGGCTATATCCGTATCTTCCGCCGAAACTTCCGAGCCGTACCCCACGCCGTCTCCGGCAGACACATGTCCGACCGTCAATATCGGGGCCGTAATTTTCACGACGTCGGCAAAACCCTCGACTCCGCCGTACAATGCGATGCCGCACCTGAAGCAATCGAGCGCGAAGTCTTCGTTGCCGAAAGCTCCGCTCGCCGCGATGTGCTTTTCGGCGTTAATACCCTCCGTCGCCGCAAGAAATTCGGATAACTGAACGCCTGCAAACGGATGCGAAGGACATCGCAGATGCGAATAGACCGATACCAACTCTCCACACTCGGACGCGTAAGCCGCAAGTTCCGAAACATCATGCGGCGCAGCTCCGTACCTGTTCATGCCCGTATTGACCTTCAATGCAAAACGCGTACGACGCTTTCTCGAAAGCTTATCTATCTCCGCCGCGCTCGAAACAGTATAAACGACGTTACGCTCGGCAAGCGCATAATTAGACGGACCGAGAACGAGTATATCTTTTTTTATTCCCGAAGCGAGAAGTTCTTCCGCCTCTCCGACAACGGCAACGGCAAAGCCGTCGACATAGTCGTCGAGCGCTCTCGCCACACGAACGCTTCCGAGCCCGTAAGCGTTCGCTTTTACAACGGCGATCAAACGTCCGCGCGACGCAATCTTTCGCGCGTTATAGACTATCGCCGACAAATCGATAAATTCGGATGGCATACAAATTATATATGCCGAATGCAATCCGAACGTCAATACTTAAGATAACTGTCAAACGCGTTTTCGATATGATTTACACGACGATCGCTTAAATATACTTCGATAACATCGAAACGCACCGCTACGCCGAAATACATATTTCGCTTGATGTACTGGCTCGCAACCATACAAATCTTACGCTGCTTTGTCACCGTAACGGCTTCGGACGGGAAACCGAATTCCTCGCCCCTTCGAGCCTTGACTTCGACGAATATCAAATATTCGTCTTTACTTGCGATCAAGTCTATTTCACCGAGCTCCGTACGATAATTTTTATCTATAACGATATATCCGTTTTTCTTCAGATATTCTTCCGCTATACGTTCGCCCGTGTCTCCGACAATTCTGTTAAGTCTTTTACTCATACGAAGTGCCCGATAAACGTACGCCTATGTATATCGCAAGCGCCGTATTTTTTCAACGCGTCTATATGCGCCGCCGTTCCGTAACCCTTATGTTTATCGAAACCGTAATCGGGATATCGCACGGCATACTCGCGCATTATCTTGTCACGGGTAACTTTTGCGAGAACGGATGCCGCGGCTATCGAATAACTCGTCGCGTCTCCCTTTACGATCGACTTGATCGGATACGGTACATTAAGTCCTTTTACAGCATCGACTAATACTATGTCAGGCGATATACTCAAATTATCGATTGCGATTTCCATACCTTTTTTGGTCGCCTGCAAAATATTTATTCTGTCGATCTCTTTTTCGTCCACTATGCCGATACCGTATGCAATCGCATTTTTACGAATCGAATCGAATAAGAATTCGCGTTTTTTTTCGGATAATTTTTTACTGTCGTTTATACCGTCTATATACTTCTCGCCCATCATACAGCAAGCGCATACTACCGGCCCCGCAAGAGGACCTCTGCCCGCTTCGTCCACACCGGCGACAACGCACCCGAACGACTTATCGAAAGTATATAATTCTTCCGTCGTCATAACGCTTTCTCCAAAATGATCTTACCCATTCGACCCTTACGGAAATCATCAATAACAGCATGACTCGCACGCTCGAGATCGGGCTGTCCGCCTTTGAGCATAAAACCGCGGCGACGCGCGATCTCTCCGAGATCGTCGACAGCCGAACCGCATGGGGAAAATCCGTAACGATATTCGATCCCATCGCCCGTTTCGGTCAACCTTTTGATCAGTTCGAGAGACAATTCGTAAGTATCCACCACCTCGTCGCGTACACTACCTATGAATGCAAGATTAAGCGCAACGGTCTGATTGTCGAGCTTTGGATAAAGCGTACCGGGAGTATCGAGAACTTCCAGATATTCGCTTACCTTCACCCATTGCTGACCGCGCGTAACTCCCGCTTTATTGCCCGTAACCGTTTTCGCTTTGCCGCAAAGATTGTTTATGAGCGTGGACTTACCCGAGTTCGGAACGCCGATAATCATCGCTCTTACGACAGCACGAATACCCTTCGACCGTTTTCTCTCGATCTTGTTCGAACACAAAACTTTAAGTCTGTCCGAAATGACCCCGGCGGCGTTCGAAGCCGTGGAATTAAGTTTTACGGCTATATTGTTTCCGACGGATAATTTATCGATCCATGCGGGAAGATCGCCTTCGGGCACAGTATCTGCCTTATTAAGCGCATACACGACGGGCTTGCCCGAAATTATTTTCTCAAACGCCGGATTTATGCATGACAAAGGAGCACGGGCGTCGAGAACATAAACGACCGCGTCGACAAGTTTTATACTCTCCTCGATCTCGCGGAGAGATTTGGTCATATGACCCGGAAACCAATTGATTATCATTTTTCGAGAAGATCGGGGCGCACCGCGGCGGTAAGCTCGTCCGACTTAAGCATGCGCCATTTATCTATGTTTGCATGATGTCCCGACAGCAAAACTTCGGGTACGGCAAGCCCTTCGTATACCGCCGGACGGGTATACTGAGGATACTCCAATCTGCCGTCCGAAAAACTTTCGGTTTCGGCGGATATTTCGGAGCCGAGAACCCCGGGAACAAACCTGAGCAATGAATCCGCGACGACCATCGCGGCAAGCTCGCCGCCCGTAAGGATATAATCGCCTATCGACAGCTCTTCGAATCCGCAAATCTCCAACGCTCTCTCGTCCACGCCTTCGTAATGCCCGCACAACAACAGCAACGATTTTTCGGAAGCCAGTTCTTTGGCGATATCCACGGTCAGTTTACGCCCGCGCGGCGACATAAAAATGCGTCTTGCACGTCTGTCGGGATCTACGGCGCGGACACAGTCGACTATCGGTTGCGGAGTCATAACCATACCGGCGCCTCCTCCGTAAGGAACGTCGTCGCATTTGCCGTGCTTGTCCGATGTATAGTCGCGAATATTATGAATGCCGATCTCGACTATCCCCGCGCTTTCCGCACGACCGATTATACTGCTTCTTAGCGGCGCGAACATTTCGGGGAACAGAGTAAGTATATCAATCGTCATAGCAACAAACCTCTCCGAATTTTTCCGCATCGACGGTAACGGTACGCGAGTCCGCGTCATAGACAAGCCCTAGCCGCTTCAAAAAAGGAAATCGCACGGTGCGATCACCTCGAACGGTAAACACATCCGCGCTTCCGAAATTGTCGATATATTCGAGTTTTCCCATCAAGCGTCCGTCCGAAAGATAAACGTCGCAACCGATCAGATCCACTACAAAATACTCGCCGTTTTCCGTCTTCTTCGCCTGAGATCTGTCGATCTCCAACATTCTGCCCACAAGCACTTCCGCGGCATTTCTGTCAAAAACGCCGTCAAAGAGCATATAGACAAATCCGCCGCGTTCACGTACGCCGCGGATTTTGAAAGGACACCCTCCTACCATTACGGCAGAAAGGCGACCGAAACGCGCAAGATCGTCGGTATAAGGTTTGATTTTCACCTCGCCGGCGATACCTTGCGCTTTGACGATTTCGCCTATCGTAATTCTCACGATTACACTTCGAGTATGTCTACGGAATACTTTTTGCCGTCCTTGGCGCCGGCAGCCCTAACTACGGTGCGGATAGCCTTGGCGGTACGACCCTGTTTCCCGATAATTTTTCCCATATCCGACTTGGCAACAGTGACCTTTACGGTTTCGCCATCCACTTCGACTTTCACGGAATCCTTATCGTCGACAAGACCGTTAATTATATATTGCACCAACTCCTGCATTATCAGCCTTCTTTAGCTTCGTTCTTCTTGCCGCCTGTCTTAGCGGGAGGACGCTTGCCTGCGGGAATAACTCCCTGCTGAATAAGCAGAGCCTTAACAGTATCGGTAGGCTGAGCGCCGTTCTTGATCCAACGGCAAGCCTTTTCCGCATCGATTTTCACTTCCGCGGGAGAGGTAAGAGGATTGTACGTTCCGACAATGTCGATGAAACGTCCGTCTCTGGGCGCGCGTTCGTCCGCAACAACGATACGGTAAAAAGGCGCTTTCTTGTCACCCATTCTCGTAAGTCTGATTTTAACCATTTTGTATCTCCTTAATAAAAAAGTTTTTTATCAAAAAGGCAGTCTGCCCTTATTGTTTTTCATTTTGCGCATCATATCGCGAGTCTGATCGAACTGCTTAAGCAACTGATTTACATCCTGAATGCTTGTGCCGCTGCCCGCGCTTATACGCCTGCGACGGGAAGACTTGACGATCTCGGGATGTTCGCGCTCTTTTTTCGTCATAGAACATATAATAGCCTTGAACTTTTCGATCCGCCTGTCGTCTATATCCTTATCGCCTATCTTAAGACGGCTCATCCCCGGTATCATTTGCACGACTTCGGACAACCCGCCCATCTTTTTCAAAGATTCGAACTGAACAAGAAAGTCGTCGAGCGTAAACGTTGCATCCTTGACGCGCTTTTCCATTTTACGCATCTCGTCCTCGTCCATGGCTTCCTGCGCTTTCTCTACGAGCGAAACTATATCGCCCATCCCGAGGATACGGCTTGCCATTCTGTCCGGATGGAAAGGTTCGATATCCGAAGGCTTTTCACCCGTTCCGCAAAATTTGATCGGCTTGCCGGTAACGGCTTTAATCGAAAGCGCGGCTCCTCCTCTGGTATCGCCGTCCAACTTCGTTAGAATGACACCCGTGATACCGAGACGCTCGTTGAATACCGTAGCCACAGTTACGGCATCCTGTCCCGTCATAGCGTCCACCGTCAAAAGAATCTCGGTGGGCTTGACCGCTTTTTCCACGTCTTCGAGCTCGCGCATCAGATCGTCGTTTATATGCAATCTGCCCGCGGTATCGATGATTACCGTGTCATACCCGTTCGATTCCGCGTACTTGATCGCCTGCTCGGCGGTCTTGACGGGCTTTTGAGTGCCTTTTTCAAACACCTCGAGCCCGACGTTCTTGCCTACGACAATGAGCTGATTTATCGCCGCCGGACGGTAAATATCACATGCGACGAGCAACGGTTTTTTACCCTGCTTTTTCAAGAGCATACCGAGTTTGCCGCACATAGTCGTCTTGCCCGCACCCTGAAGACCGCACATCATGATAACCGTAGGCGGCTTGGAAGCCACCTCGAGTTTGGCGTTTTTAGCGCCCATGAGTTCGACAAGCTCGTCGTTTACGATCTTTACGACCTGCTGACCCGGAGTTACGCTTTTGACGATCTCCTCGCCCTTGGCACGCTCGCTTATCCTTGAAATAAAGTCTTTTACTACGTTGAAATTAACATCCGCTTCGAGCAAAGCTATACGGATCTCGCGCATAGCCTGCTTGATCTCGTATTCATCGAGCTTTCCACGCGAAGTGAGCTTCGTGAACACATGTTTGAGTTTGTCTCCCAGTCCGGAAAAAGCCCCCATTCAAATACCTCGCTTAAAGTTTTTGCAACAATTCTTCCGCAATTTCTTCCGAACGCCGCGCATCGCCGATTTTCAGCACGGCGATAAGTTCGTGCAATCCCGATTCGAGATCGCGTAACTTTGCCATAAATCCCATTTTTTCCTCGGCGGCGCTCAGCGCATGCTCACCCTTTCGAACGGCGTCGTGAGCCGCCTGACGTGTGATTCCGTACTGTTCCGCGATTTCGGCAAGAGACAGGTCATAATCGTAATAACTGCGTATAATATCGCTTTGCTTTTCTGTCAAAAGACTGCCGTAAAGCTCGTTGAGTACTCCTATCTCCAAATCCTTCACAGTGAAATCTCCAAACCGTAAAGCACTTCTGCTTTACAGCGGTGATTATATCATACAAAAAAAAGTATGTCAAGCAAAATTACTTGACATACGAAATTTTATTCTCCGTCCACTATTGCGGTAACAAATCCGTCTATATCGAATTTTTCGAGATCGTCGATCCCTTCGCCCACGCCGACATATACGACGGGGACTTCTTCTTCGCCAGCAATGGCGAGAACAACGCCGCCTTTCGCCGTCCCGTCGAGCTTTGTAAGAACGATACCGTCGATGTCGATCGCTTCGTTAAACAGATCGACCTGCGATAAAGCGTTCTGCCCTGTAGTCGCATCGAGAACGATATAATTAAGTCGCATTGCGTCCGGAAACTCCCTGTCGATTATGCGGTCGATCTTTTTAAGTTCTTCCATGAGATTGACTTTGTTATGCAATCTGCCCGCGGTGTCGATGAGCGTAACTTCCGTGCCTTTGCTCTTTGCGCTCTGCAAACTGTCGTATACTACGGCGGCGGCATCGGCGCCTTCGGACTGTTTCACGATGCGTACGCCCGAACGTTCCGCCCAGACCGTGAGCTGATCGGCGGCGGCGGCGCGGAAAGTATCGGCGGCGACGATGGTAACGCTTTTGCCCATGCGTTTGAAATTATGCGCAAGTTTGCCTATCGTCGTGGTTTTCCCCACCCCGTTCACACCCGCGACGAGAATAACAAGCGGATACTCTTCTTCGGGCAATTCGAAATCGAGCAAATCGTGCATTATGTTCTTCAATTCTTCGCGAACTGCTTCCGTGCGGGTGATATGTTTTTTATCGATCACGCTTTTCAGTTCGTCGAGAATATTTTCGGTGGTCTCGCTGCCTATATCCGCCGAGAGCAAAATCATCTCGAGTTCGTCATAGAACTCGCCGTTCAGCACTCCGCCCGTAAACAGCTTGTTGAATCTGTAAGAGATCGCATCCTTCGTTTTCTTGAGCGCGTCTTTGATCTTTGTGAATAATCCCATATTTTCTCCGTGTTACTGAGCCAGTCTGACCGCATCCGACAGTTTGACCGATACCATTTTGGAAACACCTTTTTCTTCCATGGTGACGCCGTACAACGCGTCCGAA
>CAJUKR010000031.1 GCA_910587025.1 uncultured Christensenellaceae bacterium
GCCTCCCGTAGGAGTTTGGACCGTGTCTCAGTTCCAATGTGGCCGATCACCCTCTAAGGCCGGCTACCCATCGTCGGCTTGGTGGGCCGTTACCTCACCAACTACCTAATGGGACGCGAGCTCATCTCTGTCCAGTAACCTTTTTACCCCAATTCGATGCCGAATCGTGGTCTTATTCGGTATTAGCACCTATTTCTAAGTGTTATCCCGATGACAGAGGCAGATTGCTCACGCGTTACTCACCCGTCCGCCGCTAACGTATTGCTACGTCCGCTCGACTTGCATGTGTTAAGCACGCCGCCAGCGTTCGTCCTGAGCCAGAATCAAACTCTCATGTTAATGGTTCAATTCACTCAGTACATAACTGACTGTGTATAAAATTGACTAAATTTGAATGGTTTTTGCTTCAAAAAGCCTTTTCGAATTTATCCTTGTCAATGTGCGATTTTAACTGCTTAATCGGCAGTTTTTTGTGCCGTCGCTCGCGACAGCTTGATTATAATACCACAAACGGATTATAATGTCAACTGTTTTGAAAAACTTTTTATGGAAAATTTTTCAATCGCCTTGCAGATCGAAGCGTTACGCCCCTTTCGTCGGACAGCCTGCATAATATATCATATACACGGGTGTCAAGTCAACTGTTTTGACGCATTTTTCTGCGTAATTATAACATTTTTCCGCACTTTTCTCACATCTTTTCAGGAGACTCGATAAGAAGCAGATCCAGCCCCGTTCTTATGGCGTCCGCAACCGTTTTCGTGAGCAGTAGCCGAGCCGCCGTCAGCGGTTTGTCGTCCGTGATTATGCGGCTTCCGATATAAAATCTGTTGTACGCCTGCGCGAGATCGATCAGATATCTTGCGATTATGCTCGGCTCGTATTTTTCCGCGGCTTCGACGATAACGTCGTCGAAAGACGAAAGCAATCTGATCACCGCATAGCTGTCGTCGTCGGTAAGAAGCGAATAATCCGCAGCACCGATCCCGTCCGCCTTTGCGAGCACGGAACGGCAACGGGCGTGCGTATACTGGATATACGGCGCGGTTTCGCCCTCGAAGCTGAGCACCTTGTCGTAATTGAAATCCACGTCCTTGATGCGCTGAGTGCCGAGGGCAAAGAACATTACCGCGCCTACGCCGACCGCTTCCGCCGTAGCGTCCTTGTCCGGCAGATCGGGATTTTTTTCTTCTATGATCGCACGCGCTTTCGCAACGGTATTTTCGATAACGTCGGAGAGGAATACCACGTGCCCGTGCCTTGTCGAGAGCGGCTGACCCTCGTAAGACACCATTCCGAATTTGACGTGGACAAGATCTTTCGCCCACTCGCGTCCCATAAGTTCGAGAACTTTGAACACCTGCGAGAAATGCAGATTCTGCTGCGTCGCGACTATATAAAGGCTTTTGTCGAAGCCGTAAGTCTTTGCGCGGTAATCCGCGGCGGCAAGATCGCGCGTGGCATACAGCGAAGCTCCGTCGCTCCTCGTGATAAGACAGGGCGGCATACCGTAATCGTCGAGTTTTACTATAAGCGCGCCGTCGCTTACTTCGGTCAGTCCCTTTTGTTTAAGCTCGTCCACGACGGGCTGCATTTTGTCGTTATAGAACGCTTCGCCGTTATAGCTGTCGAACTTTATGCCCAGCCTGTCGTATACCTTGTTTACTTCGGCAAGCGTGGTGGATTTGAACAATTCGTATGTTGCGACGGCATCGGGCTCCCCGCGCTCGATCTTGAGGAACTCCGTGCGTCCCCGTTCGGCAAGCCCGGGATCGCGTTCGCTCTCTTCGGTAAAACGGACGTAAAGCGAAAGCATATCGCCGAGCGTAAGCGGTCGCGACTTGTCGCCCCACTCGTTATACGCCGCAAGCAGTTTTCCGAACTGCGTGCCCCAATCGCCGAGGTGATTTATACCGACCGGATTCCAACCTATATACTTATATATACGATAAAGCGAACCGCCGATCGCCGTACTCATAAGATGCCCTATATGGAAAGGCTTTGCGATATTGATCGACGAATAATCCATACACACGGTTTTGCCCGCGTTCGCTTTGCGCACCGCGGCGATACCGCCACCAGAAGCTCTGTCGCCGATCACGTCGGAAACGACGGCAACGCGATCGAGGTAAAAATTCAGATACCCGCCCGCCACTTCCGTGCGCGATACGATCGGATCGTTTTTCATAGCCGCCGCGAAATCGGCAGCTATGACCTGAGGCGCTTTATGCAGATCGCGAGCGTACTTGAAGCAAGGCAATGCGTAATCGCCGTGCCCTTCCGCCGCCTGTACTATGTCGCTTTCGGTGACTGAGTCGTTTCCGATAAGCCTTGCTATGTGTTTTCTGTAATCCATGATTTATACGTTAAAGCGGAAAAGAACGACGTCGCCGTCTTTGACGACGTATTCCTTGCCCTCGGAGCGCACAAGCCCCTTCTCTTTTGCCTGGTTGAAACCGCCCTCTCGGACGATGTCGTCATAGCTTACCACCTCGGCGCGGATGAACCCCTTTTCGAAATCGGTGTGTATTTTTCCCGCCGCCTGCGGAGCTTTCGTCCCTTTTTCTATCGTCCAGGCGCGCACCTCTTTTTCTCCGGCTGTCAGATACGATATCAGACCGAGCAGGTCGTAACATTTGGCGATCATGCGGTCGAGACCGCTCGCCCCGAGTCCGAGTCCGTCTATATAGTCCTGTCTTTCCTCTTTCGGAAGCGACGCTATTTCCGCCTCCACGCCCGCGCTGATCTCGATAAACTCCGCGCGCTCGCTCTTTGCGAACTCCTCCACCGATTTCGACAGCTCGTTTTCCTTACCGATGTCGTTCTCGTCGATGTTGGCGCAGTATATGACGGGTTTGCTCGTAAGAAGGAAGAACGAATCGAGCAACGCTTTTTCGTCGCCTTCCAGTCCGAGCGTACGCAGGCTCTTTCCGTCCGAAAGACACTTTTCGAGTTTTTTGAGCAATTCGTATTCTTCTATGTATTTCTTTTCGCCCGTCTTGACATAATGCTCGGCTTTGGTTAACCGCTTCTGAACGCTGTCCAGATCCGCGAGAATGAGCTCGAGATTTATCGTGTCTATATCGCGGCGCGGATCGACGTTACCCTCGACGTGGATTATGTCGGGATTGCGAAAACATCTGACGACGTGAGCGATGGCGTCCACTTCGCGTATATGCGAAAGAAATTTATTACCCAGCCCCTCGCCGCGGCTCGCGCCTTTGACAAGCCCCGCGATATCCACAAACTCCACAACGGCGCGGGTTATCTTTTTCGTGTTGTACATTTTGCCGAGTACGTCAAGCCTTTCGTCGGGAACGGCTACCACGCCGACATTCGGCTCGATAGTACAGAACGGATAATTCTGCGCTTCCGCGCCCGCTTCGGTTATTGCGTTGAACAGCGTGGACTTTCCGACGTTCGGCAATCCTACTACACCGAGTTTCATTTTATGCTCCTTAAAAATACCTTGTCCGATTTTCCGAAAAAACCGAAAATATAATGTACAAAAAACCGAATGTGGACACATATTGTCCGCATTTGTATGCTATAATCGCAACGTAAACGGTTTTCGGAATTATTCGGAATAACTTATTCGAAATATTTTATACCGCTCTCGAAAAGCTTCATATCGAAGTCGAACGGTATGTTCTTATACAAATTCGCACCCGCGCGTTCGGTATGACCCATCTTGCCGAAAATGCGTCCGTCCGCGCTCGTTATACCTTCCACGGCGTACATCGAGCCGTTGGGATTGTACGGCGACCGCATGGTGGGATTTCCGTCGAGGTCGCAATACTGCGTCGCTATCTGCCCGTTTGCGGCAAGAGAAGCGAGGTCTTTTCCGCTTGCGACGAAACGCCCTTCGCCGTGAGACACGGCAACGCCGTACACGTCGCCGACGTTGCATGCGGCAAGCCACGGCGACTTGACCGAAGAAACGCGCGTAGTCACGATCTGAGAAACGTGACGGGCGATATTATTGAACGTCAGCGTAGGACTGTCGGCGCCCTGCGTGCTTATTTTTCCGCCCGGAAGCAGTCCGGTCTTTACGAGTGCCTGGAAACCGTTGCATATGCCGAGTATAAGTCCGTCGCGCGAAGAAAGCAGTTCGCGCACAGCGTCGGCTATCTTCGGATTGCGGAACGTCGTCGCAATGAACTTGCCCGAGCCGTCCGGCTCGTCGCCGCCCGAAAAACCGCCCGGGAACATAAGTATCCGAGCTCTCTTTATGCCCGCGACTATTTCTTCCACGCTCGCGTCTATTTCGGTTGCCGTGCGATTGCGTACGACGAAAATATCGGCCTCGCCGCCCGCGCGCTCGAAAGCGCGCGCCGTGTCGTACTCGCAGTTCGTGCCCGGGAAAACGGGAATGAACACACGCGGCTTCGCGGTCTTATTCTTTGCGACTGCGATATTGCGATCCTTCCACGAAAGTGTCGGGGCTTCGCCCTCCGCAGGCGCGGTCGTGCGATAATTGCCCTCGTAAGTCTTTTCGAAACTTTCGATATATCCGCGAAGCGGAACCTGTGAAGTCGATTCCGTCACGCAGGAATCTTCGGCATTCTCCGTCACGTTGCCGTACAGAGTGATCTTACCGTCGGCGGTGGAAAATCCGTACAGCGTAGCGCCGAATTCGGCAAACGCGCCCGCATTTCCGTCCTCGGTCGAAATAAGCAGATCTCCGAGATCGGGAGTGAACGAGTCTGCCGAAAGACCGTTGAAGAAGAAGCCCGCGCCGCTTCCGAAGCAGGATTCGACGACTGCAGCCGCCGCGCCGCCCTCTTCCACGACCTGACAGAACTTCACTCTGCCCGCACTTATTTCGGTGCGAAGCGTATCCATAAGCCGCGTCGCGTAATCGAAATCGGGCATACCGCTTGAGGTACGCTTCAACTTTATTCTGAAAACGCAACTTTCGGGAGAAAGCACGTTCGTAACGAGTTTGTTCGCATCCGCGGGCGCGAGAGCGAACGAAATGAGCGTGGGCGGAACGTCGAGATTTTCAAACGATCCGGACATTGAGTCCTTTCCGCCGATCGCGCCGAGCCCGAGCCTGCGCTGAGCCCACACCGCGCCGAGAAGAGCCGACGTAGGCTTGCCCCAACGCTTCGGATCGTCGCCCAGACGCTCGAAAAACTCCTGAAGAGTAAGGCGTACGTCGCGGAAATCCGCGCCCGTCGCAGCCACTTTGAGAGCGCTCATAAGCACGGAATACGCCGCGCCCACGAACGGGCTTTCGGAAAGAAGCGCGGGATAACATGCGTACGCCGATACGGTAGCCGTAGTGGTTTCCGTCGGAACGGGCAAAAGCGCCGCCATCGCGACCGAAGGAGTAAGCTGATATTTACCGCCGAACGGCATATATACCGTCCCCGCGCCTATGGTCGAGTCGAACATTTCGACAAGACCTTTGCGGGAGCAAACGCCGCGGTCGGCAAGCGTCTTCGAAAGCGCGCCGTCCCAGTCGCCCGTGCCGACTTCCGCGTCGGCTTTGGTCGAAGCAAAATATTTCGGCGCGTGATCGACGACGGTAACGTCGTGCGACTGCGTAACGCCGTTCGTATCGAGAAATTCTCTGGAAAGATCGACGACCTTTCTGCCGCCGTGGAACATGCGCATTCTGCCGAGATCGGTAACCTTGGCGAGCGGAGTCGCAAGCAGATTTTCGCGAACGCAAAGCTCGCGCATTTTTTCCACGTCATTCGAAGCGACGACAACCGCCATGCGCTCCTGCGATTCGGAAATCGCAAGCTCGGTAGACGTAAGTCCCTGATATTTTTTCGGTACGGCGTCGAGGTCTATATCAAGCCCGGGAGCAAGCTCTCCGACAGCCACGGACACGCCGCCCGCGCCGAAATCGTTGCAACGTTTTATGAGCCGCGTTACGTCTTTGTTTCTGAACAGACGCTGTATCTTACGCTCTGTAAGCGGATTGCCTTTCTGCACTTCAGCTCCGCAGGTATCCAGGCTGTGAGAATCGTGCGCCTTGGAAGATCCCGTCGCGCCGCCGCAACCGTCGCGTCCTGTTTCGCCGCCTATCAGCAGTATCACATCACCGGCCTCGGGACGCTCGCGCACTACGTTTTCCGCGGGCGCTGCGCCGACGACAAAACCCGTTTCGAGACGTTTTGCGACATAGCCGTCGTGGCAAAGCTCGTGCACCTGTCCCGTAGCAAGCCCTATCTGGTTGCCGTAAGACGAGAAACCCGCCGCCGCTGTGGACGAAATCGTACGTTGCGGCAATTTTCCTTTGAGCGTCTTTTCGAGCGGTTCGGTTATGTCGCCCGCTCCGGTCACGCGCATGGACTGATATACGTACACTCTTCCCGAAAGCGGATCGCGTATCGCTCCGCCGAGGCAGGTCGCCGCGCCGCCGAACGGCTCGATCTCCGTCGGGTGGTTGTGCGTTTCGTTCTTGAACATGACGAGCCAGTCTTCATTTTTGCCCGCAACGTCCGCTTTGACCTTAATAGAGCAGGCGTTAATCTCCTCGCTTTCGTCGAGGTTGGGAATACGCCCCTCTTTCTTAAGACTCCAGGCGCCTATGGTCGCCATATCCATAAGCGTGGGATATTTTTTATCCGCTCTGCCCGCGGCGCGCTTCGCATGAAGCCCGTCGTATTCCGTCTTGGCTTCGAGCAGTTCAGGTATGTCCGTATCGATCTTTATGTCGGTAAGATGAGTGGAGAACGTGGTGTGACGGCAATGATCGGACCAGTAAGTATCGATGACTTTAAGTTCGGTTTCGATCGGGTCGCGGCTTTCCTTTTCGAAATAGTCGCGCACGAATCGGATATCCGCAAGGCTCATGGCAAAGCCCATAGACTTGTGATATGCTTCCAGTTCTTTATCCGTCATCTTACGGAAACCCGTAACTTCGGGAACGGGCTTCGGCTCTTCGTATACCGCTTCGAGAGTGTTCGGTTTTTCGAGCGCGCAGAGATGCGCTTCCACCGGGTTTACGAGATATTTTTCGAGCGCGCGTTTAAGCGTCTCGTCCGCACCTTTGAACGCGTACAGCGTTGCGGTACGGATAAGCGGGCGCGACTTACGCGTCAAAAGTTGGACGCACTGCGCCGCGCTGTCCGCGCGCTGATCGTACTGTCCGGGAAGAAGTTCGGTACCGATCACCGTATAACCGTCCAAATCGGCGTTTTCCTCATACAGCTTGTCCACGGGCGGTTCCGAAAAAATCGTGACTTTCGCGCTTTCGTAATCGGCGTCGTCCATGCCCTCTATGTCATAACGGAGAAGTATGCGCATTTCTTCGAGCTTTACCCCGAGCGCGTTCTCGATCTCCGCT
This sequence comes from uncultured Christensenellaceae bacterium, assembly GCA_910587025.1. Taxonomy (GTDB): domain Bacteria; phylum Bacillota; class Clostridia; order Christensenellales; family Pumilibacteraceae; genus Protoclostridium. The sequence goes on from CAJUKR010000031.1 coordinate 7,307, forward strand.
TGTTTCTTTTGTCTGACGGTATCGTAACCCGACTTTTTTTCCACGTATATACGTCTGATCATGGTTTTCCTCGCAGATTATAATTCGGACAAGATGTCGCGTCTGTAGTGCATTTTATCGAATTCGATATTTTCAATATTCTTATAAGCGGAATCCCTCGCCGCTTTGAGCGTGGGAGCAAGCGCGGTGACCCCGAGTACGCGTCCGCCGCTCGTAACGAGTTTTCCGTCGATATGCGACGTACCCGCATGAAATACGATTATGTTGTCGTCGACGTCGGAAATCGAGATCTCCTTGCCCTTTTCGTAAGCCTCGGGATAACCTCCCGACGCCGCGATTACGCAGACGGCGCAGTTACCCGTCCATTCGATCTTCACATCGGATAACGTACCGTCTATACATGCCTCGAAAATATCGAAAAGATCGGTGGCGAGACGAGGGAGTATCACCTGCGTTTCCGGATCGCCGAAACGCGCATTGTACTCGAGTACTTTTATATCGTCGCCGTTTATCATCAGTCCGGCGTAAAGTACGCCTTTGAACTCTATTCCTTCGGCGTTCAGACCGTTAAGAGTCGGAAGCAATACTTCGTCGTATATGCGTTTTTCCGTTTCCGCCGAAACTTTGTAAGAGGGAGAAAACGTGCCCATACCGCCCGTATTCAGTCCCTTGTTTCCGTCGAGCGCGCGCTTGTGATCCTGACTCGTCGTCATGGGCACGATCGTTTTGCCGTCGCAGAACGCAAGAGCGGAACATTCGAACCCGGTCAAAAAGTCCTCGATAACGAGAGTATTCCCCGCGCTTCCGAACGCTTTGTCGAGCATTATCTCTTTCAGTCCGTTCTTTGCTTCTTCCTCGGTTTCGCAGATGAGCACGCCTTTGCCGAGCGCAAGACCGTCGGCTTTGAGCACGACGGGATAAGCGCAACCGTCGAGATATTCGGCCGCCGACGCATAGTCGGTAAACACTTCGTACCCCGCCGTCGGAATGCCGTACTTTTTCATCAGGTCTTTTGCGAACGACTTGCTCGCTTCGAGCCTGGCAGCCGCCGCGCGCGGTCCGAACGCACGAAAGCCCTCGGCTTCGAGCCTGTCCACCATACCCGCCGCAAGCGGATCGTCGGGCGCGACGACAGTCATGTAAATGTCGGGGTGCGACCGCACAAAAGCGACAACACCGTCGAGGTCTGTCGCTTTCAGTTCGGGATGGCATTCCGCAATCTGCGCGATACCCGCATTTCCCGGCGCGCAATAGATCTTTCCGACTTTTTCGGAACGCGAAAGACTGTACGCTATAGCGTGTTCTCTCCCGCCGCCGCCGATGATAAGTACGTTTTTTTTCATAAGATAAATCCCTGTCAAAAGGCACGGGCGAGCGCGACGACTTCCCGTCGCGTTCGCTCCCGCCCCGAAAATATTGTTTTGTCTTTTATCAATGCTTGAAATGACGGTTGCCGACAAACAGCATTGCGATACCTTCTTCGTTGCAAACTTTGATCGAGTCCTCGTCGCGAATGCTTCCGCCCGGCTGAACGATGGCTTTTATGCCCGCTTTCGCCGCGGTACGCACGCAGTCGTCGAACGGGAAAAACGCGTCGGAAGCCAACACCGCGCCGCGAGGACGATTGCCCGCCTGCTTGGCGTGAGCTATCGCCTGCTCCGCCGCCCATATACGGTTTGTCTGTCCCGCGCCGATGCCGATCGCCATAAAGTTTTTCGCAAGGACGATCGCATTCGATTTCGTATGCTTGACTACCTTATAAGCAAACTCGAGCTGTTCGAGCTGAGCTTTGGTAGGCTCGCACTCGGTTACGGACTTGATGTCCGAAGCATACAATGCGGTATCCTTATTCTGCACGAGCAGTCCGCCCGCAACCTTCTTCATATCACGGGTAGCGGGAGAGTAAGGCTTGTCTATGCCGTCGATCTCGAGGAGGCGAAGATTTTTCTTCGCCGAAAGCACGCGTTTCGCGCCCTCGGAGAACTTCGGCGCGATTATGATCTCGAGGAATATGCGAACCATCTCGTTTGCCGTTTCCTCGTCCACTTCTCTGTTGCACGCCACGATGCCGCCGAAGATCGATACGGGATCGCAGGCATACGCCTTTTTATATGCGTCGCACACGTTCTTTCCGAGCGCGACTCCGCAAGGATTGGCATGCTTGACGGCGACGACCGCAGGCTTGTCCGTAAACTCTTTGAGCAGATCGAGCGCGCCGCCGCAATCGTTGATATTGTTATAAGACAGCTCTTTGCCCTGAAGCTGAACGGCGGACGAAAGAGTGCCGCGCGTTTCCGACGAGAACAGTTCGCTGTACCATGCGCCGTTTTGATGCGGGTTTTCGCCGTAACGCATATCCTGCTTCTTTTCAAACGCAAGCGTCATCTGATCGGGGAATTCCATACCGAGCTTATTCTGCATATAATTCGCGATCATGGTATCGTAAACACTCGTATGACGGAATACTTTATACGACAGCATGAAACGGAAATCTTTATCCGCGCCGTCCGTCTTTATGCGCTCCACGACTTCGTCGTAATCTGACGGATCCACGACGACGAGCACGCCGGGATAATTCTTCGCCGCGCTTCGGATCATGGTCGGACCGCCTATATCGATATTCTCGATCGCTTCTTCCAGGCTGACACCGGGTTTTTCTATCGTCGCTTTGAAAGGATAGAGATTGACGGCGACTACGTCTATTTTGTCTATACCGAGCCGAGCCAGCTGTTCCATGTGGTCGGGCAGATCGCGGCGGGCAAGCAATCCCGCATGAACCGCAGGGTGCAACGTCTTTACTCTTCCGTCCAGACATTCGGGAAATCCGGTAATATCGCTGATGTTTACGGGAGAAAGACCCGCATCTTTAAGCGCCTTTTCCGTACCGCCCGTAGAAATTATTTCGAAACCGAGCGCGGTAAGTTTTTTCGCGAACTCCACGACGCCGGTTTTGTCGCTCACGCTGATTAAAGCTCTTTTTCTTTCCATGTGAAATCTCCGTGCCGAAACTCGGCTGTATCTTAAGATTACTTTTTTACGACTACCTTTCCGTTCTTTACGGATATTTTATCCGCGCACAGATCCTTTATGACGCTCACGATCATCGGATGCTCGATCTGATCGAGAATACGCCGCTGCAGACTTTCGGGCGTGTCGCCTTTGAAAACGCGAAGTTTCTGCTGGCGTATGATGGGTCCGCCGTCCACTTCCTCGCTCACGAAATGCGCGGTCGCGCCCGACTCCGTTTCACCCGCTTCGATAACGGCGGTATGAACGTGCATACCGTAAAAATTCTTGCCGCCGAACTTGGGAAGAAGCGCGGGATGTATGTTTACGATACGGTTCTCGTATTCTTTTATTATCGATACCGGTACGATGCCGAGGTATCCCGCAAGTATGACGTAATCGACATCGTAACGTTTCAAAAGCCGCAGTATCTCCGCGTCGCGTTCCTCGACCGAGCCGTAATCCTTTTTGGCGCAGACGTAATTGGGAATATTCTCTCCCTGCGCTCTTACGAGCGCGTACGCCTCGTGATTGGACGATATGACGACCGCGATTTTTCCGTCTATTTCGCCGTTTTTGCAAGCATCGACTATCGCCTGCATGTTAGTACCGCTTCCGCTTACAAGCAATGCAAGTTTCTTCATAATCTCCTTTTACCACCTTTCTTACCGCACCCCGTATTCGCGTGCAAATTACTTCCCCGAGAGTTTCACTCCCTCGCGATCGGTCACCTTCCCGATCACATAAGCCTGTTCTCCGACATTCGGAGCGAACGACACGAGAGCGTCGGCTACGTCCGGGGCAACCGCCATTACCATACCTATGCCCATATTGAACGTATTATACAGCTTTTCGTCAGGCAGTCCGCTCTTTTCGGCAAGAAGCGCGAAAATCGGCAGACGGGGGAATGAACCGAGATCGATCTCGGCGCCCAACCCTTTTGGCAGAATTCTCGGGATATTCTCGATGAATCCGCCGCCCGTGATATGCGCAATGCCTTTTACGGGGAATTTTTCTATGATCGCAAGCGCGCTTTTGACATAAAGTTTCGTCGGAGTAAGAACAGCCTCGCCGAGCGTCATGCCGAGAGAGGGCACGAACTTTTCGAGTTCTTTTCTGTCCTCGCCGAGCAGTTTGCGAACAAGAGAAAAACCGTTGGAATGCACGCCGCTCGAAGCGATACCGACAAGCGTGTCACCCGCTTTTATCGACGAACCGTTGACGATCTTCGCCTTGTCGACTATGCCTACGGTAAATCCCGCGAGGTCGTATTCGTCCTCGGGATACATACCCGGCATCTCCGCGGTTTCACCGCCGATCAATGCGCAGCCCACTTCCTTGCAAGCCCTTGCGACGCCGTTCACCACCACGGCGATCTTTTCCGGCTCGAGTTTGCCGCAAGCGACATAATCGAGGAAGAAGAGCGGTTTCGCGCCCTGACATACAACGTCGTTCACGCACATTGCGACGCAATCGGTGCCTATCGTGTCGTGCTTGTCCATTATAATGGCGTACTTGAGCTTCGTGCCCACTCCGTCAGTACCCGCGACGAGCACGGGATTTTCGTATCCCGACGGAAGATTGTAGAAACCGCCGAACGAGCCCAGACCGGACGGTACGTTTTCGTCGTAAGTTTCCGACGCGCCTTTCTTGATAAGATCGACGAGTTTGTATCCTCTTGTTACGTCCACCCCCGCGGACTTGTAATCTATCATAGTATATCCCTTTTTGCGTATATTCTTACGCGCCGGTTATGCGGCGCATCATTTCTTTGTAAGCGTCCTCTACCCCGCCCATATCGCGGCGGAATCTGTCTTTGTCGAGTTTTTCTTTCGTCTTCGAATCCCAGAAACGGCAGGTGTCGGGCGAGATCTCGTCGGCGAGAATTATACGTCCGTCGTAGCGGCCGAACTCGAGTTTGAAATCGATAAGGTCGACGCCTATCGACGCGAAGTATTCTTTGAGAATATCGTTGACCTCAAACGCCGTAGAGCGGATAGTTTCGATTTCTTCCTTCGTCGCAAGTCCCATGCCGAGAGCATACCAGTCGTTTATCATCGGATCGCCGAGATCGTCGTTCTTATAGCTGAATTCGAAACCGGTGCTTTTGAGCGGAGTGCCTTCGGCAACGCCGTAACGTTTGGAAAACGAGCCTGCGGCGACGTTGCGCACGATAACCTCGAGCGGCACGATATTCACGCTTTTTACGAAAGTCTTTCTGTCGTCGATCTCCTCGATGTAATGAGTCTCGACGCCGCGGCTTTCGAGCAGTTTGAACATCATATTGCTCATACGATTATTGATAACGCCTTTGCCCGTGATCTGACCTTTTTTAAGTCCGTTGAACGCGGTTGCGTCGTCCTTATATTCCACCATTACGACCTTCGGGTCGTCGGTGGCATAAACCTTTTTCGCTTTGCCTTCGTAAAGCTGTTTTCCGATTTCCATAGTATATTTTTCTCCGTGACAAAAAATCAAATTCGTTTTTATATACGCAGTTCCTTCTGAAGCGCGGCGTCGTCGTTGACGACTTTCTTTCTCATATCCTCTTTATATTCGACGAGCTTTGCCTTGAGCTCTGGATATTTTACCGCCAGGATCTGTACGGCAAGTATGGCGGCATTGTCCGCGCCGTTCACCGCCACGGTCGCGACGGGCACGCCTTTGGGCATCTGCACCATGGAAAGCAGGCTGTCGAGTCCGCCCATGAAGCTCGTTGCGACGGGAAGCGCGATGACGGGAAGCGTGGTATATCCGGCAAGCACTCCCGCAAGATGCGCGGCTTTTCCCGCAACGCCGATAAGGACTTCGAAACCTCTCTCCTCCGCGCCGCACGCGAAATCGTGCGCTTCGTTCGGCGTGCGATGCGCCGAGATGATTCTGACCTCGCTCGCCACTCCGAAACGGTCGAGTACCGTTATCGCGGGTTTCACAATATCATAGTCGGATCTGGATCCGATAACGATAGCAACCTTGCCGTATTCGCTCATTGCCATAACCTCCGTTATTTCTTTAGAGTACGTTAAACAGTATAGCATTACAAACATACTCAAGTCAAATAAATCTAAAATATTATTATAAAAATACCGCTTGCATTTATTATCCGAGGGTGGTATACTGTATTTAAGGAGGCTTCATATCCGAATGATAACCGACATAGCTACAATCAGCAAACCCGGAGGACGCGAAGTCAATCAGGACAGCGTGGCGTTTTCCAGCCGCGGCGGCAGGCTCTGTCTGGTAGCCTGCGACGGGCTGGGAGCGTACGACGGAAGCGAAGACGCAAGCCGCATAGGAGCAAACAGACTTGCGGCGAATTTCGAACTTTGCGACGATCCGCTCGAAGCGAAATCGCTCGGGGGTCTGTTCAAGTCCGCTCACGACGCGATAATCGCCTCCAAGCGCGACGGAGAAACCGATCTTTCGTCATGCACGACCGCCGCGTGCCTGTTTGCCGACGAATACAATACCGTCGTAGGGCATATAGGCGATACTCGGGTATACCTCATCGAAAAAGGCGCACCCGTACACAGAACGATCGATCATTCGGTCGCGCAGATGGCTGTCGAGCGCGGCGAGATCGACGAGGACGAACTGCGCTTCCATAAAGATCAGAATAAACTCACCCGCGTTCTCGGCGGAAAATATTTCGTCCTGCCCGACTTTTACGAAACGGGCAAACCGCTCGGCAAAGGCGACGCCGTTCTTATCTGCACCGACGGATGGTGGGAGTATGTGAACGTCGAAGAAGTATGCGAAGACATCGCGACGTCCAAAACCGCGTCGGAAGCTCTCAAGAAAAGCGAAAAACGTCTCATGTTCCGCGCAGACGAGGGACATGATAATTACTCCGCCGTTCTGGCAATAATAAAATAAAGGCACGGGAGAACGAAACGACATGAACAACAATGAAAAACTGTGCCCGTATTGCTTGTCGCCGAACGTAAAAGGTTCGTGCAAAGAATGCGGAAAAAAATACAGACAATCGGATTTTCCGCCGAGCAGACTCGCCCCTATGACGCTGTTGAAGCGCAGATACCTCATAGGCGGCGCGATCGGCGAAGGCGGCTTCGGCATCACCTATCTCGGAAAAGATACGATGAACGGAGCGCGCGTGGCCGTCAAGGAATACTATCCGTCCTCGCTCGTCAGCAGAAACGGCGCGGCGCTCGAACCGAAATCGCACGAAGCGGCGCTCAAATTTCTTCAGGGCAAAAAGCGTTTTACTTCCGAAGCGAAAAGCATGATCGAAGTAAAAAACCTCGACGGGATCACCGGAGTGCTCGACTTCTTCGGCGAAAACGACACCGTCTATATCGTAATGGAATATCTCGACGGCGTGACCCTCGACAAATATTTCGACGCCGTCGGAAAGCTCTCTTTCAAAAATGCCTTTGAACTTCTCAAGCCCGTACTGGACGCTCTGGACGGTATACACGAAGCGGGATTCGTTCACGGCGATATCTCGCCCGACAACATCATGATCATGAAAAGCGGCGAATGCAAGCTGATCGATTTCGGAGCGTCCGTCCACGCGGACGTATTCGGAGGCAGTCGCACCGTTACGCTCAAAAAGAGGTACGCCCCGCCCGAGCAATACAACGCGGGCATGGTGCTCGGTCGCGCCGCAGACGTATATGCCGTCGGCGTAACGCTCTATTACGCGGTCACCCACACCCTGCCGCCCGAATCGACGGAGCGGCTTGTACGCGACGAGATCAAGTGGCCGTCGTTCTTCGGAGCAAAGATCACGCGCGAAGAAGAGAACGCGCTTGCAGTCGCGATCGCGCCCGATAAAGACGCGCGGTTTGCCGACATAAAAGCGCTTGCAGTCGCGCTCGACGACGCGGTCAAACGCGACCGACTCGACGGACAAGACAAGCCCGTAAGCCAAAGGGTGATCGATAAGCTGTTCGGAAAAAAGAAATGAAAGGAATAATACTCAAGAACGCGTACTATTCCGCGCCGTTCTACGTACGGCAATGCGAGCGCATGCGCGAAGAACTCGCCGCGCGCGGAGTAAACGCCGAGATCCGAAATAACGATTTCTTCCCCGCCCTGATCTACGGCGGAAAACGAAAGCTCGATTTCGACGGCGATTTCTGCGTATACCTCGACAAAGACAAATACGTCGGTCGGCTGCTTACCGACGGCGGAATAAGGCTCTTCGACACGATAGATTCGATCGTTGCCTGCGACGACAAAATGCGTACCGCCATGCTTCTTGCCGATCACGGCGTACCGATGCCGAAAACACTGCCCGGGCTGCTGTGCTACCGTCCCGAAGCAAGAGTAAGCGAACGCACGCTGGACTTAATCGAAAGCGAGCTTGGTTATCCCATGATAGCCAAAACTTCGCACGGCTCGATGGGCATGGGCGTATATAAGATCGACGACCGCGAAACGCTTGCGGCCGTTGCGGAGCGGCTGCGGCTCGTCCCCCATCTTTTTCAGAAATTCGTCGGACAAAGCGAAGGACGCGACCTGCGCGTCATAGTCGTCGGCGGCAAAACACTGGGCGGTATGGAACGCATCGGAACGGACTTCCGATCGAACATAGGCGCGGGCGGCACGGGCAAAGCGTGCAAACCGGACGACGAAGCGCAGGCGTTATGCGAAAAGATCGCGGGACTGCTCGGTCTTGACTATTGCGGTATAGACCTATTGTTCGGCAAAGACGGATACGAACTGTGCGAAGTCAATTCCAATGCGTTTTTCGACGGCTTCGAGAACGTCACGGGAATCGACGTAGCCGGCGCGTATGCCGAACATATCGTTCGGACAATGAATAAACGATGATTTCGCGGCAATAAAAAAATAGCTTTTGCGGTTGCAAAAGCTATTTTTCGTTATCGATTTTATTAACCCCCCCCCGCGTATCGCCGCGTTTCGAACGTTCCGCCGCCAAGGTCAGAAGATACTCGATCTCGCCGTTTACCGATCGGAAATCGTCCTCCGCCATACGAACGATCTTTTCGTACAGCGAAGGCGTTATCCGCAGCAGTATTTGTTTCGTTTGTTTATTCTTTTCGGGCAAGACCACCTCAATATATCGATCCGCTGTTTACGATCGGCTGAGCATCCTTATTGCCGCAAAGCACCACGAGAAGGTTGGAAACCATCTGCGCTTTGCGCTCGGTATCGAGTTCGACTATGTTGTTTTCGCTGAGCCTGTTAAGCGCCATTTCTACCATACCGACGGCGCCGTCCACTATTTTCTGACGCGCCTGAACGACGGCTTCCGCCTGCTGACGCTGAAGCATCGCGGCGGCGATCTCGGGAGCGTAAGCAAGATTTGCTATGCGCGCCTCGAGAATTTCTATGCCGGCTATGCCGACGCGTTCCTGAAGCTCGGACGCGAGCTGAAGCGATATTTCTTTGCTCGAGCCGCGAAGCGACATTTCCTCTTCGCCTTCGACGACGTCGTAAGGATAACTGCGCGCGACGTTGCGGATAGCCGAGTCGGCTTGCGTAGTCAGATAATCGTAATAACCTTCGACCTTGAAACTTGCCGCCGCGGTATCGACTACGCGCCATATGACGACGACGCCGATCTCTATCGGATTACCGCGTTCGTCGTTGACTTTCTGCTTATCGTTGGTAAGCGTGCGAGCCTTGAGCGATATAGAGCGTCTGCTAGCGAGCGGATTGACGAAATAAAAGCCGTCCTGCGCCACGGTATAGAGATAGCGACCGAAAAAGACGAGAACGAGCGCTTCGTTCGGATTGATCGTGCAAAGTCCTTTGTACAGCACAAACAGCACGGGCAGACAGATAAACCCGATAACCGTGAGCGCGATCAGACCGTTGACGGTTTCCCCGGCCAGATCTATTCCGAAAACAAATCCGAGTACGATCATCGCAATGCACAGCGCGGTCGCGAAAACGAGCAGGACAAGCGCGATTCCGCCCTTTAAGGGGTGGTAGAGTTTTTCTTCGTATTCTTTCAACATTTTATTGTTCCTCCTTTTATCAAACGGATAATCTGTCATAATATTTGTCGGCGCGTGTACGGAGCAGATAAGCCGACGCCAAGAGCGCCGCCGCGGCAAGAATTATGAGCGTCGTATACGCTATTGCCATACCCACGTAAGGGAGCGCGAAGTTCGCCGCAAACACGAGCGTAAGTGCAACTATAAGTACGATACAAAGTATATCGAAAATCATATTGCCGAATATGGGAATAAGCGTGGAATAGTTGTTCTTGACAGCTTCTCTCGGGGTCGACCAATCGAGTCTCGGACGGCGAAGATCGAACGCGATCGATAAATTCACGTAAGAAGCGGACATGAGTGCGGCGAGCAAAAAGGACAGTATAACGGAAAGCGGATCCGCGATCCCGCGTACGATCGCGACAACCGTCATGACGGTAAAACCGAACACGATCGTCAGACCGCCTATTATATTGCAGAGTATGACTTTCGCAAGAAGTTGAGTGGTATAAGGCACGGGCATCGTTTTGCTGTACGCAAAACTTTTGCCTTCGCGCGTGATCGCCGTGGTCGCCGCCTGGTTCATTCCCACGCCCGCGATCAAAATCATCGCAAGACTTATCGTCCACGAAAGTATATTGTCCGCCGCGCCCATACCGAACTGCCAGTTGTTGCCCGTGATCATAAACACCGCCGAAAGCACGGGAGCGACAACGATGCCGGCAAGGCACTGGAAAGCGAACGACGTATTGCGCGAAAGTTCGCGCCATTCCTTTTTTACGAGCGCTTTGAGCACGGACGACGAAACGTATTCTTTGGCGGAAGACTTTGCCGAGCCGTGTTCGGTCTGACGGAGCGCGGAAACGGCAAACACTTTACTGCTTATAAACCAAGTAAGCGCGCCGCTGACGACAACCGTGCCGAGAAAGATCGCGAGCATAACCGCCGCCCCGCCCGCGCCGCCTATCAAAGCGGGAGTCAGCGAGCCGAACTGCGCAAGCGCGTATATCGGATATAATATGCTTGCTGTCGTCACAAACGTGTCTTTCATTGCGGCGAGAATTTCGTTCATCGGCGCGTCGGGCGGCACTATTCCATTGGCGGAAGAAGCGAAATACATATAAACGCCCATAAGCGAAGCGAACAGAATTATGAGTACGACCGTACTTACCGCGCCCCTGTTCTTGAAAAACGACGCGAGGTATACGAGCGGTATGGAGATGATCGAAGCCAAAAGCATCGCGCAAACGGGAATGAACGCAAGCGCAAGCAGAAGCATTATATAATACGTCCACGGCTGAAACGTCGATATACCGAGCGCAAGCACGCCGGGAAGTATTATCACGGTCGAAAAAGCGACTTCCTGCAGATATACCGCAAAGAGTTTCGCGAGATATACCGACGACGAGCGCACGGGAAGCGAAAGCAAAAATTCGTTATCCGGCGAAAAATACACATAAGAAAATATACCCACGGTACCGAATACGAGAACGACTATGAATCCCGCGTCCATAAGAAGCGCGGTCATTTCGGGGACTACTCCGAGCGACGCGAAAAGCTGTCCGCTCAAGCCGAATAATACTCCGACGCCGATGCCGAGCAACGCGCCGAGCACGCCCACGACAATAAGCGCTATGCGGCCGTTTTTGCCGTTCTTGCTCTTGCGAAAAAACGACTTCAGAACAACGCGCGTCATGGTGAGAAAGTTTTTCATCAGACCTCCCCCGCCGAAGCCACCGAAAGGAATATATCCTCGAGCGACTTGTTGCCTTTCGCCGCTTTGATCTCGTCCAGTCCGCCCGTCATAACGAGCCTGCCGCCCGAAATTATGCCCACGCGATCGCAGATCTTTTCCGCCGTATCGAGGACGTGCGTCGAGAAAAATACGACGTTGCCCGCGTCCGCATGTTCGCGCATTATGTCTTTAAGTTCGCGCGAAGACTGCGGATCGAGCCCGACCATGGGCTCGTCGAGTACCAGAACTTTGGGATCGTGTACGAGCGCGCCGATGATCGCGATCTTTTGTTTCATGCCGTGCGAATAGGTATCTATACGGCTGTCGAACGCACCCGAAAGGTTGAACGCATCGAGCAATCTGTCCGCGCGCTCTTTGCGATCCGAAGCGCTCACGCCGTAAATGTCCGCCATAAAGTCGACAAATTCGCGCCCCGTGAGTTTTTCGTACAAAACTCCGCTGTCGGTAACGTAACCTATCTCGCGCTTGGCGGCGAGCGGGTCGGTCAGAATATCGTGACCGAATACGCTTATGCGCCCGCTTCCGAGCGGAAGTATACCCGTCAGCATTTTGATAGTCGTAGTCTTACCCGCGCCGTTCGGCCCGAGAAATCCGAAGATCTCACCCGGCTTCAACTCGAGCGTCAGATCGTCCACCGCAAGCGAATTGCTTTTTGGATATTGCTTACTTACGTTTTCAAACCGTACCATATGTTCCTCCGTTTCATGATAAATGATATTGTTTTAATATCATTTATATATTACATTATTTGTAATATGCTGTCAAGCGTATTATATGCAAAACAGAAAAACACACCGATAACGGTGTGTTTTTCGTAAATTACGTCCGATAAGGATCGTTATTTCTTTTCCTGTTCGTCGAAGAAGTTATAGAAATTATCCGGATCGTACGAACCGTTCTTTCTTCCTCTGCGATTGAACAGCCCTTCCGCTTCGGGAATAGTCTCGACGTTACCCGTTACGGAAAGTTTATCGTCGCTCCGTCCGCTCGCATCAACCGTCGTTGTCGTGGTCGTCGTAGTGATCGCTCCGGGAAGCGCCTGCGGCGGCACCGCCGGCTGTTCCGCGGGAGGCGGATTCGAGATCACTATAGGCGGGATCTGCATGGGCGGCTGTAACATCTGCTGTTGAGGATATTGCTGAGGATAGGTCGGGGCGACCATTCCCATTCCGCGCATAGCCGCAAACAACATCGTTACCATGTCCGCATTCATGCCTGTCTGCTGAGGAGCGGCCTCCGCTCTTCTCGCACGTTCTTCGGCAAGGCGCAAATCGGTTTCGATCTTTGCGTTTACACGTTCTTCGGCTATTCTCGCGCGCTCTTCGGCGGCACGGATCTCAGCCATTCTCGCACGCTCTTCGGCGGCGCGTGCGCGTTCCTCCGCGGCGCGAACGGCATCTTCGTTTATCGAATATCCGCCCATAGGCATTTGTTGCATCTGAGGCATTTGCATAGGCTGGGGTTGAGGTTGTGCCTGTGCCTGAGGCTGAGGTTGGGGCTGGGGCTGCTGCATCG
>CAJUKR010000032.1 GCA_910587025.1 uncultured Christensenellaceae bacterium
TTAACGAAACTGCTTACATCCCATTCTGATATTTGTCAAAGTATCATTGAAAGAAATTTCTCGATGAACCGAAATGTAACCATTGGGATACTGGACGCAATTCTTGAAATTAATAATGATCCCAAATTGCGCGATGTGGGTTTGCAGGAAAAAGGTAGCACAAAATATGAGTGGCGTGATTTATGTAAATATATAAATCGCTACGGTGCAGTTACATTGTTAGACTCATTATCAAGCGATGATATTAAAGAATTATCATATAAGTATATTTTAAAGCAGAGAAACGATTAAAATCATAAAAGGAGGATATTATGCCAGCAAAGCAACTTATGACAAGGGATACTATGACTGGGCCGATTGGTACAGCTACAAAAGACGGTAGGGGATATACAATTAAAAGCACAAAAGACAAATGGAAGCTGATTATTAACGCTCCCGTAATATCCTGTGAGTTCGTGTTTTCCAAAAAGGATTTGCCTACTTTTGCAGAATTAAAAAACCACTTAATTGCGGAAGGCTATCAAGTATTGTAAATTTTTAAATTACATGCTTCGATTTAATATTACGCTCCTTTTCGTCAATGAGTGGCAAAAATCCTTTTTGTTGTGTCTAACTCAAAAAATCGGAAAAAGAAGGCAAGGCAAAGGGCAATCAAATCCCGTCGGTGCAAGCGTCATAATGCACGAAAAGGGTAACTAACGAAAAAACGCCGAAATTGAGCGTTTTGGCATAGAAAAAGACACACGCGACGGAGTTTTGTACGCTCCTTTTGCGTGTGTCTGGGTGGTGCGTCCGTCGGGGCTCGAACCCGAACCGAAGGCGTCGGAGGCCTTTATGGTATCCAATTCCACCACGGGCGCTTATAAGCTATAAAAGTATACTATTTTGCGTGGGTAAAGTCAAGGGTTTGGGGCGGCGGAGAAAATATTGAGAAAACTCTCGCCGAAGTCTTGCAAGTGATCGGATATTATGATATTATATATTTATTATGAAAGCGAAAACAAAAAGAGTATGGCTTATTGTCGCGATTGTGATCGAAATAATCCTCGTTACGTATATCGTCATAGGGTTTCTGCCCCGTCCGCAGAACTATACGTCCGAAAATAAGATGATGAAAGAGGGGACGCTTCCGCTTCTTATCGCGCACGGCGGCGGTAACGAGGAGTTTCCCGACAATACGTTCGAGGCGTTCTGCAACGCGTATTCGGTCGATCCGTGCGTCATGCTCGAAACAGACGTCAGCCTGACCGCGGACGGAGTGCTTATACTTTCGCATGACGTTACGCTCGATCGGAAAACCGACGTGACCGGTTGTATAGCCGATTGGAAATATTCCGATCTGATCGCGCAAAAAGTGGATTTCGGATACCGTAACGACGAGAATACCGAAAAAATCGACGGAGAAGTTTTCCTGAAAGAGGGCGCGAGTCGGATCAAGTATGTGTCCGATCACGGTAACGGTACTGAGGTCAGACCGACCGACGTCGAATATCCTTCGTCGATCTCGCCCGACGGCGGCGTGCCCGCATGGCGCGATCCCGAAGTGTTCCTTGCCACTACTCTCGAAGATCTTCTCGTCAATTTTCCGACCAACAGGATCAACGTCGAGATAAAGCAGGCGGGCGAGCAGGGGAAGAAAGCGTTTGAAGAAGCGTTGAGACTTCTTGAAAAGTACGATGCGTTCGATCGCGTCGTGCTTGCGAGTTTCCATAACGAAATTTACGACGAATTCATAAAGTATCAGAAAACCGACGCTGCCGACGAAAAATTCATGTATTCGCCGGGTACGGGCGGAGCGACAAAGTTTTTTGTTATGCAGTTATTCGGCGTCGATGTGTTTTTCGGAGACGGTATAAACGTGCTTCAGCTTCCAATGTCGCAGTCAGGCTTCGATCTTGCAACGAAATCGCTTGTGGATACGGCGCACAGTCATAACATAGCCGTACATTACTGGACTATAGACGACGAGGACGAAATGCGCGCTTTGATAGGAATAGGCGCGGACGGCATAATGACGAATTATCCGCATCGTTTGAAAAGCGTGTACGAAGCCCACGGCGATCCCGCAGATTCTTCGATAAAAGCTTAAACGTGATTTTATGTAAATAATCGCATCGATACAAATTGTAACAAACCGGGCTTTCGCTCGGTTTTTTTATATTCGTTGCGATTTAGCTTAACCGAATACGAAAGGCATAAGTTTGTGCCGAACCGATTTAAGTTTATGCCGATAGGTCTTGAATCTCGAAAATCCCTGTGTTATAATCGCGATGCCGCCGAAAAAGCGGCGGAAATTATAATAAAAAGGAGAAATGAAAAGTGAAAAAGAGTAAGTTTTTCATCGTCAACGGTATTATTATAGGCGTGCTTGTCGCAATATTTTTAGCGGTTAATATTGCCGTAGGCGTGCTCTTTAAGGATCTGACGCGCGTATTCGAAGGTACCGGGTTTGTAGTCAAACAGACCCCCGAAGCGGATAAAGCGCGTGAAGAGGGCGAAAAAGTTGCGGAGAAGATAGTCGAGGAAGGTATCGTATTGCTTCGCAATGAAAATAACGTATTACCGCTTGCAAGTAACGAAAAGCTTAATTTATTCGGCTGGGCTACTGTGTCCCATATCCGCGGCGGCGACGGAGGAAGCGGCGGCGCGACGAGCAAAGGCGTAGTTACGATCGAAGACGCGATGAAGAACGCCGGCTTCACAGTTAATGAAAATTTGCTCGAAATGTACAGAAATTTCGAAGGCAAGCGTGGCGATGTGAAAGATGCCGACGACGGTAAATACGGCGGTTACGGCAAAACGTGGGGATTGCCCGAACCGTTCGTTGCCGACGAAACGAAATATACGCCGGAGTTGAAATCGTCTTCCGAAGAATTTTCCGACGTCGCAGTCGTTACGATTGCGCGCGGAAGCGGCGAATGCGTTGATATTCCCGAAGGCTACCTTTCGTTGACACAGACGGAAAAAGATATGCTTTCGTATGTCAGGGATAATTACGGTAAAATGATCGTAGTCGTAAATTCGAATTCGGTCATGGAACTGGGGTATCTCGAAGAAATCGACGTCGATGCGATATTATTTATGCCGGGTACTGGAGCGAAAGGTGCGAATGCGCTCGGAAAGATTTTGTGCGGCACGGTCAATCCGAGCGGTAAGCTGGCGGATACCATGCCGTATAATCATAAAGAAATACCGTCGTATTATTACGCAAACAGACCCGGTTCGTTTGAATATTCGGATAAGACCGAGGCGAAATACGTGGATTACGTGGAAGGTATTTATGTGGGCTACAAGTACTGGGAAACCGCGTTCGAGGAAAAGACGATAGATTACGGAAAGAGCGTGCAGTATCCTTTCGGCTTCGGATTGAGTTATACTTCGTTCGACTGGACTATAAGCGAAGTTCGTGTAAACGGATCCGCGGTGACAGGTACTCCCGAAATCACGGAAAAGAGTCAGATCGAAGTGGATGTCAAAGTGACGAATACGGGCGACCGCGCAGGTAAAGACGTGGTCGAAGCGTATGTGACCGCGCCGTATACAGACGGCGGTATAGAGAAAGCGCACGTCAATCTGGTCGGATTCGCAAAAACCGATTCCATAGAACCGGGCGAGGAAGATACCGTGACCGTTAAGGTCGACGCATATGATTTCGCATCTTACGACGCTTACGACAGAAACAATAACGGTTTTGCCGGCTACGAACTCGAGAACGGCGCGTATGATTTGAAACTTATGACGGACGCTCACAACGTAAAAATGTCCGAAGAAACTCCTTTGACTGTCGAATTCGGCGTAAGCGAAACGATCAAGATAGACAAAGACCCCGTCACCGAAGCGAAAGTCGGTAATTTGTTTACGGGCGAAAACGCCGTGGACGGTACGCCTCTCGACGGCGGCGACGGAGCGGTTTCGTATATGAGCCGCGCGTCGTTCGAACATCCTTCCTCTTTCGAGAAGAGCGCTCCCCGCGCCGCTTCTCAAGCTATGCTCGACCGTGCGCTGTTCAATCAGGCGTGGGCGGACAGCTGGGATAACGCCGATACCGACGTATTCGGTGATCCGGTAAAAAAGGATGCCGTTCGGTGGGGAGCGAACAACGGGCTTGCGGTGGCAAACAACAGTACTGTCACCGAACTCGGTTACAAACTCGGCGCGGATTTCGATGCGCCCGAATGGGACTCCTTGCTCGATCAGCTTACGACCGCGGAATGTCTTTCGGTATTCAATAAGTCGTACGGTATTCCCGAAGTAAAATCGATCGGAATGCCCAGACGTCCCGAATACGACGGACCTTCGCAGGTCAAGGGCTTTATCATGGGTAAGGACGTAGACAGAAGCACGGGTTATCCCTGCTCGATAGTGCTTGCTCAGGGTTGGAACGAGGAATTGGCATACAAACACGCGATGTCTTACGGTCAGGAAATGAAAACGCTGGGCGTAAACGGCGTATGGGCGTCGGGCGTAAATATCCATCGCTCGCCGTACTCGGGAAGAAACTTCGAATATTACAGCGAGGACGCGTTCCTGTCCGCGCGCATGGTAGTCAATTTCTGCAAAGGGCTCGCAAACCGCGGCAGGTATTGCTATCTCAAGCATTTCGTCGTCAACGATCAGGAAACCAACCGCTCTACCGTTTCGACATTCTGTACGGAACAGGCGCTTAGAGAAATATATCTCAAGCCTTTCCGCGCTGCGGTCGTCGAAGGCGGCGCAATGGGACTGATGACGACATATGGACGCATAGGCTCGATCTCGACGACGAGTTCCGAAGCGTTGCTTAACGGCGTACTTCGCCGCGAGTGGAAGTTCAAAGGCTCGGTGATTACGGACTATACCGATAATGCGGGCATGTCCATCGATGCGCAGCTTCGTATGGGCGGAAATCTCGGTATGGGCGTTTCCGTCAATACCAACGGCGTGTCGACAGATTATCACAATGCTCCTGCGCGTGTTCAGTACCGTATGCGCGAAGCGATGAAAGAGGTTATATATACCTGGTTGCACGTACAGTATGTCGAGCAGCAGTATCTTCTCGATCCGGATGAATTCGCGACGTCGGGAGCGATCGGATCTTACGATTCGTGGAATTGGTGGCAGCCCTTCGTTATCTGTGTGGACGTGGTGGACGCCATAGCGATGAGCGTGTGGATCTTCTTCATCTTCATCGGTAAAGATAAGAGTGAAACGCCGGCGGAAGATTCCGCACAAACGGCGTAAGGAGGCGAAAACGCATGAAAATTACAAAAAAATTCTTTAAGTTCGCCGTTCCCGTGATCGGAGGCGTGGCAGCTGTCGTATTCGTACTCACATTTATGCTCACGTCGTTTTTCGGTTGGCAGGGAGGCTATAACAAATATCTCGAAAATCTGCAGTGGCTCAAAGACAATGCCGGAATACGCATGACGGGTATGACGCTTACCGTCGCCGACGACGTATCGTTCTTCGACAACGGTAAGGCGCGCCCGAATAAAACTAATTTCGTACTGACCGGTTCTTATATAGTGGACGGCGTACGCGAGTACAGCGAACCGATCGTCGCCGAGGACTATACGCTCGAAGCCCCGTCCGATTTTGCCGAAAACGGCGGAACGGTCAAAGCGACGTACGAGTATTTCCGCGACGGCAGCGAAGCCGAAGAGCCGACCGAAGTATTCGAAGCGACGCTCGACGTGACGTTGACTGCGCTCGAACCCACAAGTCTCGAAATGGTGAAGAAACCTTATCTGGTGTCGTATGAGGAAGGATCGAAATTCGATCTCAAAGGCGCGGAGTTCAGAGCCGTGCTCAACGACGGCACGGTGCTTCCCGTAGATAACGGAAAATTGACCGCTACGGATAAAGCGCTCGCCGCGACCGATACGACGGCGGAGGTTTCGTACACGTCCGGAGAAAAGACGGTCAAGGCAGACGTGCCGATCACGGTTATGGCGCGCGGAACGTTCACGAACGGCGAACTGCTCTCTCTCGAAGGCGTTAACGCCGTCGTGGAGAACGGCGCGACGCTCAAGACGGCGCAGCTCGAATTGTACGGCGTATATTCGAGCGGAAATTATGTGGAAATCCCGGAGTTTACCATTCTCAACGGAGAAGAGACGGCTGTGCTCGGTAATGCGCATGTGCTGGAGATATCCGCTTCCGCGGATAATTCCTCGCATTTCTGCACGGTGAACACTCGCGTTCGTCAGGATGTGGCGGCGGGCAGTCCCGTCGATAATACGTATACGTTCGCGGTAGACAGCACTCTGTTGCACCGTTCTTCGCTGAGCGTATTATACGAGAATCCCACAGATAAGATTTTCGCATTGTCCGACGTTCTTTCCGTAACCGTCAACGGACACGGCAAGACGATCCCCGCCGACGTTTCCGTCAGCGGAAGCTCGGGCGCTCTGTCCGTGACCGAGGCGCTTCTCGGCGCGGGAGAGAACAGCGTCAGCGTATCGTTCGCTTCCGAAGAAGCCGGCGAAAAGCTGGTGCTCAAAGGCGTTCGTATGGAGAGCGGCAGTAACGCCGCGCCTGCGTCCAGCCTCGGCGAGTTCGTCCGTCAGTCGGTGGAAGCCGAAGAGCCCATCTCGCTTAAAGCCGAACCCGTAGTCGGTTTTGCGGATACGCTCCAAAGCTCCATGTACGGTTACGGCATGTGCACCGACGGCAAGTATATATACGTGGGTATGAACTCGGAAGGGAATAACGACGGCAGCAACATTCGCGTGGCACAGATAGATCCCGTTTCGGGCAGCGTCGAGGCTCAGACCGAAAGCCTTAATATTCCCGGAAAGAAAGTAGAGACGTACACGAGTCCGTTCTTCTACGACGGCAATATCATAGTTTGCACTCTCGAAGGGTTCAAATATATTCCCGCCGATTTCAAAGACAATGCCGAAAAGAAACTTCAGCCTTACGAAGGATTGAATTTCGAAGGTCCTGCGTCGACTGCGGTAAATAACGTGGTGTTCAACCGCGGTGAAGAAAAGTTCGCGGTTACGACTTCGGAAGGAAAACTGTATTTCTTCGATAAGACCGGAGCGAAACTTACGGAAGGACAGACGTTTGCGAGCGCTGCCGGCGGAAGGGATTTCCGTCGCATGACCGGAACCGACGAGTATCTGTACTTCAGTTATAAGATAAATAATCAGCCTTCTCCGTTTATTACGGTCTACGATTGGTCGGGTAAGATCCTCAATAAAGAGATCACGCTTACCGTCGATCCCGAAGATATGGCTCAGCCCGGCTATGACGGCGGAAGCAGCAATACTCAGGCCGTGATGGAACTTAACGGCAATGTGTATTATCTTGTCACTTATTGGGGCAACGGCGGAAGCTACGGATTGTTCCGTGCGCCGTTTATAAAAGGTGTCAGCTCCGTTCCGACGATGAATCTCGGAGAGTATGTCGGCGCCGCGACGGATGCCGGTATCGAACTCGATTTTCAGGCTTCTCAGCTCAAGTGGTATCCTTGGGGACAGGTGTATACCGGCGGCGATATCTTCGGTCTTACGACTGACGGAAAATACGGATATTTCGCTTATTCGAATATTTCTTCCGGTCTTATGCGCGATACGATCATAATGAAGTTCGATCTCGAAAGCGGAGAAAAACTCGGAGAAACTTTGCCTCAGAACATGGACACTTCGGCAGGCGGCTGGCACGATCATTCGCAGATGTTCTATAAGGACGGATTCATCTACGTGGTCGATCTCTACGGTCAGTTCTACCGCGTGTTTGCTGACGACATAACGGCGGATAACAAGCCCGCGCTCGAGCCTGCGACCGATATGGTATTCGGCGGATTGACGGGCAGAGTCATTTCGGCGCATTACAATGCCGTAAACGACGGATATGCCGTATACACGACTGCCGACGAACTGGCGTTCTATAACGGAAACCGCGAGCTTGTCGGAAAGGTTACCGCGGCGGGTTCGGATTTCGTCGATCCCGAGAATCCGGGAAAACCGGCCGTCGGACAGCGTTTCCGCGCGGGACTTGCCGGCAATGCGGATTACGTATACGTTCTTCAGAACGAGATGGGTTCGCTTAAAGCTACGATCCATATTTACGACTGGTCGGGTAAGTTGCTCGGAACGACGGAAGTCGGGAATATCTGGCCGGGAACCGACGCGGCGGATACGAAAGCATCCAGAGCCACGGGCATGATGGAATGGAACGGTCGGTTGTACTTCTCCGTAAGCGACCGCTCGGGTACGTTCGTTACGATTTCGCGCCTTATACTCGATCTTTCGGTATTCGGATAAATCGTATGACGAATCGAATAAAAAGCCGGAAAGACATCCCGTCTTTCCGGCTTTTTTTATTTTCGGACATTTTTTGACAAAAATTGTACCAAACTATTGAAAATATGTTCGGAGCGTGCTATAATGAATACGGAAACGGGATGGATGCGTCGGACTTCTTCGGAAAGGGAGGATAAGACATGGCCGTTTTCAATCGAATTATGTCGATATTGGCATACCGTTTTACGGACGCGGACGGTAACGTTTATAATGCCGTCGAGCCGTACGGCACGTTTCATTTGTCATGGTTTACCTTTTCGGTGATCGTCGGCATACTGATGATAATATTCCTGCGCGACGTCAAAGCGAAGACGATGAAGCGTATCGTGTTCTTCACCGGTCTTGCGCTCGTGCTCGGCGAGATATACAAACAACTCATAATATCGTGGACGGGCAACGGATTCGAATATCGCTGGTACGCGTTTCCGATGCAGTTCTGCGCCACTCCGATGTATATAATGTTTATCGCGGGGCTTCTTCCCGACTGCAAGCTCAGGAACGGTATGCTGTCCTATCTGTCCACGTATTCGTTCATTGCGGGCATAAGCGTAATGATATTCGTCGGCGACGTATTTTCCACTCCGCTTCTCGGCGAGTGTATACAGACGATGACGCATCACGGCGCGATGGTTGCTGTCGGAATGTGGCTGATGGCATGGAATCGCAAGCGCAACGAAATAGGCGACTGGGGAATGTCCGTGCTCGTATTCCTGTTCTTCGAAACGGTGGCGATGATATTGAACGTGGCGCTTGCGCCGAACGTCGATCTATATTTCCTTTCGCCGTATCCGTCGGGCGTGTACGTACCCGTCTTCGGCGTCATACGCGACAGCGCGCCTTATTTCATATATCTGCTCATATACAACGTGGGCTTTACTCTCGGGTCGCTTTGTTTTTACGAGTTGCAGAAGCTGATCGTAAAAGCAAAATCGGAAAAAACGACGCATACCGTCTGACCGATCCGCTTTGCATACCGCTCAAAAGGATTGACAACCGCACCGCGTTGTGATAATATATAATGCGTATGAAAAAGAAACTGATTGCAATTCTTGCGGCTTTGTGCCTCACTGCGGCGTGCGCGGCGTTTTTCGCGGCGTGCGGCGAGGGTGAAACGGTCAAGACCGAATATCCTTATTATACTCTGACGCTCAACGAATCGGGCGACGGGCTGATCCTCGACGTGCCGTACGCGAGCAAACTTCCTTCGGGCGCGATCTCCGTTCCCGCGGCAAGCTATTATTATATCGGCAACGACGGAGTGTATAAGGAGCATGACAGCGCAATGATCGTTACCGAGATCGCGGAAGACGCGTTCAAAGGTATCGGCACTTTGACTTCGGTCATGCTTCCGTCGCAGGTAAAGACGATAGGAAGCGGCGCGTTTGCGGATTGCAAGGCGCTCGAGACCGTGACGCTTTCGGATAACGTTATCGCCGTGCCGGATAATGCATTCGACGGTTGTACGGCTTTGAAAGAGGTTATTGGCGGCACGATTTCGTCGGTTGGAAAATATGCGTTCGCAAGCTGTCTTACGCTTCGTAAACTGAGCTTCGGTTTCGGTGAAAATATGTCGGTGGGCGATCGTGCGTTCTTCTATACGAACAGCATTTCGTCGTTGGATATGACGAAAGCGACTTCGGTCGGCGCGTCCGCGTTCGAGGGCTGGATAAGCTCGCAGAAAATCGTTACGGGTTCGACCGCAGGCTGGTCGGACGAATGGCGAAACGGTTGCCACGCGACTTTGGCGTGATATAATCGGAATAATATAAATTACAATCCCGACTTAAACGTCGGCAAATAAACCAAGTCCCCGTCTCACCTTGGTTAAAAAACGGAGGTTACGAATGAATAACGTAACAAAAATTATCGTAAGAGCGGGAGTAATTGCCGCTCTTTATGCTACTTTGTGCATAGCATTCTTTTTCTCGTCCTTTTCTACGGCGATGATCCAGTTCCGCATAAGCGAAGCGCTGACCGTCCTTCCGCTGTTCTTTCCCGAAGCGGTGATAGGGCTGTGGATCGGATGTATGCTCGGCAATCTCGTATCGGGCAACGTGATCGATATATTTTTCGGCTCGGGCGCGACGCTGATCGCCGCGAGCCTGACGTTCCTGATCGGATTTATCGTACGCAGGCGCAGATTGCTTCGAATAATTCTCGGCGCGATCCCGCCCGTTATCGTCAACGCGCTGCTCGTGCCAATGACGTTCACGCTGTTTGTCGGCGCCGGCGAGATGTATCCCATTCAGATGCTTTGGGTGTTTATAGGACAGGCGGCGGTGCTTGCCGTACTCGGCGTTCCGTTCGCGGTCGCCGTAAGCAAACATTTTTATCGTCCGAAGCTTAAAGCCGATTGCGGCGTACATACAGACGAACGGGAACAAAAAGGGGGATAATATGAAACTCGACAAAAACGGGCGGACGCTCGAAGAATTTCTTGCCGGATACGATCCGGGCAAGTACCGTCATCCGTCGGTTACCGCGGACTGCGTAATCTTTGTCGCCGACAGCGTGCTTTTGGTGCGTCGCGGCAATCACCCGTCTATAGGAATGCTCGCGTTTCCAGGCGGTTTTTCCGAACCGGGCGAGAGTACCGAGCAGACGGCAAACAGGGAACTCCGGGAAGAAACGGGCGCGAAGGGAGTGCCGTGCAGGCAATTTTATACCGCATCGACGCCCGGGCGCGATCCTCGGGACTGGACGGTCACCGTGTGTTATATCGCAGAGCTGGACGAACGGACCGCGGTGTCGGGAGCGGACGACGCCGCATCTGCGGAGTTTTGTAAATATTCCGTGCTTAAAGACGGAGAATTGACCGTGCTGGAGCTGACTTCGGAGGGCGGGACGGAAAGAACGGTCATGTGCGTTGCGCGCGATCCTTTCGGCGATGTTGACGTCAATAATACCGAGATACTGGAAAACGGTATGGCGTTCGACCATGCGAAAATACTCCTTCGCGCAATCGAAGAAAGACGAATAAACCGTTCGTGCGATAAAAACGACCGTTTATGACGAACGCGTGACCGTTTGTGAAAAACAGCACAAAATTTTTTCAAAAAGTATTGACAAAACAAAGGATGTGTGATATAGTGTATTTACATTAAAGCACTATTGCCGATCTTCATGTGCTTACGTTCATCCACCATCACCACCACCATCGTAAGCATTTTCTCCTAAACGAAAGGGACGTATGACCGTCCCTTTCGTTTTTTATTCGTTGCATTTGCCCGTTATCTCTTCGATCGTGATCTTCCATACCGCCGTTCTGTCGAGATAGCGGCGTGCGTAGTCGTCGAATTCCGCCATGTTCGATTCCGCGTGACGCCGACATATGAACCCGAGCGCTTCGATCTTTGCTTTGTCATCCGTGATCTGCGCCGCTTTGCCGCGTATCACGGCGGATTCGTATTTTGTCGTGAATTTGTCCGCTCGTCGCTCGGTATCTCCGACGCATACTACGCATACGTTCGGATTACGATTCAGACATTCGGTCTTGAGTCCTTCTTTCGCGGCGTGGAAGTACAGTTCGTTTCCGTTTCGTGCGATGCTGAGCGGCACCGAGTACGGCAATCCTTCCGGATTAACGACCGAAAGCACTGCCCATTCGCATTTGTCGGCTATTTCGAGCGCGAATTTTTCGTCGCGTTGTCTGTCTTTTCTTCTCATGATAATATTATACAGTAACGCCGCTTCGTTGTCAATTCGGCTCAATCGTTCGCGCGGTATTGATAAAAAAATATTTATATAAAAATTTGCGGTATAACATTTACAAACGCATATAATTATGATAGAATATAACAGTCCGAACGGATAGTCTTCCGTGCGGGCGAATATCGAAAAATTATGCAAAAAGGGAGAAAAAATGGAAAAGAAAAAGACAGTACTGGCAAAAAGACCGAATAAAGAGATCTACGTCGAAGACGGCAAATTGTACAAACAGTTCGATAAGAGCTTCAAGAAATCCGACATTCTCAACGAAGCGATCAATCAGGCTCGTATCGAAGAAGCGGGACTTCCCATTCCGAAGATTTACGACGTAAATATCGGAGAGGACGGACAGTATTCCATTGTCATGGAATATATCGCGGGCAAGAGTCTGGAACAGCTCATGAATGAAAACCCGGGCAAGCTCGACGAATATCTTCGTCTGTTTGTCGAAATACAGCGCGATATGCACAAGTATAACGTTCCCATGCTCAACCGCACGAAAGAGAAGTTTACACGTAAGCTGTACGACGCGAACATCGACGGCAATACGAAATACGAGCTTCAGATGCGCCTGAACGGTATGCCTACGCATTTCAAACTCTGTCACGGCGATTACGATCCGTCCAACATAATCATTACCGAAGACGGTAAGTATTATATTCTCGACTGGTCGCATGCAACGACGGGCAACGGTTCGGCCGACGCGTCGCGCACGTACCTGCTTTTCAAACTCAGGGGCAAAGACGATCTTGCCGAGAAATATATGGATCTGTATTGCGAGCTGAATAACACGACCCGCCATTATGTTTCAAAATGGCTTCCGATCGTTGCGGCGTCTCAGTCCGTCAAGGGCAAGCCCGAAGAAAGAGATTTCCTCATGCAGTGGGCGACGATCGCCGAGTACGAATAAGATCATACACGTGTTTATTAAAAATATATCAAGCGACCGTTCGGAAGAGCGGTCGTTTTTTTATATAAAAAATAATTAAAATATATAAAAAAGGCTTGACACTTCCGAAATAATGTGATATTATATTATCACAAATAAGGATAGACGAAAAAGCAAGTGTGCCGACCGGAATCATAATCCCGAAAGCGAGGATACAGAGCGGGGCAGACTATCGCCTGAAAAGCACAGGCGAGGTCTGTCCTTTTTTGTACCCTAAAAACCGAAAAGCGATGCAGGCGCCGCGCCGCTTAAGGCAAATATAATAAAAAAGGAGTAAAAAATGAAAGAAAAACAAAACGAAACGGGAGAAGAAAACAAGTCGCCGAAAATCTCGGTTATAATCCCCGTGCGCGATCTCGGCAGCTTGACCGAAGAATGTCTGGACAGCATCGCCTGTCAGGATTTCGACAAGTCGGATTACGAAATACTCGTAATATTCGATTCGTGCACCGACGATTCGGAAAGCGTCGTAAAAGACTGGAGCCTTCGTCATCCCGATGTACGTATGCGTACGTTCGCGTGCGGTTGCAAGAGTCCGGGCGGCGCGAGAAACGTCGGACTGGACAACGCTTCGGGTGAATACATAATGTTCGTCGACGGCGACGATCGGCTTATAAGCGCTTCGGCGATGACGATCCTGTGCGACGCCGCGCGCGGTCACAACGCCGTTCGCATGACCGATCACGAGGTCACCGGTACGACGGTCAAGTTTTCGACTCGACCGACCGTATGGTTGCACTTCTTTTCCCGCGAGCTTATCGGGAACGACAGGTTTTCCGATCTGCTTTTGTGCGAGGACTACGAATTCGTAATGCGCATACGCAGCAAATTCGGTTATGACGAAGCGACTGTTTCGATGCCGCTCTATCGTTATTACTACGATGCCGACCGCATGAGAACGCGGATAGAAAACGTCGTAAGAGAGTCGAGGGCGCGTGTGAAACAGGGTCTTCCGCCGCTGTATGTGCGTGATGGGTTCATTCCCGACGGCGCGAAAGCGAAACTGCGGAACATATGAAACGTTATGAATTCGACTGGCGAAGAATATTCGCCGAGGACGGGTATCATATAGAATACTCGATTACCGACGCGTGCGACCGAAACTGCGCTTCGTGTTCGCATCTCGCGCCTCTCGCAACGCGACCGAATTTCGTGAGCGTCGAGGAGTTCGAAAGAACGGTCGGCATAATTCACGGTCTGATACCCGATGCTCATACGTTCTGGCTGACTGGCGGCGAGCCTACTCTGCACCCGCATTATGCGCGCCTGCTCGGTATATTGCGATCTATCCGCAAAGAAGGGTATATCGGTATTTATTCCAACGGCGCGACGCTCCGCGCCCGTGCCGACGACGAGGTGTTTTGGCGGTTTATGCGGGATAACGGCATAGTTTGGGCGATCACGAATTACGATATCCCGCGCGAGTATTTCGAAGAACTGTTCGCCGCGCACGGTTGCGGCGACAATCTTGCGGTTATACGCTCGGGCAAAACTTTTCTGAAATTGACGAATTATTCGCGCGATCAACCTATCTCGGAAGAGAAGTACGTTGCGTGCGGGTGGGAGCGGAGCAAGATCAATATCCGCAACGGCAGGATATATAACTGTCCGTCCGCGGAGTTCGCCGATCTGTTCAATGATTATTTCGGCGAAAACCTGCGAGTAACCGCCGATGATTATCTGACCGTAAACGGGGAACTTACAAGGCGGAAGATAGAAGAATTCCGCGGCGCGACCCCGTTCTGCGGTCAGTGCGATCCGAGTAAGAGGCTCGGAAAGATTTTCGGCAACGTACCGAGCCGAAAAGACAAAAGCGAATGGTCGGAGTTCTGATCTTTCGCGCCGACTTTCGTATACGAAACGTCGGAATGGGTACGAAAACAAAAAATAAAAAAATTCAAAACACAAGGAGAAATAAAAAAATGAGTAACAGATTTATAGACAACGAAACGCTGCTTGATGCGGCAACCCTCAATCGGTTCGAGGACGATCTCAAAGCGTGCGACGATTTGTATTTGCACAAGGTGCAGGTAGTACAGGGCTCGGGCGAAACGGGAATGATCGGTACGATTAACGTATATACGAGGAGCGGCGACGAGATAGACACGACGAATAAACTGATCTCGGCATTGGATATCAAAGGTCTTCATAATATACCGATGTCCGGTCGTTACGATTATAGCGGCGTTAAAAAGTACTATAATATAACTTTGTCCGCGATGATGACGCCTTCCAATCTGATCCTTCGCGGTATTAAGATCGGATATTCGGATTCGAATACGGGCGTCGTTACGTATATCGACGGTTCGGGCTCGATTACCGTTACCGACGTAGTGTCGAAAGTATGACTTGCATAACGGAGGTATATTATGGCGCTTAAAATAATCGGAAGGGATATTACGAATTTCGACTGTTGCGGAGGCGTGCGCGGACTGGTCACGATCGCAGGAAAGACATTCGTATGTAAGGAATTACCGAAATGGGAAACGGTATGGAGCGGCTCGCAGGCGTTTACGGAGTCGGGTAGCTTTACGATCTCCGGACTGGCGGCGGGCGACGAAGCGACGTTCTCCGCGACGGTGAATTTCGTTGCCGACATATACGACGAGAACAAAGGCGGTTGGAACAGATATTACGCCACGGTCACCGCAACCGACGAAAGTTTGCCGTATACCATGACAAACGGGTATGCGGATGTGAATATTTCGCGTAACGGCAATGTTCTCGATTTTGCATTCGTGCCTTATGAGGAAGAGTATAAGGGAATGATCATACGCACGAAACCCGAAACCTTGACATTCACGAACGTTAAGAAAAAAGTATAGGAGTAAAAGAAATGAGCAAACAAATAACGCCCGCGGTGTGCGGGCGAGGTATATGCGGGAGAACTATCTGCGGACAAACGGAAAGGCTCGAATACGGAGACAGATATCTCGGGTATTCGGAGTACGGAGAGAATCCGAAGTTCAACCTTCAGACAAGACGTATGCTGTACGTCCTGCCCGGATTGTCGGTCGGAACGGGCGACCGTAAATTATCGGTATCGCTCGTATACGATTCGGACATGAAAGACGGCATAACCGCGCTTTGCGCGGGTATGCCGTCGGGCTGGAAGCTGTCGGCGCAGGAGTTCCTCGTGACCGACGGACTCGATGACAACGGCAGACTTATATATAAGTACATCGACGGGAACGGCTATGTGCATAAGTTCGTGCCGTTCGAGCGCGATTCGTCGCGCTGTTACGATACGGACGGACTCGGGCTGATCCTCACTCCGAGCGAACACAGCATCGAAGACATGTACGGAAACGTGCTGAAGTTCACGAACAGCAGACTTACGGAGAAAAAGAGCGGTTACACAAAAAAAGCGACCGTGTACTTCGTTTACGACTCCGCTGGCAGACTGACGAAGATGTACGACAATCGGAGCGCGGTCGGATCGACTCCGTTGCGCGGCATCGAATTCGATTACGACGGCGGAGAGCTCACGGCGATAAGAGCGTTGGGATACGGAACGCTGGGTAAAGTAGGATTAGGCTATGCGGACGGGAAATACATCGTATCTTATGCCTCGGGAAAATCGGTAGAGGTTACATACGACACGGCGGGCAAAGCGGAATTATTCAGAGAGACGGAGACAGGCAACGCAATAAAAGTAAGTTACGGCATACCCGCGCCGAGCATAAACGTAATCCGAATATCCGAAGGCAACGTAAGCGGCGGAAAGTTCGTCGAGAAGAGATATATCGAAAGCGGCGGCATTCATCTTCAGGAGCTTGACTTCACGACGGTGTGCGAGGCAATGCTCAAGAACGAAAAAGGCGTATGTACGTTAATACAGCTCGACCGCCGCGGAAGGATAATCGGCGAGTACGAATACGATAGGATAAACAACGCGTACAAGACAATGGAACCGGAGCACGGCGTGATCGTAACGCCGAGTTCGGGCGAAACGGCGAACGAGACTATCAACGGAAAACAAGCGGTGAATTTTACGAATTCGCTCGATTTACCCATGGTAGTTCCGCAAAAGTCGGGCGAAGAACCGCACAGATATTTCGCATTGACGTTTCATTTAAGGAGTAAGAGCGACGCAAAAAGACTGCGGGCGCGGCTGAAGTATAAGTTTGTCGGAAATCTGTTGTGGCGGACGAGCGAAGCGGAAATAGACGCGAACGCGAGTTATGCTTGGCAACGGGTTTCTATCCCGATCGATGTCGGCGCATACATAATGAATCCGATCTACGATATGAAATTGGAGTTGTATGTACCGGGACGGGAAACGGACGTTACGGCGGAAGCGGGAGATTTCCGAATAGCGTCGAGTCCGTTTACGTCCGTAAAGATATTCGGAAACAATAACGAAATGGACATACGGGATCTGAAAACTGTATACGTTACATATTCGGGTAATAACGCGGTCACGGAAAAGGTTACGTATACGACGGACAGAGAAACGGAGTACATAACGGAGCGGGATATACTCGGAAGCGTAATGGAAATCATTTCGCCGAGGAGCGCGCCGCGAGGAAGCGACTTGATACTCGAAGACGGAAAGAGACGTATAGCGAGCATGGACAGCGCGTTGTTTACAAACAAACTCCCGGGCGAGAGCGACAACGATGCGAAAGCGATAGAGTTGAAAAATTTATATTCGTCCGGCGGCGGATATATCATAGATACGGTGAGCGCGGACGACAAGAGCCGAACGCGTAAGAAAGTAACGTTCTCAGTCGGCGGAATAGAGCGGATATATACGACTGTAACGGTCTGCGCGAACGATAAGACGTTCCGAACGGCGGAAGACGGCGACATTATAACGAAAGGCGAGACGATGACGGAGCGAGATATATACGGGAATATATTGCAGAAGTCGGACGCGTACGGAGTAAGGGAAGCAAATATATACGACGAGAACGGAACGCTTAAAACAAGCAAAATCATAAGTCCGGACGGGAAAGAGATAATCACGCGTACCGTGACGACAGACGAAACGAGCGGAAAAATAACGTCGGTGCATATGCCGTTGACGGGTATGGATCTGACGTTCGACGAGCCGTTTGTGACCCTGCGCGAAGCGTATATGAAGAGCCGCGGAAATAGCGGAGTATACAGCCGAACGGGCGCGAAGAAAGCGTACGGATACGACTCGCAGTACGATAAACTGTTGCTCGTCGACGAGTATGACGGAAGTACGAAGAAGTCGGGAATAACGTATACTTACGACGGGAACGTTATGACGGTAAGCGACGGCGCGAGCGAGTATAAAGTCGAAAACGACTACGCAAACGGCAAGACGAAGTATTACGCCGAGGACAACGGGACGTACAGTCTTGTAGAAGAAGTAAGCGACGGCGAAACGAAATATTACCGTGGGAGCGCGACGGACACCGTAACGGTAAGCGAAGACGAATACGGAAAAGCCGAAAGCGTAAGTACGGACGGAAAGAGCGCGAATTACGTATACGTGAGTAGCGACGCGGACGGGAACGAACTCGGAAGCGGATATGCGAAAATACTTACGGGAGTAACCGACGGATATTCGGGACGAGTATACGAAGTGAAGCGCGACCATGCGTACAACGAGTGTAGACATACGGTGACAAAGATCGGAGAGAGTACGCCGATAGTGGACATACGTCAGGTAAGGAGCAACGTAACGGAGTATACAGTGCCCGATCACCCGGTATACCGAACGACGATAGAGTACGATGCGGAAAAGACGGTCGAGCCGAGAATAACGGGAGTGAAGTACGAAGTCGAGAACATCAACGACAGTTATGTACCCATAAACGGAATGGACATGAAATACGAGTACGATACATTCGGAAGAGTGAGTAGCAAGTATTCCCGAAGCAGTTACGAAACAAGTTCGGTATTAGCGGTACATTACGAGCAAGAGTACGGAAGCGGAATGCAATCGGCATTGAAGACAAAGCAGACAGTGAGGACAGAGTACGAAAAAGGTCTTAACAGACAGAAAGCGACGCTTATCGAAGAACGAATGTATCATGCGGACGGGCGCTTGAGAACCATAACGCAAAGAGTTATGGGAGAAAGT
The DNA here is from genome assembly GCA_910587025.1 of uncultured Christensenellaceae bacterium. Classification (GTDB taxonomy): domain Bacteria; phylum Bacillota; class Clostridia; order Christensenellales; family Pumilibacteraceae; genus Protoclostridium. Next base: position 19,010 of record CAJUKR010000032.1, read on the forward strand.
GACGCATATGTCAAGAATTATACGGACACTGAGAGTTATACATATGACAAGTTCGGACGGTTGACGCGCGAGAGTAACAGCGGATTGGATATAGACAGGACGTATGAGTATGAAGGCAAGCGATTCAAAAGCATAACGGAAAGCGGAAGCACGAAGTATATGCAGTATGACAGCCGCGGTCGACTTACGAAGATCACGAACGACGAAGCGGGGACAGATGTGTATAAGAGCTATGCTTACGACAATTACGGCAACCGAATAAGCGACAGCAAGCGGACATATACCTGGACGCGCGGGAGATTGCTTGCAAGCGCCGGAAGTACGACGTACGGTTACGACTATACGGGAGAGAGGAGCCGAAAAGTAAGCGGCGGAATTACGAAGGAATACTACTACGACAACGGCAGACTCATATGCGAAAGCGGAGATAAGCCCATGATATACTACTATGATACCGAAGGGTTGATAGGCGTGCGAATGGACGGTAGCATATATAAAGTGGTGCGAGACATTAGCGGAAGCGTGAGATACCTCGTAGATATTGAGGGAAGAATAGCCGCGCAGTATAAGTACGACGCGCACGGAGTATGCAAAGTCTATGACGGAAAAAACGCCGTAAACGCAAGTTCGACATTCATAGGTAACAAATTCCCGATCAGGTGGAAAGGGTACTACTATGACACGGA
>CAJUKR010000033.1 GCA_910587025.1 uncultured Christensenellaceae bacterium
GTATGGTGACTGGAGTTCAGACGTGTGCTCTTCCGATCTTTTTTCGAATGAGGATGTTCTATAAGTTCGCAATCCGTCAGCGTGGGATTGAAACTTTCCGTTCCGCGCGCCGAGAACTTATCGTCGAACGAAAAGTCGGCGGGCAGTCGTTTGGGCGGAAAACCCGTCAGTTCTTTGAATGTACGGTTAAAGTTTCTTATCGTCGAAAATCCGCATCTTATGGCTATCTCTGTTATCTGAAGCGATTTATCGGTTCGCAGAAGATGTACGGCGTTGTCGACTTTTACGTAATTGAGATATTGCGAAAACGTCATACCCGCGGCGGAATGGAAATATCTCGAGAAATACGCGGGACTCATGCCCATGAATGACGCCGCGTCCTCGAACGAATAGAACTCGAATTTTTCGTTTATCTGTCCGAGAAGCGCTTTAAAGGACTGAATGGTCGAGCCGATCTCGGGGCGCGAAACGAGTTTCTCGCCTCGGAAAATATCTATCATCAGTTTTGTTATTTCGCACGCCGCCGAAGCGTCGTAGAAGAATTTTTTTTCTTTCAGTTCTTTGCGGAGTTTCGCATACACGTCGGGGATACCGTAATCGGACGATAAGAGCGACGAAGCGAGACATACTTCGCCAGTAAAACTCTTGATAAGATTATAATCGAAGATTATCACCACAAGCACGGTTTCGGGATCCTGAGCGCGCATATAGTGTACCTGTCCGCTGTCGACGAACAGCGCCTGTCCGTCCGTGAGGGTGTGGCGCACCCGTTCGCAGAATACGTCGATCTTGCCGTGTTCGACGTACAGCAGCTCGCAGTCGTAATGCCAATGTAAAAGATTATGCGAATTTTTGTATTTGCCCGCCCATACCTTTTCGGTATCGGAGTATTTCCATATCTCGTGTTTGGCAATCATGTACATTTTCTCCTTTTGCGTTCATTGTAACCGTATTTTCCGATTTTGTCAATATTTTCGTGTAAATAATCGTCCGCAAAGTGATATTAGGCAAAAAATGTCCGAAACATGACAAAAAATTTCTTGTAATACAAATCAGTCGGCGTTATAATCTTGATATACAAACATCATTTTCCCCATCATCTTTCTTCTTTCAAAGGAAGCGTCGGCATAAGTCGGCGCTTCATTTATGTTTTGTTTTGCGCTCTTTGCCGCGTAAAATCGCAAATATATTGAAATCGGGCAATAAATGTCCATAATCAGAGCAAAAAACTTCTTGCGCACCGTTTCGACTTTTGGTATTATATAAGTAAATAAAATATTCTTAAAAGGGGATATGTATAATCGATGAAAGCAATACGGTTTAACGACGGTTGGAAATATAGAAAAATCGACGTCGAAAGCGAATGGGAAAGCGTTACGCTTCCGCACGACGCAATGATAGGAGAAAAGCGTACGCCGGACAGCGACGGCGGAACGAATACGGGTTGGTTCGAAGGGCATGATTACGAGTACGTAAAGACTTTCGACGTTCCGCTCGGATATAAAGACAAAATAACGACGCTCGAATTCGAGGGGGTATACCGAAACGCGACTGTTTACGTGAACGGTAAACTTGCTCTGAATCGTCCTTACGGATATACGAATTTTTACGTCCCGCTCGACGAATATCTCGCGTACGGCGAAACCAACGAAATTCGCGTGGTCGCGGAAAACTCCGAACAACCGAACAGCCGTTGGTATTCGGGCGCGGGGATCTACCGTCCCGTGACGCTGTGGGTTGCGGATAAGAAACATATTCTCATGAACGGCGTTCGCGTCCGTACGATCGGACTCGATCCCGCGGTCATAGAGGTCGTCGTCAAGACAAGCGAACCCGGCGAAGTCGATATAACCGTAAGTAAGGACGGTAAGACCGTTGCGTCCGCGGTAAGCGCAAGCGGAAAAGAAGCGGTATTCGCCGTCGAAATACCCGACGCCGAGCTTTGGACTCCCGAAACCCCGTCGCTTTACGAACTGACGGCGAAATTTTATGGCGACGAATGCAAGACGAATTTCGGCGTGCGTACGGTGACCTGCGACAGCGCTTCCGGCTTTCTTCTGAACGGCAAGCGCGTGATTTTGCGCGGCGCATGTATTCACCACGACAACGGCATTCTCGGCGCAAGGTGTTACGCCGAGGCGGAAGAACGCAAAGTGCGTATACTGAAAGAAAGCGGATATAACGCGCTTCGCAGCGCGCATAACCCGTGCTCGAAAGCCATGCTCGACGCGTGCGACAAACTCGGCGTCATGATGATGGACGAATATGTCGACATGTGGTACATACACAAGACCATGTACGATTACGCCGATTACGTTACCGAGTGGTACGAACGCGACATAACCGATATGATCGAAAAGGACTATAACCATCCGAGCGTTGTGATGTATTCGCTCGGCAACGAGGTCGCGGAAACTGGTCAGGCGAAAGGTATCGAATTTTTCAAAACGATGCGCGCTTTGTGCAAAAAACTCGATCCCGAGCGTCCGGTAACGACCGGAGTAAACATTTTCTTCAATTATCTTCATGCAAAGGGCATGGGCGTATATTCGGACAAAAAAGCCAAAGAAAATCCGCAGAAGAAAGTGGGAAGCGAGTTTTTCAATAATCTTGCGGGCATCTTCGGCGCAAAGTTTATGAAGACGATGGCAAAACTTCCCGGTTGCGACAAAAAGACGCGCGACTGTTATGCGGCTATGGACGTCGCAGGATATAATTACGGGATCAAACGTTATAAAGGCGATGTGAAAAAGTATCCCGAACGCATAATTCTCGGCAGCGAAACATTCTGCTCCGATGCATACAAATTCTGGGAGTTCGCGAAAAAACACAACTCGCTTATCGGCGATTTCGTGTGGGCCGGCATCGATTATCTCGGAGAGTGCGGGATAGGCGCGTGGGAATATCACGAGTACGCGCCCGATTTCCGTCACGGCGTCGGTTGGATTTCTGCGGGAAGCGGTCGCGTCGATCTGATCGGAAACCGTCTCGGCGAAGCGGAGTATACCCGCGTGGCGTTCGAGCTTACGGACATTCCGCAGATCGCCGTCGTGCCCGTAAGTCACACAAAAGAAAAACATTCCCCGTCGGCATGGAAATTCTCGAACGCGCTCACATCGTGGTCGTGGAACGGTCTGGACGGAAAGAAAGCGAAAGTGGAAGTCTATTCCCGCGCGCCGATCGTGGAACTGCTTATAAACGGGAAGCGGGTCGGCAAAAAGAAATTCGGGAAAAACTGTCGGTTCGACTTCGACGTCAAGTACCGCGGCGGGGAAATAACCGCGATCGCGCGGGACACAAAGGGCAAGGAACTGTCGCGCAATTCGCTTAAGACCGCGGGCGACGAAACGGTATTGTCCGTACTCCCCGAAACGGCGACGGCGGAAAAAGGCAGGCTGACGTTTGTAAGACTGAAGTATACAGACAACAATTTTACAGTAAAGCCGCTCGAGCGCGGAATGATCAATGTGTCCGTAGAAGGCGGCGAGCTTCTTGCCGTCGGAAACGCCTGTCCAGTGAATTTCGTGGGATATTGCGGGAACGAAACCGATACGTATTACGGCGAGGCTATGGCGGTCGTCAGAGCGGGCGACGCGGGTGAAATAACGATCGCCGCAACCGACGGCAAACTTTCGGGCAAAGCGTCGATAGCAATCGTATAACGTCAGATTTACGACGGAGAGAGTTTATGAAGAAAATATACGACTGTATTGACAGACTTGTTCGTTATGCCGAAAAAAATCTCGGACTCGACGCACGCAATGCGACGTATGCGAGAAATACGGTATTCGGTATACTCGGTCTCGATTCCTACGGCGGCGGTTTTTGCGGCGATGTTACCGATGTCGTCCCCGACGCTCTTCTTGCGGAGCTTGACGATTCATGCGTGAGCGCGGGACTGTTCGGCGCGGACGAAGCGGAAAAATATAACGACGCCGTCATGGGCGCGCTTATGCTTTTGCCTGCCGAAGTCAACGATCGGTTTGCCGAAATCGCAGAAAAGCACGGAAGCGAAAAAGCCACGGCTTGGCTTTACGACTATTCGGTCAAATGCGATTACGTTAAAAAGTCGAAGCTGGATTCGAATCCGCGCTTCGATGCGAACGGGCTTGTCATTACCGTAAACAAAGCCAAACCGGAATTCCGCGATCCGAAAAAGGCGGCGAGCGGAAACTCGACCGCGTGCGGTTATCCGAAGTGTACTATATGCCGCGAAAACGAAGGTTTTTTCGGCAGAAGCAAACGCACGCTTCGTACCGTGGATATCAAGTTGGGCGGAGAGAACTGGTTTTGGCAGTTTTCGCCGTACGGATATTTCCGCGAACACGGCATCGCCGTAAATTCGGCGCACGTTCCCATGCATATTGACGGGGATACGTTTGTTCGGTTGATCGATTTTGTCGATATTTTTCCGCATTATTTCATCGGTTGCAACGCGCCGTTGCCGCGCATAGGCGGAAGCGTGCTTGCTCACGATCACTATCAGGGCGGCGGCGAATCCCTGCCTTTGCATAAGGCGGGCGAGGCGATCTCGCTGAAAAGCCGCGTCGCTGACGTAAAGATCGGCGTGCTCGATTGGCCGGGCACGGCAGTGCGCGTAACAGGCTCAAACAAGTCCGCGGTCGCAGAAGCGAGCGAGCGTCTCGGAAAAGCGTGGACGGATTATCGGAACGACGAGCTCGGAATTATAAACGAGGACGGCGACGGCATGCACAGCGCGGTAAGCCCGACGGCGGTAAAAACGATTGACGGGTACGAAATGACGGTCGTTCTCCGTAACAACATAACAAGCGAAAAATATCCCGACGGCGTTTTCCATGCGCACCCCGAATTCCATGCCGTCAAAAAGGAAAGCATCGGGCTGATCGAAGCGCAGGGGCTTTTCATTCTGCCCGGAAGACTTGTCGGACAGCTTTCGGTAATGGAAGAATGTCTGACGTCGGGCAAGTCTCTTCCGGGAGAGTTTGCCGAATTCGGCGGCATTTACGAAGAGCTTAAAACGCTTACGCCCCACCGTCCGACGGAGGAGCAGGCTCGCGAAGCGATAAAAAAAGAACTCGGCAGCGTATGCCGCCGTATTCTCGAAAATACAGCCGTATTCAAAACGCATAAACAAACTGCGGAATTTCTTACTGCGACGGGGGTTTGCTTGCAATGACGGATAAAAAGTGTTATGATTATAAAGTTACTGCGGCGGGACGCGTAAATATAATCGGCGAACACGTCGATTATTGCGGCGGAAAGGTTTTCCCCGCGGCATTGTCGCTGTGCAATACGGTATATGTCCGCGCGAACGGTACGGATAAGATCAATCTGTCCTGGACCACCGTCGACGAAAAAGTTACGCTCGATCTGTCCGATCTCGATGCTTACCGCGGTTTGCGGTACGGCAATTATCAGGCGGGGAGCGCGCTCATGTGGAAAAATTCGGGACACGGGCTCGTCGGTTGCGATATGCTCCAGACCTGCACCGTTCCTTTCGGAAGCGGACTTTCGTCGTCCGCAGCGATCGAGGTCTCGACAGTGGCGGCGCTTGCCGCGGTCGCGGGAGAGAGCTTCGACCCCGTCGAAGTCGCGCTTGTCGCTCAGCGCGCCGAACGCGATTACGTAGGCGTCAACTGCGGAATCATGGATCAGTACGCGTCGGCGTGCGGAAAGAAGGACTGCGCGATCCTTCTCGATTGCAAAACTTTGGAGCGCGAGTACGTTCCGTTTGTGCTCGGCGACTGTACGCTCGTCATAATCGATTGCAACAAACCCCATAACCTCGCGCAGAGCAAATACAACGAGCGTCGCGCCGAAACCGAAGAAGCGCTCGGGATACTTAAGACGAAGCTCGATATTTCTTGTCTTGCGGATATAAAACCCGAGGACTTCGGACGTTACGCTCATTTCCTCGGCGGCAAAGTGCGCGATCGCGCCCGTCACGTCGTCGAAGAATGCGACAGAGTGAAAAAAGCGGCGAAAGCAATGAAAAACGGCGATCTCGTTTCGCTCGGCGGACTTCTTACGGAATCGCACGGATCGCTTAAGGAACTTTACGAAGTTACGGGAAAAGAACTCGACGCGCTTGTGTCGGCGGCACTCGGTCACCCCGCTTGTCTGGGGTCGAGAATGACGGGCGCGGGCTTCGGAGGTTGTACGGTATCGATCGTAAAACGCGACGGCGTTGACGATTTCAAAAAATACGTTTCCGTGCGATACGAAAACGAGATAGGCTACGCGCCTCGGATTTACGATGCGTCCGTAGCCGACGGGATCACGGTGACCAAACTCTGAACGGAGGCAGATATATGACAATACTCGTAACCGGCGGAGCGGGCTATATAGGCTCGCATACCTGCGTGGAATTACTGGAAAAAGGGTACGACGTCGTAGTTATCGATAACTTCGACAATTCTTCGCCCATGAGCATATCGCGTGTGGAAAAGATCACGGGTAAAAAAGTGAGCCTTTACAAATCCGACGTACGCGACCGCGATGCGCTCGAAAAGATTTTTGCCGAGCATAAAATAGATTTCGTCATTCATTTCGCGGGACTGAAAGCCGTAGGCGAGTCGGTGGCAAAGCCGATCGAATATTACGACAATAACCTTTACGGTACGCTTATACTTCTCGACGTGATGAGAAAACACGGTTGCAAAAAAATAGTGTTCTCGTCGTCTGCTACGGTGTACGGCGCGCCCGAGCGGTTGCCGCTCGACGAGAACTGCGCTATAGGCGGCACAACCAACCCTTACGGCACGAGCAAATATTTTCAGGAGATCATGCTCCGCGACGTATATACGTCGGATAACGAATGGACGGTCATGCTTCTGAGATATTTCAACCCCGTCGGCGCGCACGAGAGCGGGCTTATAGGCGAGGATCCGCAAGGCATTCCGAATAATCTCACCCCGTATATTGCCAAGGTCGCGATCGGAGAACTCAAAGAGGTGGGCGTATTCGGCGACGATTACGATACGCCGGACGGCACCGGCGTGCGCGACTATATACATGTCGTCGATCTCGCAAAAGGACATGTCGCGGCGATCGAGCATTCCGAATGTCCGGGCGTATATACTTACAATCTCGGCACGGGCGTCGGGTACTCGGTACTCGACGTGATAAAGGCGTTCGGGAAAGCGTGCGGGCGCGATCTGCCTTACGTGATCAAACCCAGACGTCCCGGCGATATAGCGGCTTGTTATGCCGACGCGGGCAAAGCCAAGCGCGAGTTGGGCTGGGAAGCGAAGCTCGGACTTGACGATATGTGCGCGTCGCTTTGGAAGTGGCAGAGTAAGAACCCGAAAGGCTACAGGGGCTGAAAATAAGGAGACATACGACCGATGATACTCAAAACGAAATACGATACGGCGTTCGGTCGCGACGTTTTTCTGTATACGATGACATCGTCCGAGCTCGAAGTCGGCGTGACCGACTTCGGCGGCATAGTGCAGTTTATCCGCGTAAATACTCCGCGCGGGAAAAAGAACGTTTGTCTCGGCTTCGATTCGATATCGGATTATCTTGAGTCGGGGTCTTATGCGGGCGCGATTATCGGGCGCGTGGCGAACCGCATATCGGGAGCGAAATTCGCGCTCGGCGGCATAGAGTATGAACTCGATCGCAACGACGGAGAGAACTGTAATCACAGCGGCGTAAACGGTTACGATAAGAGATTTTACGAGGCGGAGATCGACGGGGACGCGCTCGTACTGTCGCTCGACAGCCCGGACGGGGATCAGGGTTTCCCGGGGCGGCTCGTTATGCGCGTTCGTTTCGAACTGAACGGCAACGCGCTTTCGGTGCGCTTCGAAGCCGAAAGCGACCGCGATACGTTGTGGAATCCTACCTGTCATATTTATTTTAATCTCGGCGGCGAAGAAAGCGGAAATGTCGGCGATACGGAACTTTGCGTCCGCGCCGACGCGTACACTCCGCTGTCGTCCGCCCGCGTGCCGACGGGCGAGGTAAGACGGGTGTCGGGTACGCCGTTTGACTTTGTTTCTCCGCACACGATAGGCGAACGTACGGATGACGTCGACCTGGCGCTTACCGGCGGATACGATCACAATTTGGCGCTGATCTCCGAGCATGCAGCGACCGCGACCTGCGAAAAGAGCGGAATTACGCTCGATCTTTATACCGATATGCCCGGGCTTCAGTTATATACGGGCGGCGGATTAAACGGCGCGAAGGGCAAAAGCCGCAGATATTATCCTTACGACGCGTTTTGTCTGGAGCCGCAGTACTTCCCGAACGCCGTCAACACGCGTGGGTTTGTTCCGCCCATTCTTCCGGCGGGAGAAAAACGCGAGCATTTTATCGGATACGTTTTTTCGGTGAGCTGAACAAATACAACAACCCCCGTCGGTCGACCGACGGGGGTTTTATGTAAGAAGTTTAATGCGGTTTATACTTTGCGGACTTTGCCGATCGAAAAGTCGAACATATACGATGAGTTATAGTCGGTTACGTAGTCGCCGCCGCTCCACGACGTCATATATACTGCGGACGGCGTTTTTTCGTATGCGTATTTGCACCGCACGACGTCCGCCGCTTCGGTCACGAATTCGGGCGCGAAACCGTCGGACACGAACGCCGTTTTGCCGTGAGAAGTGTACAGCCAGCCGCGCACTTTTCCGCCTACAGTCGCAACGTCGAACTTTCCGTCAGACCGCTCTGTACCGACGAGCGGGATTTCCGTTGCCGCTATCGTTTTCAGACCGCTTATATCTCCGCTCATTGCGAAGCGGACTTCGGTAATGTCGAAAGTACGCGACAGTTCGGTTATGCCTTCCGCCGTTTTTTCGTTCAGTGTCGTCGTATAAACGGTAAAGCGGGTTTCGCTTACGCGCGATCGGCGTATTGCGTTTACCGCGGCGTCTGCGTCGGTCAGGTCTCCGATCAGATATCTTTCGTCGCCGTCGTATATTACCGTCAGTGTGTCGCTTCCGCCCACGGCGAGCATCGCGTCGGTATCTTTCAGACCGTTTTCCGAACCTATCGCGATGGTAAACAGTACGGCGGTCAGTACGAGATTGACGAATTTCTTATGCGGCGACATTACGAATCTCGACATAAGAAACAGCACTGCGGGTAAGGCGAGCGCGAGCGGAGAAAGCTGGATCGTTATGCTTGCGGCGGGAAGTCCGCTCAATACGGAGCAAGCTCCGAGCATGAGTTTTATAAAAAACCCCGACGGCACGAGGAGCGCCGGGAGAGCAAAGGACAGCGGCAAACACAGAACGAGGAATGAGAACATCGCTCCGAGCGCGCCCATAAACAGCGCGTTTACGGGAAGTGAATACAGGTATAACTGTTTGAAGAAAACCGCAGTTACCGGCGTGATCGCGAGCTGAACGGACAGCGCCGCGCTTACGGCGTTTGCGGCGAACTTGGGTAGTTTCAATTTGTTTTGCAGAAATTTCGCCGTCGCGGAAGAAAACAGGATCAGTCCGCCTACTGCGCACATAGACATAAGAAATCCGCAGTCGAACAGATAATACGGCGATATGCACAGGCATACCGTCCCCGCCAGACACAGCGAATTGAGCGGGTCGCGCCGCCCGAACACAGGCGCGAACAAAAAAATCGTGTACATGATAAATGCTCTGACCGCGCTCGGGCTTCCGCCCGTAAAGACGACATATGCAAGTAGCAGTACGGTTGTTATTATCCGATTTATCGGCATAGGCAGGCGGCAGAGAGAAAGCAGGCGCGTGATAAGCGCCGCGATCAGTCCGATATGCAGACCGCTGACGGCGAGAATATGTCCGATGCCCGTTTTTGCGAAAGTGTCGGAGACCTCGTCGGACAGCAGAAAGCGGTCGCCCGCCGTCATGCCGTACGCGACCGAACCCGCTTCGTCGCCCATTGCATAAAGCAGATGTTCGCGCAGTCCGATCCGCATGGTTTCGAGCGGCGTGCCTTCGCCCGGCTCGATGCCCGCAAGTTTGTCCGAATCCGCATAAATACGATATTTCAATCCGCTCCTGACCGCGCTCGCATTGACTGAGCCGCCGAAAAGTTCTATGCCGATCGGCTCGGCGCGCACGCCGATAATATATCCGCATTCCGTTTCGTAAAAACTTTCTCTTGCGCCGTTTAAGTATAATTCGGCGTTGCCGCTTATCGGCATTCCGTCGAAGGACAGATCGGTCAGCGTCGCGATAAATCCGTCGTCGGTATACTCGTAATGTTCGGTCACTCTGCCGATTATGAGTTTTTCTCCGACCTCGGGGTTTGCGTAATCCTCGGCGGTAACGAAAAACATCGCGCACGTTACCGCCGAAACGGCGAGCGCGAGCATGAATGTGATCGCTTTGTACGTTTCACGTCGGACGGCGCACATCACACCGAGCGCGATAATGCCCGCAGTCAGACATCCGAGCAGAGCGACGCCGAGCGGAAACAAAAAACAAGCGGTCAGCGAAAACAGTACGCCGACCGCGGTAAGTGCGAAAATTATCGGAAAAGTACGGAAATTAATCAGCCGCATTCTCGGTTATTTTTATCGTTTTTATTATGACGGGTTTTACCGGAACATCGTCGAAATAGTCCACGGAATGAGTGTCTACCGCGCTTATCCCGATCGCGATATTCGTCGATTCTTTGTCCTCGCATTCGCCGAACGCGGCATACTGTCCGTCGAGGAATTTGCAATCCGCGGTGCAGATGAAGAACTGCGACGACGCGCTGTCGGGAACGCTTGTGCGAGCCATAGATATGACGCCTGGCTTATGCGACAGCGGATTATCGACCCCGTTCAGTCTGAATTCTCCGCGTATCGTCTTCGGAGCGTGTTTTTCGACCAGCTTTCCGTTTTTGTCCGTAAACCCTCCGCCCTGAACCATGAAGTCGGGTATCACGCGGTGAAAGCAAAGTCCGTCGTAGAAGTTATTTGCGCAAAGTCCGACGAAATTTTTTACCGTTATCGGAGCGATTTCCGGATATAATTTCAATTTGATTTCCCGTCCGTCTTCGAGTTCGATGACGGCTTTTATTTCGTTTGCCATAAATTTTCGTCTCCTTAACGAATTTACCGCTTTTTTGTTGCCTACGGCTTGCAATATTTATTATAATCAAGTATAATTGACGTGTCAAGTGTGTGAAAAGGTTTTTGCGCAAAAACAGACTGATATTTACGGAGCATATGGAAAAAGATTTCGAATTCGACGGAATAGTTATCGGCGCGGGACATGCGGGAACGGAAGCCGCGCTCGCGCTCGCGCGGACGGGAATGCGTACGCTCGTTCTTTCGGTGTCGCTCGACAATATAGGCTGGCTGGCATGCAATCCGTCGATAGGCGGTACCGCCAAAGGACATCTCGTACGCGAGATCGACGCGCTCGGCGGGGAAATGGGCGTGGCGGCGGACAAGTGTCTTACCAATCTGCGTATGCTAAATTCGTCGAAAGGTCCGGCGGTGCGCAGTCTGCGCGCGCAGATCGACAAATATAAATACCATGCGTATATGAAGAGTGTGCTCGAAAACGAGCCGAATATCGTGCTTCGTCAGGGAGAAGCGAAAGAAATCCTGATCGAAGAAGAAAACGGATCGCGTAAGGTTTCGGGCGTGACTACGGTGTTCGGACTGACTTACCGCGCGCCGACCGTCATCGTTTGTTCGGGCGTATACCTCGGCGCGGATATAATCGTCGGCGACGTCATCCTTCCTCAGGGCCCGGCTGGATTTCCGCGCGCGTCGCATCTGACGCAGAGCCTGCTCGGGCTCGGCATCGAGATCCGTCGGTTCAAGACGGGCACCCCCGCCCGCGTTCATAAAGATTCCGTCGATCTCGATAAACTCGAGATCCAGCGAGGCGAGGACGGACTTTATTCGTTCTCGGCGTTGTCGGGAAAGGTACGCGGCTCGCGCGAGATATGCTATCTCGGTTATACCAACGAGCGCACGCACGACGTTATAAGAAACAATCTGCATCTTGCGCCCAAGTACAACGGTACGATAAAGGGCACCGGTCCGCGGTATTGCCCGAGTATCGAGGACAAGATAGTCAAATTCCCGGATAAGACGCGGCACTCGTTTTTTCTCGAACCGGAGGGCGACGGTACGAAGGAAATGTACGTTCAGGGCATTTCCACGGGACTTCCCGCTTCCGTTCAGGTCGAGATGTACAGGACTATAGACGGTTTCGAAAACGTGCACATAATGCGCGACGCATATGCCATAGAATACGATTGCATAAATTCGCTGGAGCTCCTTCCGACGCTCGAGCACAAGCGTATAGGCGGATTGTATTTCGCGGGACAGGTGAACGGAACGTCGGGGTACGAAGAGGCGGCGGCGCAGGGACTTGTCGCGGGCGTGAACGCGTCGCTCAGACTTCGGAAAGAACCGCCTATGATACTTCGCCGTTCGGGTTCGTATATCGGCGTTATGATAGACGATCTCGTGACCGTCGGTACGGACGAACCGTATCGCATGATGACGGGCAGGGCGGAATACAGACTGTCGCTCAGACAGGATAACGCGGACGAAAGACTTACTCCCGAGGGATTCCGCGTCGGACTTGCGGGGAAAAAGCGCATGAGCCTGCTTTCGAAAAAGACGAAAAAGCTCGGGAAAGCGAAGTCGTTGCTTTCGCTCGGCGCTCCACGCGCCGTCATAGAGGGTATTTTTGCCGAAACGGGCAATCCGTTGCCGCTGTCGGGCGCAACGCTCGGAGGTCTTATCAAACGTCCTGAGATCACGCCCGCAATGCTTATGCGGCACTGGGACGTACTCGATTTTCTGTCCCCGCACGAAGCGGAATCGTTTTTCACGGACGTACGTTATTCGGGATATCTCGACCGTCAGGAAAAAGTACGAAGCCAGACCGAGCGCGTGGAAGATATGCCGCTTTCCCCCGATACAGACTATATGGGTATGCACGGACTGCGCATGGAAGCGCGTGAGAAACTATGTAAAGTAAGACCGCTTACAGTCGGGCAGGCGAGCCGTATCCCCGGCGTAACTCCGGCGGACGTAAACGTTCTTATAATAAAGATCGGAAAATAAATGATTTTCGGCGGTTTATAATAAAGAGGCGATATTTTTTATTGCCTCTTTTTGTTTTTCGTCGAGCCTTCGATAATTATTCAGAAGTTCCTTTTCGTCGGCGGAAAGGTATTCGGGCTCGGTTTCTTCCGAAAAAAACTGGGCGGCGGAAATTCCGAAAGCATCGCATATGTTGAGCAAGGTCTGAAGAGACGGAGTCGTTCCGCGCGAAAACATATGAGCGATCGTCGATTGTGTCAGTTCGGCTTCTACCGCCAGTTTGTTCATGGACCAGCCCTTCGATTTTCTCAATTCGTCTATTTTGTTTAATATATCCATGCACTAATTGTAATATAATTTTGTACTAACTACTTAGCGCAAATGTCTTGACATTTATGCAATAATGTATTAAAATTAAATTGTAAAACATTTGAAGAAAATGTCGGAACGCATCGTAATGAGGGGATGGCGCATCCGACATTATTACCGTACAGATGGGGGGACAATGGATAAACCGCGTATTATTTTTCCTTTTGCCGAAGCGGGTCTGGGACATATTATGCCGCTGAAAAGTATTGCCGACGCGTTCGAAAAAAAATACGGCGACATAACGCAATGCGTCCGGACGTCTTTTTTCGGAGATTCGGACGACAGGCATTTGCGTGCATTCGGGAAATTTATCGGCGAAGAAGTCGTAAAACAGAACAGGCATACGTTTTACGGCTTTCTTTCCACTTTCGTTATGACGTTATTCGGCACGCGAATCAGCAGTTGGGCGACAATGAAAGTTCGTGTACGCGGGGCTTACGCCGCCGCAGTCGCGCGCATGGAGCAACTGCGTCCCGATCTTGTCGTAAGCACGCACTGGGCGACAAACTATTATGCCGAACGGCTTTCGCCCAAACCTTTGACCGCCGTATATGTGCCCGATGCGCATATCAACGCATTGTTCCGTTATCCCGCCGATCTTACGGCCATATCCATGTCGACGGGTTACGAAACCGCGCTGAAGAAATATCGCCGTCGTTTCGACCGCGACAATCTGCGTCTTGTGCCGTTCGCGATACGGGAAGAAGCGTTCGCCGTCGATCCCGATAAAAAAGTCAATCGCCGCAAACTCGGACTCGACGAAAACAAATTTACCGTAGTGCTGGCGGAAGGCGGCTACGGTCTCGGAAAAATGAAAGAGATATGCAAAAGCGTGATTGCGCTCGATCTGCCCGTCATTTTGATTCCGCTCTGCGGCAAAAACGACGAACTTTATCGCGAACTGAACGCTGCCGTTTGCGGCGATCGTACCGAAATGTATCCGCAGAGTTTTCGCCCCGACGTATTCGAGTTTATGGCTTCCGCCGATCTGTTCTGCGGGAAAAGCGGAAATATCATTGCCGAACCTACGTTTTTCGGCGTTCCGTCAGTCATTACCAAACATGCGACGGGGATCGAAAAACGGATAGGCGATTATTATGTGCGGAAAGTAGGGTGCGCCGTCGACGAATTCGATCCGCGGAAGGTCGCGCGCATGATCGCCGATTTCGCGGCGGATCCCGGCAAACTGGACGGGTATCGAAACAATGCGCGCGCGAATCGCGGCAATTACGGCGCTGAACATTTTGCCGACTGTCTTTTCGAACTTTTGCGAACGCGCTTTCCTCATTTGTAATTCCCGTGTCGCCGCATAAAACAGCCGCGCGTTGATCCCGCGCGGCTGTTTTTGTAAAATACGTAACGTAAATTTTGTCTGACCGATATTTATTCTCCGCCTGCGGCTTTGAGCATTTGCGTATACATTCCGCCGAGCGCCACAAGTTCGTCGTGCGTACCTTTCTCGATTATGCGTCCGGCGTCCATGACGACGATAAGATCGCTGTCGCGTACGGTGGAAAGGCGGTGCGCTATGACGAACGTGGTTTTGCCTTTGAGAAGTTCGGCGAAAGCCGATTGCACCGCGCGTTCGGTCATCGTATCTACGGACGCCGTGGCTTCGTCGAGGATAAGCATTTCGGGCGAAGCGAGGAATACGCGCGCTATGGCGATAAGCTGTTTCTGTCCCTCGCTCAGTTCTTCGCCGTCGCCCGAGATCACGGTATCGTATCCGTTTTCGAGCGTGGAAACGAATTTATCGAGATGAGCCGCCTTTGCCGCGGCGAAGATCTCGTCGTCGGTTGCGTCCGGTTTGCCGTACGTGATGTTTTCTTTGATCGTACCGCCGAACAGCCAGGTTTCCTGAAGTACCATGCCGAACGATTTTCGCACGCCTTCGCGCGTGAACAGCTCGATGTTTTCTCCGTCGTAGACGATCTTGCCGCCAGTCACGTCATAGAAACGCATTATCAGATTTATGACGGTGGTTTTGCCGCTGCCCGTAGTACCTACGATCGCGACTTTTTTGCCGCCGTCGGCGCGGAAATCGAGACCTTGAATAAAAGGTTTATCCGGTGTATACGAGAAAGCGACGTCGTCGAGTTCGATATAATCGACGGGAAGTTCGGGGAGCTTGTCGCCGCCTTTGTCTTCGCTTTTGATGTCGAGAAGCTCGAATATTTTGTTGCCTGCGGCCGAAGCGGTCTGAAGCTCCGCCGTAACGCTCGTCACATCGTTGAAAGGCCGTGCGAACTGATTGGCGTAAGAGAGGAACGCGGACAGACCGCCGACGGTAAGCGCCGCGCCTATATTCGCCGACCAGCCGCCGCTTCCGATTACGAACAATCCACCGACTATCGCAACCGCGGCGTATACCATATTGTTTACGAGCCTGCTCATGGGATTGACGAGCGCTCCGGCGAACTGGCTTTTAAGCCCGCTTCGGAAAAGGTCGGCGTTGAGTTTTTCCATATCGTTTTCGCTCGATGGCAGACAGCCGTAAGCTCTGAGCACTCTGCTTCCCGCAAAGTATTCTTCCGCCGTTCCGCTCATTCGGCTCATGTTGGCGGACTGTTGCGCAAACGATACTCGGTTGCGTCTGGCGATCATTACCGCCACAAGCGCGGAAAACGGAGTCAGGCATACGACGGTCGTCGCAACCGCCCAGTTGAGCGTATACATGCATACGAGCGTGACTGCGAGCGTGATCGCTCCCGACGAGAGCTGAAGAAGCCCCTGATAAAGTCCGTCCGAAAGATTTTCTCCGAACGTGGACATCCGCGCCATAAGATCTCCGCGACTGCGCCCGTCGATCTCGGCGAGGGGGAGAGTAAGCAATTTTTCGTAAAGTTCCCGACGTACGTCGCGCACGGTCATGAACGCGAGTTTGGAGAGCAGAATATTTCCGCTCCACACGAGCGCGCCCGACAGCGTGACGCATGCCGCTATGATTATACAGTACCGTCCGATCATGGCGAAATCAGTTCCGCAGTAGACGGCAAGGTCGATCGCGCGACCCACGAGAATGGGCGCGACCATATTGAGCGCCGTGCCTGCTATTATGGCGGCAAGCCCTCCGAAAAAGCAAGCCTTATGGCGGAAGGCGTATGACATCAATCTGGAAATAACGCGCTTGTTCATCCGTTCACCACCATGTTTGCGTACAGCTCGCACGACCGCATAAGTTCGTCGTGCGTACCGAGCCCGACGACTTTTCCTCCGTCGAGTACGAGTATTTTATCGGCGTGTCTGACGTTGCCCGGACGCTGAGAGATGTTTATTACCGCGCGGCTTTTGTCCGAAAGAATGTTTTTCATTACCCTGGCTTCCGTCACATAATCGAGCGCGGACGCGGCGTCGTCGAGAATAAGCACGGGCGATTCTTTGAGCGCGGCTCTGGCGAGCGACAGACGTTGTTTTTCGCCGCCCGAGAAGTTCGAGCCTTTTTGCCGTACTTCGGTATCCAACCCGTTCTTTTTTTCGAGGAATCCCCACGCTTCGGTTGCCGCAAGCGCGTCCGTCATGCGTTTGTCGTCGTTTATTCCGCTCTGAGCGAGATTGCTCCGCACCGTTCCCGCGAACAGCAACGGTTTTTGCGGGGCGAGTGTTACAAGCGAACGGAGCTGCTCGTCGGTATATGCTCCGACGTCGTTTCCCGCGATTTTCACTGTTCCTTCGCTTGCGCGGTAAAACCTCGTCAGCAGTCCCGCAATCGTGGATTTGCCGCTTCCCGTCGTTCCTATTACGCCGAGCACTTCGCCCGCTCCGAGCGTGAAGTTCAGCCCGCCGACCGCATTTTCTTCGCCGCCGAACGAGAATGATGCATTTTCCATTTCGATAAGCGGCGCGTCGGGGTCGGGGGTCGCGCCTTCGCCATCGCCGTCTTCGGGCATGTCGAGCACGGCGTTGAGCCTTTCCGCCGAACTGAGCGCGCGCGACACGAGTACGAGCAATACGGACAGCGCGACGAGCGCAAGCAATATCTGCGACATATAGTTTACGAGTGCGACTAGGTCGCCCTGACTGAGCGAACCCGCGTTTACTTCGTTACCTCCGAGGAGTATAAGAAGGACGACGGCGAGATTGATTATTACCCCTGCGAGCGGACTGAGAAGACAGGACGCGACAGCCGCTCCCGTCGCGGCTTTGCTGTGTTTTTCGGTCGCCGCCGCGAATTTGACTTCCGAGCGTTTTTCTCCCGCGAACGCGCGTATCACGCGTTCTCCCTTGATCGTTTCACCCGTAAGCGAGCTGATTTCGTCCAGCCGCGCCTGCGCTTTCGAAAAGCGGGGAACGGATATTTTCATTATTACGATGAGTACGATAAGAGCCGCCGCGCCAGCTATAAGCCCGATATACCAGAGATTGGGCGCGACTATGGCGCTCATTATTATTCCGCCCGCGGCAATGAACGGCGCGCGAAGCATAAGCCTTAAGAACATGGCGAATCCTTGCTGGGCTTGCGCGACATCCGTCGTCATGCGCGACAAAAGCGCTCCGGTACCTATCCGATCGACGTCACCGAGTTTCATTCGCTGAATGTGCGCGTAAAGAGCGCGTCGCAGATTGCAACCGAACCCTACCGCCGATTTGGACGCGAGATATTGGCAGGCAAGCGAGAATCCGAGTCCGATAAGACCGAGCCCCGCCATTACCGCGCCGCAAACGACGACGAGCGTCATATCGCCGCCGCTTACTCCCGTATCGATCATAAATGCGACGATAAGCGGAACGGCGAGTTCGATTGCGGCTTCGATGATTTTGAAAAACGGTGCGAGAACCGCTTCGGGAACATATCCCTTAAGATACTTCATAAGTCTCAGCATAATTATTTCGCAATAAGAATACATTATAGAACGTCAAAAGTCAAGCGGGGATGCTCGGCGTGGAAAAAAGGCGGAAAATATTTTACGCGATAATTCATAATAATTTATAAAAATGTGAAAAATATGTGAAAATTGTGTTGCTTTTATTTTCGGAAAGGTGTATAATTAATTCATAAATTAAAGGAGGATATACAATATGGCAAGTAAAAAGAGCGATTATTTCGGTCTCGATTATATCGTCAGCGTGATTTTGGCGATTATCCCCATCACCGCACTCATCTGCGGCGCAGTAACCAGAATTTCCGAGGGCAAGATCGTTGCGGGTATTCTTCGCATCCTTCTCGGTTGGAACATCATTTGGCTCGTAGACCTTATTCTTATGATCGTAAGCAAACACATTCTTCGTTTGCTCAACATCTGATCGGAATATCGGAAAAAGGAAACATGAGCGTTACCGTTAAAGCGCAATTCCCATAGGGATTAAAAAACAAAAATTTTATAAGAGTTGCACTTTCAAGCGATG
>CAJUKR010000034.1 GCA_910587025.1 uncultured Christensenellaceae bacterium
AAAATAAAGCCCAAACCGCTTGCATATCCGCTTTCTATATGATATAATAATCAAGATTGTAAAACAGACAAGACTTAAGAGGTAGATATGTTCAACAGTTTGATTTCAATAGCACAGGAAGCGGCGGAGGTACTTCAGGTTATCCGCACGGTGCTCATCATAGTGGAAGCGGTGCTTGCGCTTGCCGTGATCGTTACGATCTTCTTTCAGCCCGCAAACACGACCGGCGTCAGCGCGATAGATAATACGGAAACGTATTATACCAAAAACAAAAAGCGTTCGACGGAAGGTTTTATGAAAACCGCGACCACCGTTCTTGCGGTGATTATGGCGGTCATTGCGGTGGTATTCTTCATCACCCTTTGCTTCGACCAGACGGGCGCTTAACAAACAATCGAATAAGGCAGCGGCAACACGACCGCTGCTTTTTTTGTTCGGGGACGGTATGCTCGTCTTATAGCCGTCGAAATACGGCATTGCGCTGTGAAAGCCCTCGGTTATTTCCTTCGGGTTTTCCTCGCGCGCCTTGTCTTTCTCGGCTCTAAAACGCGCAGTACCGCTTCCCGTGCAAATGCGGGACGGTATGTTCGTCTTATTATCGTCGTAATACGGCGTTATGCCGCGGCAATTCGATATGAAAATCGTATTGTTCTTTCGGCAACAGTCGGACAGTCATGTCTTTAGTAAAAATACGGGAATTTAAGAGAAGTATGAAAAAGAAAAATGTCGGATCGAAAAAGACAGGAAGCGGAAAGAAACGTCGCGGCGATCGTTCGCCGGCGGATTTTCGCAAAAAGAAAAAGGATACGGGCAAACTTGTTTCGGGCGTATATCGCGGCACCGGAAAAGGCTTTGCGTTCCTGACCCCGGACGACGGCGGCGAAGATATTTTCATTCCGCCCTCGGGATTGGGCGGCGCGCTTAACGGCGATCGCGTTATCGCAAGAGTGACGACGGACGGGAAGAACGGAAAGCGCGAAGCCGATGTAAAAGAAGTTACGCAGCAGACGACGGTCTATGTCGTAGGCACTTATGCCGAAACCAAAAACGGCCGTCCCGCGATCGTACCCGACGACGGAAAGGTTTGCCGCATTTTCATGATAGACGATATGTGCGGGCTTAAGCCCAAGCTCGGCTATAAAGTGGTCGGCGTTCCCGTCGAGCGCGAAGGCGATACGCTTTTCGGCGATTTGCTCGAAGTCCTCGGTCAGCCCAATGTCAAGAATGTGGATATACTGTCCGTGGCGCGTGCTTACGGTCTGAACGAAGAGTTTCCGCCAGAGGTGGAGGCGGTCGCGCGATCGGTCGCATTCGAAGTGTCCAAAGAGGATATGGCGGGGCGCGAAGATTTCAGAGACGATATCGTGGTGACGATCGACGGGATAGACGCGAAGGATCTCGACGACGCGATCTGCGTAAAGAAAAAGGGGAGCGGTTACGAACTTTACGTGCATATTGCGGATGTGTCGCATTATGTGCGCGAAAACGGAGTTATAGACAAGGAAGCGTTCAAGCGCGGTACGAGCACGTATTTCCCGGGCAGTGTGTTTCCCATGCTCCCGCGTGAGCTTTCCAACGGTATCTGTTCTCTCAATCCCGCGGTGAACCGTTTGACGCTGTCTTGTATAATGAATATAGATAAAGCGGGTAATATCACGTCTGCGCGCGTTGCAAAAGGCTTGATAAAAACCAAACGGAGAATGGATTACGATAATGTGGCGGCGATCTGCGAAGGCGACGAAAAAGCTCGCGAAGAGAATGCGGACGTATGCGAGATGCTCGGTTATGCGCTCGAGCTTGCCGTACTGTTGAATAAAAGACGCCGCAACCGCGGAAGCATAGAATTCGAATTGCCCGAAGCCAAAATAATACTCGACGACGACGGCGTATGCGTGGACGTGCAACTGTACGAACATAAGATCAGTCATATGATAGTCGAGGAATTTATGCTTGCCGCAAACGAATCGGTGGCGACGATCTTCGATAAGATGAAAGCGCCGTTCGTGTACCGCGTGCACGAAGCGCCTCCGCCCGAAAAAGAACTGGCATATATGGATTATCTCGAAACGCTCGGAATATCGTTTTCGGGCGGCACTCCCGGAGATTACGCCGCTTTGCTTTCGAGCGTGAAAGGCTCTCCGAACGAGCGCGCCATAAGCCGAATAGGGCTTCGCTCTATGTCAAAAGCCAAATATATGACGAAAGATGCGGGGCATTTCGGTCTTGCGCTCAAGCATTATTGTCACTTTACTTCGCCGATAAGACGATATCCCGATCTCCAGATTCATCGTATAATTTCCGATTATCTTGCCCGCGGCGGCGCGTATATAAAGCGTTATGCAAAAACCGTTATCGAAGCCGCGTCTCAGAGTTCGGTACGCGAGCAGATCGCAATGACCGCCGAGCGTCGCGCAGACGACATAAAGAAAGCCGAATATATGAAGTCGAAGATAGGCGAGTGCTTCGACGGCATAGTTTCGTCGGTCACCGAGTGGGGATTGTTTGTCGAACTTCCGAACTGTATCGAAGGACTGATCCGCAAAGAAAACCTCGGCGACGACGCAGAATACAACGAAAAACTTCATACGCTCAAGGCGGATGATAAACTTTGGACTATAGGAGCCGCGGTGCGAGTAAGGTGCGATTCGGTGGAAAACGGCAAGATCGATTTCAAACCTGCGGACGAAGACGGCATAGAACAATAATTCTATATTTTTTCGAGTGTCATAAGGAACGAAAGTATTTTTTCGTTCCTTTTTTAATTTTACACAAAAAATAGCATCTGTGGGGAAAATTTTGGAGAAAAATGGTCATATGTGGTTGACATCGCTTATTTGAGTGTGCTATATTATACGAAAGTAACGAAAAGGAGGCGAACCGAATGTTTTTGACAGGCAGAAGCAGTCATCAGATGGATGACAAATGCAGAATAAGAATACCGGCGAAATTCAAAGACGCGCTCGGTCCGAATCCTTTTATTACGATCGGCAGAGAGCACTGTCTTTACATCTTTCCGCGCGATAAGGCGGAGCAGATATTGTCGGACAAGTTCGACGACGTCGACGGCTATTCGGCTGATCCGAAGATCCATATAATGCGCGAAATTTTCGCGAACGGCGAGTTCTTCGAGGAGGACAAGCAGGGCAGAATAATCATTCCGCCTCACTTGCTCGGATACGGACGTATCAAAAAGAACGTTATCAGTATCGGAGTCCGCGACCGTGTGGAGCTTTGGGCGGAAGAAGTCTGGAACGAGTACGACAGCGCGATAAACCTCGACGATATATTCAACAGCATGGGCAAAGAGCCCAAAGCCGACTGATGTTCTATCATACTCCCATAATGCTTGACGAGGTGCTCGAAACCCTCGACGTCAGGCGCGACGGAATTTATTTCGACGGAACGCTCGGCGGCGGCGGACACTCGCTCGGCATAATGAAAAAGGGCGGACGCATAATCGCGACCGATCTCGACGGCGACGCGATCGCTTATGCGGGGAAGTTGTTCGACGGAGAAGGATTCGGCGGTCGATACACGTTGGTAAGAAACAACTTCAAGAATTTCGCAGAAGTGCTTGACGGTCTCGGAATAGACGGATTAGACGGAGCCTTGCTCGATCTCGGTGTTTCGTCCCATCAGTTCGACGAAGCGGAGAGAGGATTCTCTTACCGATTCGACGCGCCGCTCGATATGCGTATGGATACGCGCGGCGGACTGACGGCATACGACGTCGTCAACGGCTATTCTCCCGAAGATCTGCTTAAAGTGCTGTACGAATACGGCGAAGAACCGTTTGCAAAACGTATCGTAAACAATATCGTTCGCAAACGGGAAAACGGTGACATACGTACGACAGGCGAGCTTGCGACGCTCATAGAAAACAGCGTGCCGCACCGCAAAGGCGGACATCCTGCGAAGCAGACGTTTCAGGCGCTTCGCATAGAGGTAAACGGCGAACTCGACGGACTGGGAGAAGCCGTGGAAGGTATTATCGGACGGCTTAAGCGCGGCGGGCGCATGTGCGTGATAACATTCCATTCGCTCGAGGACAGGATAATCAAAAAAACAATGAAAACTATGGCGACGGATTGCCTGTGCGACAAATCCATACCGATTTGCGTGTGCGGTCATAAAGCCGAGATAAAGATCATAAAGACAAACAAGAAGGCAACCGACGAGGAACGGGAAAACAACAGCAGAAGCAAAAGTGCGTCACTGAGAGCGGCGGAAAAACTGTAATAATCAGCAAGGAAGGGAAATACAATGGTAACAAGCAAAAGACGTATCGAACGCGACGAAGACAGATTCGGCGGTTTTGCCGAAGTCGACGATACTTACAGAGCGGAAGCGGAGCGCAGAGAATTCAGCGACGATCTGCTTAATATGCGCAGCTATGTTACCGAGTCCGATAAAGAGGAAGAGGTAGCACAGCCTTCCGCGGAGTCTGTGTACGATACGGTTACGACGAAAGAAACAACCGAACACGCGACGGAAGTCCGTCGTGAAGTAACAGCCGCGCCCGTCAGAAAGTCCGCTCGCGAAGTGATGCCCGACATCATGGCAAGCAGGAGAGCGGAAAAGACGGAACGCAAAGTCGCGACCCCCGTAATAAAAGAGCAGAAACTTTCGCCGACCGCAAAACGCGCGCTTGTGATCTACATGAGTATAGTGCTTGCGGTAGTGGCGGGGATCATAGCGACAGGCGTTGCCGTAAGCAGCGTATCGGCTCAGGTAACGAATTACGAATCCGTAATAGCACAACAGGAAGAAACGATCGCGTTGCAGCGCGAAGGGCTTGCGCTTCTCGACAACGCTTCCGTCATTGCGGATAAAGCCGAAGAACTCGGCATGGTTGCAATCGACGACAGCGAAATCGGATCGTTCGACAAGCTTGGCATCGGCGGGAATACGGAAGACGAAAGCGGGATATTCGACAGTATCCGCGATTGGTTCAATTCTGTATTCGGAGGCTGATTTATTGCGACAAAGCAACAGCATAACTAAAACACGAAAGAGGTTATTGATAGTTCTTGTATCAATAGCCTTTTTGTTTTGTCTTCTTGCGGGCAGACTGTTTTTTCTTCAGATCATCAAGGGCGGCTTTTTGACGTCCAAAGCGACGGAGCAATGGTATCGCGATATTCCGCTCAAAGCGCCGCGCGGGATCATTTACGATTCGTCGGGCGAAGTGCTTGCGGATAACGTCGTTGTATATACCGTATATATCCGTCCGAACGCCGTAAAGGACGATGACGCGGTGGCGTCGTTGCTGTCGGCCGAACTGTCGCTTGACAGAAAAAAGGTCGAGGATATGTTGTCACAGCAAAAAAGCGAAGTCACGGTGGCGCGACAGGTGTCCGCCGAAATCGCGGACAGAATAGAAAACGCCAATCTTGCGGGAGTATACTCGGTCGCGGGATACAAGCGGAATTATCCGCACGGCAATATGCTGTCCAAAGTCATAGGCTTTACGAACATCGACGGAGAGGGACAGAACGGGCTCGAGGGGTATTACGACAAATATCTTTCGGGTTTGGACGGTTATCTGTATTCGTCGGCGGATATTGCCGGCAGAGAGATAGAGGACGGCACGACCAGATATGTGCCCGCAGTGCGCGGGTGCGATATGACGCTTACGATAGACGCGTCGATCCAGTCGTTTGCCGAAAGCGCGGCGGTATCCGCTCGGCTCGAATGGGGCGCGAAGTCGTGTTCTGCGATCGTAATGGACGTAAACAGCGGCGCAATACGGGCAATGGCGTCGTATCCTTCTTACGATCTCAACGACATTCCGCGCGACGATATCGATCTTCTGAACTTGCTGTCAAAAAATCAGCTCGTGACAGACGTGTACGAACCCGGTTCGACATTTAAGATATTTACGACGGCTGCGGCGCTTTCGAACGGAGTAACAAGTCCCGAAAGCAGGTTTTACTGCAACGGGTCGCACATAGTGGACGGACAGCGCATAAAGTGCTGGCGGACGATAGGGCACGGATCGCAGTCGCTTGCCGAAGGCGTAAAAAACAGCTGTAACGTCGTCTTTATGAATCTGGCGTTGTCTACGGGTACGGAAAAACTTTACTCATGTCTGCACGATTTCGGTTTCGGAAGCAAGACGGGCATAGATTTTTTCGGAGAAAGCTCGGGCATAATGATGAACGAATCGAGCGTTAAAAACGTCGATCTCGCGCGCATCGGTTTCGGTCAGGCGGTGGCGGTTACGCCTGTGCAGCTGATTTCGGGAGTATGCGCGGCGGTAAACGGCGGCACACTCTATACTCCGTATTTTCTCGACAGCGTTCGCGGTGCGGACGGAAGCACGGTATACGCGCACTCTCCCGAAGTACGCGGCAATCCGATATCTTCGGACGTCAGCGCGCTTCTGCGCGAAATGCTCGTAGGCGTAGTCGCGGAGGGCGGCGGCTCTAAGGCGGGCGTGGAAGGTATAAAAATAGGCGGTAAGACGGGTACGGCGCAAAAGTACGAAGACGGTCATGTGGCTCAGGGGAAGTACGTTTCGTCGTTTGTCGGATTTGCGCCCGCCGACGATCCGAAGTATGCGGTGTTGTTCATCGTAGACGAACCGTCCGGATATGTATATTACGGCAGTCAGACCGCGGCTCCGTATGCCGGGCGTATATTTTCGAGAATAGCGGATTACGAAGGCTGGGAACGCTCGACCGATAAAGAAAAACAGTATATCGATATGCCCGAAGTGACGGGAATGAGCGCCGAAGAAGCGGTCGCCGTACTCGAAGCCGCAGGTCTTCATGTCGATCTCGTCGGAAGCGGTAAGGTAATTTCGACTACGCCCGCCGCGGGTATTAAAGTCGCGGTAGGCGACACGGTACTTGTTCGTCTCGAATACGACGATCCTCCCGACAGTTCCTGAAGCCGACGTGATCGCGAAATTTGACTACTTTTGTTTTCGGTGAGTCATGCGCGGTAAAATGCTATATAATTGTGCAGGCAAGGAGGAATGTATGCTTCTTAAAGAAATATTGGATGTTGATTCCGACATAGAAATAAGCGGTATCGGCTACGGCGGAAAGTGCGAAGCCGGCTGGCTCTATTTTTGCCTGAACGACGAAAGACTGGCAAGCGACGCCGCGTTTGCCGAGAGATGCAAGGCGGCTGCCATAGTCACCGATTCGGAGACTAAAACTCAGTTGCCTCAATTCATAGGCGGCGACGTCCGTTCCCGTTTTGCTTGCGCTTCGGCGGCTTTTTACGGAAATCCCGCCGACCACATGACGGTGATCGGCATAACCGGCACGAACGGCAAGACCACCACTTCGCATATCGTCAAAAGCATAATGGAAGCGGACGGACACAAAACGGGTCTTATCGGTACAAACGGTATCGTGATAGGAGACAAGTCTTACTCGGCGACTCTGACGACGCCGGATCCGCCCGAGCTTCATCGCATGCTTGCCGAAATGCGCGATTGCGGCGTAGAAGTCGTCGTTATGGAAGTTTCCGCGCATGCGCTCGCGCTCAGAAAAGTGGACGGCATGCGTTTCACTGTCGCGGCGTTTACCAATCTTACGCAGGATCATCTCGACTTTTTCAAGGACATGCAGACTTACGGCAATGCGAAAAAGCAGTTGTTTACGCCCGAGCGCGCCATGTCGGCGGTAATCAACGTCGACGACGACACGGGCATAGAAATCGCGCGCAGCGCGCGTATCCCCGTATTGACTTACGGCTGCGAAAATCCGAGCGATGCGTTCGGGATAGAATATAAAGCGACGTCAAAAGGCTGCAGGTTCGTGGCAAACATCATGGACGAGATAATGACGCTCGAGTATTGCGCTCCGGGCAGATTCAATATGAGCAACGTGTTGTGCGCGGCGACGATCGCGGGCATGCTCGGCATGGAAACCGACGTGATACGCCGCGGCGTAAGGCGTGTGAAAAAAGTGGACGGTCGTTTCGAGATCCTCGGCAAGCCGGGGAAGCGCGTTGTCGTCGATTATGCGCACACTCCCGACGGTCTGAGAAAAATTCTTACCGCCGTGCGCGAAATAACGCCCGGACGCGTGATAACCGTGTTCGGCTGCGGCGGCGACCGTGATCGCGGAAAACGCTCGCTTATGGGCAAGGTCGCAAGCGAACGGTCCGATTTCTCCGTGATAACGAGCGATAATCCACGCTCCGAAGATCCCATGGAAATAATACGCGAGATCGCCGACGGTTTTTCGGCGTCCAATTATATGATTACCGAGGACAGAAGGGCGGCTATCGAATGTGCGCTCGATATGTGCACGGAGGACGATACGGTCGTTATAGCGGGAAAAGGACACGAAAGCACGCAGGAAACTTCGGGCAGGCGCGAGCATTTTTCGGACGCCGAAACGGTGAGGGAGCTTTTGAAATGATAAGAGTGCTTATAGGTTTTATACTGGCTCTGATGCTTTCCGCCGCTCTCATGCCTTTCATAATAAAAATCGCGGACAGGCTCAAGGCGAAACAGCCTATCCTGCATTATGTCGAAAGTCACTCGGTCAAAAGCGGTACTCCGACAATGGGCGGCATGGGTATCATCCTTGCCGCCGCCGTTCCGTTCGCCATGCTCGTCCGCGGCGACGGCTCGACCGCGCTCGTATGCCTGATCGTTACGATCGGTTACGGCATCATCGGTTTTACCGACGATTTTCTGAAAGTGCATTTCAAGCGTAACGAGGGGTTGAGCGCGGGGTGGAAACTTGCGCTCCAGTTTGTGATCGCCTGTCTGATTTCGGCTTTTGCGTTTTTCGGCACTTCGACGGGCGGACAAGTCTATCTGCCGTTTGTCAATATTCCGGTGGACTTTTCGTATTTTGCGCTTTTCTATTACGTTTTCATCTTTCTTGCTTTTACGAATGCGGTCAATCTGACCGACGGTCTCGACGGACTTGCGGGCGGAGTAACTACTGTTTTCCTCGTATGCTTTGCCGTGTTGATCATGATCGTATGCGCGTTTGCGCCCGCCGAAATTCAGACCAACGAACTTTTGTTGATCGCATGTTTCATAGGAGCGATCGGCGGATTTTTGTGCTATAACCGTTATCCCGCGCGGATATTCATGGGCGACACCGGTTCGCTCGCCATAGGCGGGTTGCTCGCTTCGATGTCCGTTCTTACGGGGCTGTCGCTGTCGGCGGCGATCATGGGGGTCATGTATGTCGCGAGCGCAGTGTCGGTCATAATACAGGTAGCGTATTATAAGATGACCAAGAAGCGCGTTTTTCTCATGGCTCCGCTTCATCATCATTTCGAAAAAAAAGGCGTGCACGAGAATCATATAGTTACGGCATACAAGGCTGTAACGGCTGTCGCGGGCGCCGGAGTAATTTTGCTTTCTTTGATTTTTACGAACATATAAAACGAATATTAGCGCCAGCACGAACATAATATTTATTATGATTTTTGCGGGACGCGGACTGATAATAGGCAGCGGGGTGAGCGGTCGCGGCGCAGCGTATGCACTCGATAAACTCGGCGTCGCTTCCACGGTGACGGCTACCGAGTTTTTGCCGCCGAATATGTCCGGGTACGATTTCGCGATCGTAAGCCCGGGCGTAAAACATACTCATCCGATATATAAATATGCGCGTATTCACGATCTTCCCGTATTCGGCGAGATCGGTCTTGCCGCGACTGTAAATACGAAACCGGTTATAGGCGTTACGGGCACGAACGGCAAGACAACCACCGTCGAAATGCTCGGCAGTATATATGCCGCGGCGGGAACGAAAGCCGTCGTATGCGGCAATATAGGTCGGTCGTTTGCGGCCGCGGCGGCGGACGGCGGATACGACCGCGCCGTCGTCGAACTTTCGAGTTTTCAGCTTTTGCAGTCTTCGCCGCTTAAAACGCATATAGCCTGTATAACGAATATTGCCGAGGATCATCTCGATTATCACGGAAGTATGCTCGAATACCGACATGCGAAACTTCGTATCGCCGACCGCCAGACCAAAGACGATTATCTTATAGTGCCGACCAAATTCAATCTCGTGGGAATGAGCGGTAACCCGACTCTGCTTTACAACGGTAAGGATTGCTATGAAAAGGAAGGGAAACTTTACGTCATGGGCGCGCCTATAATGAGAACGTGCGAGCTTGCGGCGGTCGGTCGGCACAATGTGGAGAACGCGCTGAACGCGGCGCTTGCGGCCTATGTGGACGGCGTAAAGCCCGAAGCCATTGCCGAGGGACTGGCGAAGTTTAAGCCGGACAGTCACAGAATTTCGCTTGTGGGCGAATATGACGGCACGGCGTTTTATAACGATTCGAAGGGGACGAACATCGCAGCGACTCTCGCCGCCGTCGACTGTATGAAGGGTTCCGTCGCGCTCATAGTCGGCGGAAGCGACAAGGGATACGATTACGATAATCTTTTCCGCGGATTGCCGGGAAATGTCAGAGCGGTGCTCGTAGTCGGAGCAAACTGCGCCAAGATACTCGACTGCGCGGCGCGCATGGGGTATAACCGCATAGTTCCGTGCATGGATCTTTCCGAAGCGGTGTCGGTCGCAACGGCGGGCGGTTTCGATAACGTATTGTTTTCGCCCGCGTCGGCGAGTTTCGACAGATATAAAAATTATAAGGAGCGGGGTGAAGCCTTTGAACGCGAAGTCAAAAAACTTTTCGGTTCGGTCTGACCGCTCCGGACATTACGATATACCGTTATTCGCCGTCACCGCGGCATTGCTCGCGTTCGGTGTTCTGATGGTGTTCTCGGCGTCGATGTACAATGCCGAACTGAATTACGGCAACGAATTCTTTTTCATGTACAAGCAGATCTTCGGCGTGATCGCCGGGCTTGTTTCCATGGTGGGCATGACGCTGCTCGATTATCATAAGCTCGACAAAATAAGATACGTCATTCTCGGAATAAGCATAGCCTTGCTTGCGCTTGTACTCATTCCGGGCATAGGCGTGGAAAACTACGGAGCGCGCCGTTGGCTCAATCTCGGTTTTATCACGCTTCAATCGAGCGAAGTCGCAAAAGTCGGCTACGTGATTTTCGCTGCGGCTTATATGTCGAAGAATTACAAAAAAATGACGACGGTCAAAGGAATACTTCCTTTGCTCGCCGTCGGCGGAATTATTTGTTTGCTGATAATGCTCGAGCCGAACATGTCCGTAACCATGTGCGTTGCGTTGCTGATGCTTACGCTTATGATTATAGGCGGCATGCGTATCGGGCATCTAATTGCGGTTATTGTTCCGCTCGGCGTGCTTGTCGTCATTATGATCGTCGCCGAGCCGTACAGACTGGCGAGATTGTTCGCATTCCTCGATCCGTGGGCGTCGCCGCTCGACGAAGGCTATCAGCTGCTGCAATCGTTTTACAGCCTCGGGAGCGGGGGACTGTTCGGCGTCGGGCTTTTCAATTCGAGACAGAAATATCTGTTTCTTCCGTTTTCCGAAAGCGATTTCATTTTCTCGATAATAGGCGAAGAGTTCGGTTTCGTCGGTTGCGTTCTGACGATCGCCGCGTTCGTATTCATGATATACAGGCTTATCGTCATCGCACAGAATGCCGCCGACAGGTTCGGTTGCTATCTTTCGGCGGGGATGGCTGCGCTTATAGGCGTTCAGGTTCTTATAAACGTTGCCGTGGTCACGGGTAGTATACCGCCCACCGGCATACCTCTTCCGTTCGTCAGCGCGGGATCGAGTTCACTTATGGTCTTCTGTGCCGGGATCGGTATGTGCCAGTCCGTCAGCCTGCGAAGCCATGCTTCCGTCAGAGCTCTTCTTTCCGTCGGAGTTTGACGCGGCGCATGCGTTTCTTCCGTCCGCCGATACGTCGATCATGAGTTTGTCGAATGTCTTGCTCGACAGAAGCGCGAGCGAAGATGCGACGGCGATAGCCCAGTCGATAAGGCAGAAAGAGTTATACCCGAAGCTGAATCCGATCACGTATCCGAGCGGAGCCGGACCGTACCACAGATCCCAGAAGATCACTCCGGACAGTATGTGACTCGTATAACGTATCACTATATATATTGCGAGCCCAATGTAATACCCGCGATGAGACATGAGCGCAAACCGCTTGCTTCCCGTAGCCTTTTTGTGTTTGGACGGATTGTACGCGAACATGCCCGAGAAACCGAGCGCGAAATACGGTATCACATAGTCGAGCAACATGCTCCACGGGCTGACTATGAACGGATTTTGCGTAAGCTGAAGCAGTATGTACGCCGCGCATATTATCGCGCCTTTGCGGTAGCCGAAATAGTAGCAGTATACCGTCACTGGCAGAATGGACGCGAACGTAATCGTTCCTCCGAGATTGAGCGACAGTCCGATGAACGATAGTACATACGACATCGCGAGACATACCGCGCCGTATACGAGATCTTTGGTCGAAAATACGAATTTTTCATTCGTTTTTTTCGAGCGGACGATCGAGTAGACCATGATCGGAACGACGATGATTGCGATGACGGCGAGCAGTACGAGTATCATCAGCCATGCCGGAATGTCCACGCCGTCGAATCCGAAGTTCGGCGTGCTGAACTCGGGCGAAACGTCGATCGAAGGGAGGGAGTTTTCCTCTTTGAGAACAGACATAAAATACATATCCGTTTTTTCCTTCGGGAAAAACAAAAAACCGTTCTTTGAGGGAACGGTCGATTGCATACGAAAATTTACAATCATGCTTTCCCTACGCGGGTGCTAACCCACAGGTTCGAAGGGACTTTTGCGTGATTGCCGCAAATTCTCAGCCGTCGCATTCGACAGCGCCCCTAAGCTGTGAATATTCTATAACGTTTATACGGCGCATGTCAAGCGTTTGACTTGCGCGTTTTTTTATTTTGTTGTATACTGTTCGATATGAACGGAAAAGGAATATGCTATATAGTCTGCGCAGGCGAGCGTACCGAATTGCGGTTTCGTCCGACGGCGGACGATTTCGTCATCGCCGCGGACGGCGGATACGGTTATCTCGAAGATGCGGGCATAAAGCCGGATCTCGTAATAGGGGATTTCGATTCGCTCGGTTTTGTACCCGAAGGAAACGTGATTGTTCTCGATCCGATAAAGGACATGACCGATTCGTTCGCGGCGGCGGACGAAGGACTGAAGCGCGGATACGGAGTATTCGAGATATATTCGGCGCTCGGAGGTCGGTTGTCGCATACGTTTGCGAATCTTCGCCTGTTGTCGTATTTATCTCATTCGGGAGCGAGGGCGAAAATAATAGGGAACGGAACCGAAATGCTTGTGACCGACGGCGAGGAAACTTTTACCGAGGGCGGTTATCTTTCGGTCTTTCCCGTGACCGAAACCGCGGAAGTGAAAATTACCGATTGCAAATATTCGGGGACATTCGTTTTTACGGGATTCGACAGTTTGGGTACGAGCAACGAACCGCTTGCCGGCGCAAAGATCGAAGTGCTTAAAGGCGAAGTCGCCGTTATTACCGAAAAGTAAATACGGATAAAATCATTATATCGTAGACGTAGATAGATCCGGCGACGGGAGAGATTACCTTTAAGGCGAAAGGCAAAGCTTATATAAGCGTTACGTATATGGTGAACGGAGAGATATACGGAGACAAAGTGTTGATCGACGTTCCGGCTTAAGCGATGCGATTATGCGCATAGAATAAAAGCATTAAAGCATAATAAAACATCGGGCTTGATATCAAGCCCGATGTTTTCAATAATAAATACGATTTATTTCTTTACTTGATCACTCTGCAACGTATGACGCTTGCAAGACCGGCGATCTCTTTTACGGCAACATCCGAAATTGCTTCGGTGGTGTCGACGATAGCGTAAGCGTAATCTCCGCGCGACTGGCTCACAAAGTTTTCGATATTGTATCCGGCTTTGCCTATTACGTCGGTGATGGCGGCAATAACGCTCTTTTCGTTCTTGTGTATTACCGTGATTCTGGACGCGCCCTGTCTGGGAGCGAAGCAAGCGGGGAAGTTGACCGAGTTGCGGATATTGCCGTTCTCGAGGAAATCCTTGAGTTCCTGCACCGCCATGATCGCGCAGTTGTCCTCGGCTTCGGGTGTGGACGCGCCGAGGTGAGGAAGCGTAATGACATTCTCCGTTCCGATGAGTTTGTCGGTAGGGAAGTCGGTTACGTAACGCGAAAGTCGACCGTTGCCGAGCGCTTCCGCGATCGCGTCCGTATCGCAGAGTTCTCCGCGCGCAAGGTTGATTATCGCGCTGCCTTTTTTCATTTTTGCGATATTGCCCGCATTGATCGTGTTCTTCGTCGACTCCATATAAGGAACATGTATGGTCACGAAATCGCTTGCGCTCATAAGATCGTCGAGACTTTCCGTCACGGTGACTTTGGAGTCGAGACGAAGCGCGTGTTCGGTCGTGAGGTACGGGTCGTATCCGACTACCTGCATACCGAGCGAAAGAGCCGCGTTTGCCACGAGAATACCTATTGCACCCAAGCCTATAACGCCGAGCGTTTTACCCATGATCTCTTTGCCGACGAAAGCTTTTTTGCCGCTTTCGACGAGTTTACCGACTTCCGCGCCTTTACCTTTGAGCGTATCCGTCCATCTGATGCCTTCGACGAGTTTTCTACCGCTCATGAGCAGAGCTGCGATTACAAGCTCTTTTACGGCGTTTGCGTTCGCGCCGGGGGTGTTGAATACTACGACGCCTTTCTTTGCGTATTCCGCAACGGGAATGTTGTTGGTGCCCGCGCCTGCGCGCGCTACCGCGAGAACGGAAGCGGGGAGCGCATAGTCGTGCATTGCGAACGAGCGCACGA
This sequence comes from uncultured Christensenellaceae bacterium, assembly GCA_910587025.1. GTDB lineage: Bacteria > Bacillota > Clostridia > Christensenellales > Pumilibacteraceae > Protoclostridium. The sequence continues at coordinate 14,752 of CAJUKR010000034.1, forward strand.
TCACGGCGTCGGGGTCGGATATTTCCGTGCCGAACTCATATTCGTTTTTGAGTTTGTTTTCGGCGATCTTGCTGATATTGTTCAGTGCGAGAATTTTTTTCATTATTTTCTCCGTATTATTTATTTTCGAGCTCGAACTTCTTCATGAACTCGACGAGTTTTTTCACGCCTTCGACGGGCATTGCATTGTATATGCTCGCTCTCATTCCGCCGACGAGTCTGTGTCCTTTTATGGAAACGAATCCGGCTTTTGCCGCCTCCGCGATAAACTTCGCGTCGGTATCGGGATCGCGGGTGACGAAAGGTACGTTCATGAGCGAACGATCATCTTTCGCAACGCCGTTGTTGTAAAAATCCGAATTGTCGATGAAGTCGTAAAGTAAGCCCGCTTTTTCGACGTTGATCTTGTGCATCGCTTTGATCCCGCCGTTATCCTTGAGATATTGGAATACTTCCATAGCGACATAAGTCGACCAGCAGGGCGGAGTGTTGTAAAGACTCTTTTCCTTTGTCTGCGTCGACCATTTGAGCATGGTGGGGCAGATGGACTGACATTTATCCTGCATATCCTTTCTGACTATGACGATCGTTACGCCCGCGGGTCCGACGTTCTTCTGCGCGCCTGCGTAAATAACGCCGAATTTCTTTACGTCGATTTCTTCGCTGAGAATGCAGGAACTCATGTCCGCGACGAGCGGTACTCCCGCGGTGTCGGGAATATACGACCAGTGCGAACCGAAAATGGTATTGTTGAAGCAGATGTGCACATAGTCTGCGTCCTTTCTGAACGAGCTTGCGTCTACCTTGGGTATGTATGTGAAGTTCTTGTCTTCGCTCGACGCAACGCATACGGCATCGGTGAACTTACCTGCTTCCTTGAACGCTTTTTTTGCGAAATTGCCCGTTACGACGTAATCGGCTTTCTTGTTCGTTCCGAGGTTGAGCGGAACGGCTTCGAACTGAGTGGACGCGCCGCCCTGAACGAATATTATATCGTATTCTTCGGGAACGGAAAGAAGTTCGCGGAGCAGACTCTCGGCTTTGTCGTTGATTTCCTGATACGGCTTCGAGCGGTGGCTCATTTCCATAACGCTCATTCCCGTACCGTTGTAATCGGTAAGCTGCGACTTTACCTTTTCGAGAACCGGAAGCGGGAGCATCGAAGGACCTGCGGAAAAGTTATAAACTCTCATGTGTTCATTCTCCATAGAAATTTTTGTATTTCTTAAGATTATACACCTAATCTTTCGATTTGACAACTGTTTCGCGGTTATTTCGGCGGAAGTAAACAAATAAAATTCCAGTATTCGGTATTGTAGAAAAAAATAGTATAATATAACTAATGCAGATATATTGACAAAAGCAGTCGGATAGTTTATAATTGTTACAACTCAACAAAGCGAGGACGCAGAATGAAACAGTATAACGGCGAATTTATGGATCCCGAAGATGAAGACGAGGAGATTCTCGACGGCGACGAGATAATCGAAAGAAACGATTATCCCGATCTCGGTCTGGGCGATATCAATATAAATCTCGACAATCTTCCGGATTACGGCGACGACAGAATAAATAAGGTTCTCGACGAACTTGCCGAACTTAAACGCAGTATTGCTTCGTCCGAAGAAAACCGCAATAATAATAACGCAAACGCTTCCGGGAACAATTCTCCCTCGGATGCGTCTCTTCATAACGAACTCAATCGTCTGCGCGACGAAATGGCGCGACTTCAGCAGTCGCAGTCTATGCATCACGAGTTGAGCAAGATCAAAGAGGAACTGGAAAGCAAACAGTACGAAACCAAGCTGCATCAGATGTCGGTCGCGGCGCCCGCGCCTATGCCCGTTATACAGCCGCAGCCTGTCATTCAGCCTCAACCCGTCATTCAGGCGCAGCCCGTTATACAGTCGCCTCCCGTTATTCAGCAGCAGCCGATAATTCAGGCGCAGCCCGTTCAGCAGCTTGTCAGACTCGAGCCCGTCGTGAAACAGACGCCGGAAACCATGCGCGTTCCCGTAAACGTGAACGTAAATCTCGACGACGTAAACAATGCGATCGCCGAAGGTATGAGCGCGATATCCGAGAAGATCGAAACCGAGATCGCTAAAGTTCAGAACGAACTCAATTCCGTCAGAAGCGCGGTCGCCGCGGCGCGTGCCGTTCCCGCGTTTCAGCCGCAGGATAAAACGAAGCAGGAGCGTTGCCGTAAAAAGGACAAACGGATCGTTTCCGACAATACGGAGCTTGTGCGCCGTCTTGTGGAACTTCGCATAGCTCTCGGCAAACTGCCCGAAGCCGAGTATGAGCGCGAGATCAAGACTCTCGGGCTTTACGACAGCCTTACCGCGGCAAAGTCTGCCGTATATTCTACCGTCTGCGGAATGAATGAAAAGCTCGAAACTCTCCGCAAATTGGGCGGCGAGATCGCGGCGGCAGACGACTGTTATCTGCTTGACGTAGTCGAGAGATATAACGAACTTATAGATTATGTGCTCGCGCTTCCTCTTTCCATGGACGGAGTGGACGTTATTTCCAAACTCCCTTCGACCGACAGGATAAAGAGTACGCTCAAAGGAGAGGTACTTGTCAATGCGGTCGCTTTCGTAAAAGCGGTTGCACTCATAAACGACAAAAAGTCTTCGGTTGCCGAGCATATCACCGACGTAGTCGCGCTCAGAAACAAGCTGACGTCCGAACACGACGAAACGGATAACGAGGAATTGCGCAACGACGTCATACGTCTGAGCTCCGATCTCGTATTCCTTACCGATGCCGTCGAGGCGAAGAAGTGCGCCGCGGAACTGCGCGAAAAAACGGACAAGCTCTGCTATCTTCCTTACAGCGAGTTTGTTACTTTCCCGCATGCGGAATACAATAAACATTACGTTCCGACCGAGCGTTCTTTGGTTCGTGATTTCGTTGATTCGATCCCGAGCTTTTCCGCCGGCGGATCATCGGATGCGACGCTTGCGGATGCGGTCAATATGTTGCGTAAGGAGCTTTCCGCTCAGCCTACGTCCGGCGCGGACAAGGATGAGATAATCCGCAACTTAAATCATATAAAAGAAACAGTCGATTCGCTCGCCGGCACGGGTATTGTCGGCGCGGATGCGAACGGAAAAGAGAACGATATTATCGGCGAGATCAGGACGCTTCGTTCCGAGATCGGCGCTATGACGGCAAGAACGCCGTCCGCCGCCGTTCAGACGGACGGCGAGCATGCGTCCACTACCGACGAACTCAATCTGTTCCTTTCCGAAATAATATCCCTTCGCGACGAAGTACAGTCATATAAAGACGAAGTTACTTCGGTCATGCAAAAACTCGGCGACGGTTCCGTCGATCAGGCGGAAGAGCGCGAGGAAGAGGCGAGCGGCACGGGCATGATCATACTCGACGAGTTGACGGCAGTACGTACCGATCTTGCGGGCTATGCGGACGAACTCGGAGAACTTAAAAAATCGATCGAGGATCTGTATCGCAGCGAAACGACCGCGGCTCAGGACGCTTCGTCCGCCGAACTCGGCGAAGCGGAAACGGCGCGTATAATGAACGAGCTTTCCGAGATCAAAGAGCTTGTGCGTCCGACCGAAGAAGCGGAGATCAAGAACGAAACCGAAAACGTTTATCTCGACGGCGTTGCTGCTATCGACGGTAAACTTTCGGATATACGCGACGAGATAATCGCCGAAA
>CAJUKR010000035.1 GCA_910587025.1 uncultured Christensenellaceae bacterium
CGACCACCGAGATCTACACTCTTTCCCTACACGACGCTCTTCCGATCTCCGCACGAGATAGCCAACGTTTGCGGGGAAAGCGGCATTAAGTTCATGCTCGACGACGTAAACGGCATACCCGCCGATGTGCGGTTCATGATGCCGTCCTGTGTTCCGAGCGCGCCGGAGGATCGTTCGGGGTGCGTGCTCGGCGCGTCGGAAGTAAAACGTATCGTCGGCAAATACGGCTTGTCCGGACTGGGCGAGATGATGAACTATCCCGGCGTTATAGGCTGCGATCCCGACGTACTCGGCAAACTCGACGTATGTCCCGTCGTGGACGGGCACGCGCCGAGCCTGACCGGCAACGCGCTCAACGCGTATCTGTCCGCGGGCATACTTACCGACCACGAGTGCGAGAGCGCGGAAGAAGCGGCGGACAAAGTGAGCCGCGGTATGTACGTACTGATCCGCGAGGGAAGTCAGACCAAAAACCTGCGCGAGCTCATAAAAGCCGTAAACAAGACCAATCTTCGACGGTTTCTGTTTTGTACCGACGACCGCAATATCGAGGATCTTATCGAGTACGGCACGGTGGGCAACTGCGTGCGTCTTGCCGTCGAGTGCGGCATGGACGCGGTGGACGCCGTTACGATCGCGTCGCTCAACGCATTCGAGGCGTACGGCATAAAACGCACGGGCGGCATAGCTCCCGGCTGGACCGCGGACTTCCTCGTAACGTCGGATATCACGGCGCAAAAAGTAGACAAGGTCTTCTATCACGGAAAACTCGTGGCGGAAAACGGCAGACCGTTGTTCGATTGCAAGCCCGCTTCCGCATCGGCGGTCACGGGTACGGTGCATATCCCGAAGATAACGCCCGAGGCGCTCGATTTCCCGTTCCGCGCGGGTATGCCGATCATGAAAGTATTTCCGCGCACGGTCGTGACCGAACTCGGAAAAGCGGGGGACGCTCCGGACGGGCTCAATCTCATGTGCTGTATCGAACGGCATTTCGCATCCGGAGATATCGGTCATTGCTATGTGGACGGTTTCCGTTTCAGGGGCGGCGCGATCGCGCAGACGGTCGGGCACGACAGTCACAATATTACGGTGCTCGGCGACAATACCGCGGATATGGCGCTCGCTGTGAACAGTCTAGGCGCGGACGGCGGGCTTGCGCTGGTGTCGCACGGGAAGCTCGTCGGCAAACTACCGCTCGAAATTGCGGGGCTTATGACGAAATGTTCGGCTGCCGAGGCGACCGAAATACGCGACATACTGAAAAAGGCGCTTGCCGCGTCCGATTACAATAAGGATATAGAGCCGTTTATGCTTCTGTCCTTCCTGTCGCTCATCGTCATTCCAGCGGTGAAACTCAACCACAAAGGTTTGTTCGACGTAACGAATTGGAAATATATTTATGAAGGATAAAATTTGATAAAATCGTCGCTTAAAAACTATTTCAAAAACCTGCCGTATCTCTTTGTCCCCATGGGCATTATTTATCTGTTCGCGGTATTTTCCGCGGTCATGCTCGTGGAAAGAACGGTGAACGCCGCGGGAGTTATGCTCGACGGGTTTGTGGAATTGTTTTCTTCGACGGTGAACAACGCGTCCGGCATCGTGGGCGATTATTTCGATTATGCTTTTTCGCAGATAGATTGGAACGGCAATTTTTTCGATACCGTAAGCGAAGTCGTGAATACCGACTGGGTGCGGACGACGGTCGTCGGATTTTTGGAAACGCTCGACGTTACCGTCGCCGATTTCGGCGACAAAGCTCAGGCGCTGGTCGGCGATTTCGTCGGGGCGATAAGGACGCGGATAATCGCGGCGGTAGTTGTGATCGTTCTTGCCGTCGCGATCGCCGGATTCGTTACGCGCAAGGTGCTTCGCCGCGCAAACGCGAAACGCGGCTTTTTGAAAATGATAGTCGCGTGGCTGTTCGAAACGATCATAGTGACGGCGGTGACCGTACTTGCGGTGTACCTTTCCGCGCGGTTTACGTTCGCGCTTCCCGCGACGGTGACCGTTTACGTTATTATAACCTGTTTTTTATCGCTGCTCGGCGCGTGGGTGGTGCACGGGAGGAAGAGTCTGCGCATAGGCGAGATCGTCAATGCGAAAAACATATTGACGTATTTTCTTTCCTCGGTGCTCGTATGGCTGATTGCGATCGCCGCGGTTGCGCTCGTATGGCTCGTTTTCGGCGGACTTCTCGCCGTGCTCGTCGCCGTACCGCTTGCAGTATATACGGGGAATATAGTGGACGTTAACGCCGACTCTTATGTTCTGTCGCGCGCCGAAGAAAAAGACGGAGCCGCGCTTGACGACCCCGTACAAAGCGAAGAAAGTAACGAAGCGGAGCCGACCGAAGAAAACACCGATTCGCCCGGCGGCGAGTCGGAAGAATAAAGAAGTTTTCTTCCGGAAAGAGCGGACTTTTGCTAAAAGATCGTTTCGAGAATTACAGTCACATATTCGGCAGCAGTTCGCGTATCACGAACTGCTGTTTTTTATTGAGCCGTCTGTAGTCGGCGATAAGACTCAATTCGTCTGCGTTGAGCAGTTGGCTTTTTTCGTCCTCGGCGAAAAACTGCGCGAGAGTTATGCCGAACGCGCGGCATATCGCGTCGAGCGTCGTTATCGACGGCATCGAACGGCGGTTGAACAGGTTCGATATAGTGGACTGCGTCAGTTCGGCTTCGATCGCGAGTCTGTTCTCGCTCCAGCCTTTTTCCGCCTGCAGTCTTTTTATTTCGGCATGAACATCGATCATTTTGTCCTCCTATCCGTATTCTTCTTTCTTACATATAATAATATATTACATTTGGGTTAATTTAATAACCCAAAATGCTTGACTTGATTAACCTAAAAGAGTTAATATAGTAATACAATTATTTTAATCTGTTTCGTCCACCACCACCCTTTGCGAGGGGCTTACGTTCGTCTTTTCGGAGTAAGCCTCTCGTTTTATGCCGATCACGCGTTTTCGGTCGCAAAATACTTTTATGTATAAATTTCGGTCGCGGGCAACAATTAAGTTGATTTTTGCTTGCGGGAGTGGTAAAATAATCGACGTAAATATTTTTTGCGAAAAGGAATAAGAACAATGAAAACCGACGCAATAATCATTATGGACGGTTTCGGATACAGAACCGAAACGACAGGGAACGCGGTCACCGCCGCGGGTACGCCAAATCTCGACCGACTTATGAGCAAATATCCGCATACGCTTATCGACGCGAGCGGGCTTGCCGTCGGACTTCCCGCGGGGCAGATGGGCAACAGCGAGGTCGGACATCTCAATATAGGAGCGGGTCGCGTTGTATATCAGGATATTACCGCGATAGACAAAGCGATCTCGGACGGCGAGTTCTTTACGAACGAACAGTTCCTTGCCGCGATCGACAATTGCAAGAAAAACGACGGCGCGTTGCATCTCGTCGGCTTGCTTTCCGACGGCGGCGTGCATTCCATGAACACGCATCTTTACGCGTTGCTCGAAACGGCTAAGCTCAACGGCGTGGAAAAGGTTTTCGTACATTGTCTTATGGACGGCCGCGACGTTCCGCCTATGTCGGGCGGCGACTTTATCGCCGAACTCGAGGCAAAGATCAGAGAACTCGGGATCGGCAAGATCGCGACGGTCATCGGCAGATATTATTATATGGATCGCGACAATCGTTGGGAGCGTGTCAAGGAAGGCTATGACATGATGTACGCGGGAGTGGGCGAGAGATTCGTTACCGCAGCCGAAGTTACCGCCAAGTCGTATGCTTCGGGTGTGACCGACGAATTTATACGCGCGTCGGTGATCGGCGATTACGACGGCGTTCACGACGGCGATTCGGTCATTTTCTTCAACTTCCGTTCCGACCGCGCCCGCGAGATCACGCGCGCGGCGGTTTATCCCGATTTCGACAAGTTCGAGCGCGCAGGGGGATATAAGAAAGTATTTTACGTCTGCATGACGCAGTACGACGCGACTATGGAACACGTGGTCGTGGCGTTCCCGCCGCGCAGGCTCGTCAATACGCTCGGCGAGTATCTCGCCAAGATCGGAAAAACTCAGGTGCGCACAGCCGAGACCGAGAAGTACGCGCACGTTACCTTCTTCTTCAACGGCGGCGTGGAAGAACCGAACAAGAACGAGACTCGTATACTCGTGCCGTCGCCCAAAGTGCCGACTTACGATATGCAACCCGAGATGTCCGCGCCCGAGGTGTGCGAAAAAGCGCTGTCGGCGATCGGAAATACCGACGTCCTTATAATGAATTACGCCAACTGCGACATGGTCGGACATACGGGCGTGTTCGATGCGGCGGTAAAAGCAGTCGTGACGGTGGACGAATGCGTAGGCAAAGTAGTCGACGCGGTCGTAGCCAACGGCGGAACGGCGCTCGTGTTCGCGGATCACGGCAACGCCGAGCTGATGAGCTTTGCCGACGGCAGTCCTTGCACCAGTCATACGACTAATCTCGTGCCGTTTGTCGTCTGCGGCGATAAGTATATCGGAAAAGAACTTGCGGAAGGGGGCGCGCTTTGCGACGTGGCTCCGACGCTGCTCGACGCGATGGGCGTGTCTCAGCCTGCCGAAATGACGGGCAAGAGCCTTATAAAGAAATAAAACGTTTGTATCGGTCGAACTCCGACGGAACTTTTGTTTCCGTCGGAGTTTTTTATTTTTATTCGCAATGATTGAAAATCGGAGTTTTCGGAGTATGATCCGAAAAATATAAAAACGATTGAATTGTTTACACTTAAGGATATCTATGTTATGTCTGCGAAAAAACAGCCGAACGCTCTCGAGTGGCTTTTGGGACGAGTATAGGCAATACTTAAGATTATTTTACGCGCCGCTTCGGATCGAAAAGACCCGTGGCGGTTTTTCGTCGAATACGGCGGAAACGAAAACGCGATAAATATTACGCAAAGATCGGAATAACCTCGAAATACGGGGAGCAGAATAGTGCGTGAATTTCACGGGAAAATCAAAAAAAGTCAACAAACGTCCATAACAAAGCAACAGAATTCTTGAGCGGGGGGGGTAATGTGATACTCTTTAGTTACCGGTTCGGACTTTTTGTCGGCATCGGAAAACTATTTCAGGAGGAAAAATGAAAACAAGAATTTTCAGAACACTGTCCGCATTGTTTGTCGCCGTTTTTGCCGTGGCGCTTACGATAACGATAGGAATCACGGCGTTCGATCTCACACCGTACATAAACGACGCGCTTGCGACGTCGTCGAGTAAGATCGTGAATATCGACGGAGACGCCGACACCGAGTATTATAAAAGCTCGTACGGCAGTTCGACCGAGATGGTAGACGCCAAGATTGCCAATATCAAAAAGACGGTGGGCGAGGGTATTGTTTTGCTCAAGAACGAGGATAACACGCTTCCGCTTTCCGAGGGCAAGAAAGTTACGCTTCTCGGCGACGGTTCGGTCAACGGACACTTCAGTTTGAGCAGCGGTGCAAGCTCGATCAACAACGGAAAGACTCTTTGCGCGCAGATCCCCGCCTCGCTCGAGAAAGCCGGACTGGACGTAAATCGGACGATGGTCGATTTTTATACCGCGAACAACGTGGTTCGTTCGACTCCTCGTAACTTCGGTAATATTTCCGGTACGATGCGACTGGGACAGATCAATCCGTCAAAGTTTACCGCAGTCGAAACCGATTCGTGGGCGGGACAGGATACGGCAATCGTATTCATAACCCGCGATATAGGAGAAGGTTTCGACTATTATACCGGCGAAAGCGGACAGATTACGGAAGAAACGAGCGCCGCAGACGCGGGCTATTTCCCCAATCTCGAGCTTACTCCCAACGAGCGTGCGCTTATGGCTGAGGCCAAAGCGAATTTCCGAAACATCATAGTCGTACTCAATACGGATAACGCAGTCGCGATCAGCGGCATGGATAAAGATCCTCAGATCAAAGCGATCGTTCAGGTCGGCGGTCTGGGCTGGAACGGCGCGGAAGCGCTCGGCGAGGTGCTCACCGGCAAGATCAATCCGTCGGGCAGACTGGCGTACACTTATGCGCAGAATTCGCTTTCCGCTCCCGCGACGCAGGATCTCGGACATGTCGATTTCTCCAACGCCGAAGCGGTCAAGGCATGGATGCTCGAAAAGACCGGCGTAAATCAGTTCGCGCAGACTTACGTTATGCAGAAAGAAAGCATTTACGTAGGCTATCGCTATTATGAAACGAGATATGAAGATTACGTGCTCGGCGTAAACAACGCTTCGAGCGTTGCGGGTATGGACGAAGACGTAATCGACCGCTATGACGTTGCGACGGGCAAGCGCATAACACCGTCCGAATGGAATTACGAAAATTCCATGGGATATACTTTCGGTTACGGTCGGTCGTATACGACGTTTAAGCAGGAGTTTGTAGGCAATCCCTCTTACGACGGCGACGGAAGATATACTTTCACCGTCAAGGTGACCAATACGGGCAATGTTCCCGGAAAGGACGTCGTTCAGATCTGGGCGCAGACCCCGTACACTCCGACGGACGTAAGCCGTAAAGTGGAAAAGTCCGCCATTCAGCTCGCCGCGTTCGAAAAGACGGGCGAAGCGGGACATATGGGCGAGAAAGAGGACACCGTAACTCTTGCCGCGGGAGCGAGCGAGGAAGTCAAAGTCGAAGTCGATCTCCGCGACATAGCGAGCTGGGACAGCCTGGCGCGCGGCGGCAAGGGCGGATATATACTTTCCGAAGGTACGCACTATTTCGCGCTCGGCAACGGCGCGCACGACGCGCTCAATAACGTGCTTGCGGCAAAGAGCCTTTCCGCAGAGCAGAAGGCGAGAATGACCGCCGACGGCGACGCGTCCAAGGTATGGTCGTTCGATCAGTCCTCGCGCGACGAGGATACGTATTCGGTTTCCGAGTACACCGGCGCGGATATCGTCAATCAGCTTCCCGACCTCGACATCAATTACTGGGCTCCCGGAACGGTGACGTATCAGTCGCGCAGCGACTGGAGCGGAACGTTCCCCAAAGCTACGGGCACCGAATCGAACGGAAGAACGAGCACCAAGCTCACCGTAAACGACAGGATGCGCGACGAACTTTCCAACGTACGCGAAGTAAACGGAAAGGACTACAGCAACGGCTCGCTTGCGTACGAGGCTACGAGAAAGCATAATCTCGAAGCGAATACCGAGTATCAGCTTTCCATGATGATGGGACTTCCGTTCGATCACGAATCGTGGGATCTGATCCTCGACCAAATGACGCTCGAAGATCTGTCGCACCTTATCGCCGCCGCGAACAGCTTTACATATAAGTGCGATTCGATCACTTATCCCGGCACCGTGGACGGCGACGGACCGACCGGCTTCTCGGGTAATCTCAAGTACAAAGACGGGGAGATCGCCGCAAGAATCTACGAAGGCGAGTGCACGCTCGCCGCCACGTTCTCCAAAAAGTGCGCCGCTCAGCGCGGACGCTTCATGGGCGAGGACGGACTTTATCTCGATAAAACTTCGATCTGGGGACCCGGCGCGAACCTTCACCGCAATCCTTATTCGGGCAGAAGCGGAGAGTATTACAGCGAGGACGGCATGCTTGCGTTCCTTCTCGGCGAAGCGCAGGTAGTTCCGTTCCAGAAAGAAAAGGGTTGTATCGCTTGTCCCAAACACTTCGCGTTCAACGATCAGGAAGCAAACCGTTACGCGCTCGCTACGTTCCTTACCGAGCAGGAAGGACGCGAGATCGTGCTTCGTTGTTTCCAGGGAGCGTTTGCCGAAGGCGGCGCGCTCGGAACGATGACTTCGTTCGGTCGCGTGGGCTGTACTTACGTCGGCGCGCATTACGGATTGCTTACCGCAATACTTCGCGGCGAATGGGGCTTCGAAGGCTATTCCATCACCGATATGGCGGCTCCCGGCTGGACTTATATGCAGGGTTACGAATCGCTCCTTGCGGGCACGGATACGTTCGATACGACGAGTTATGACCGTTTCGGTTCGGTGGATTTCACTCCCGAACAGCTCAGAAACGATCCGCTGCTTCTTGCGGCGGCGCGTCAGGCGGCTAAGCGCATACTGTACGCAAACGTCAATTCCAACGCTATGAACGGTTTGTCCAAGAATGCGAGAATCGAAGCGGCGATTCCCTGGTGGCAGGGCACGCTTATCGGTATCTGCATCGGGCTCGGCGTGATTTCCGCAGCGATGATCGTGCTTACCGTTATGTTTTCCAAGAAGGAAACCTACTGAAGGAGGGAATCATGAACATAGTCGAAAAATTCAAAGATAATCTTATATCGAATATCGCAACCGTCGTCGCCGCTTTCGCCGCGCTCGTCGCTGTGATAACGTATCCGGTATCGGTTGCGGGCACCGACGCGTACTTTGCGCTCATCACCGTGCTTACCGTATTGGGTCTTGCCGTAAGCGCTCTGTCGCTGTTCGTCGAGCTCAAAGGGTACGGACCCGTTGCGGGCATACTCTTTTACGGTCTGGCGTTCGGACTCTTTCTCGTCAGCCGTATGGAAGCGTTCGGAATGCTTCAGGTGGGCATAGGCACGTTCGGTAATATGGGAGCGTACGTCGCTACGATCATATTTTACGGAATAAGCCTCGTGTCATGTCTTGTCGGCGCATTCTTCGCGAAAAAAGACGTCTGATCAGTCTTTATAACCATATATAAAAAAACCGTCCGTCGGATATTTTTCCGACGGGCGGTTTTTTATATTGCGAATTATACTGTCAAACGCAACGAAGAATTGCTCGTTATATATGCGCGTATGAGCACTTATGCTGTTACGGGGCGTTTTTTGCCGTTTCGTGAGAAGTGAAGCGCGAGTTTGACCGATTCGTCGATCACAAGCGGGATGACCGCAAGCCCGAGACAGAAAAGATACATAGCGGGAGAAAGGAGCGTCATACCGAAAGCGAACGCAATCGGCGGAACGAATACTACGACGGCGATGAGCGCGAGGCTTGCCGCCGTCGCGATATTGAGCAGTTTGTTCGTGAACACGCCTATTGCGAAGAGGGGACGTACCGAACGCATGTTGTACGCGTGCAATGTCTGGGAAACGGACAGCGTAAGGAATGCGGCGGTGCGTGCGGCGGGCAGATCGAAGCCGAGTGCGCGGGTCGTGTAGAATGCGATCAGGCACAGCGCGCCGAACAGCAGACCGTGGAACACAAGCCGAAGCAGTATGCCTTTGGTGAATATACCTTCGCCGCGCGGCAGTGGCTTGCGTTTCATTACGCCAGGCTCTATCGGCTCGCTTCCGAGCGCGATCGCGGGGAAGGAGTCCGAAATCAGGTTGATCCAAAGCAATTGCATGGACAGCAGCGGCGAGTCGAACGATATGCACATGGCGGCGAATACGGCTATGACTTCGCCTATATTCGTGCCGAGCAGGAAGGCTACGGCTTTGCGGATATTGTCGAAGATGCCGCGGCCTATTTCCACCGCGCCGACTACGGTCGAGAAATTGTCGTCGGTAAGCACCAGGTCGGCTTCCATCTTTGCGACGTCCGTGCCGCTTCCCATGGCGCAGCCTATGTCCGCGACTTTGAGCGCGGGAGCGTCGTTCACGCCGTCGCCGGTTACTCCGACGACTTCGCCGCACGCCTGGAACGCTTTTACTATGCGCAGTTTATCCGACGGCGTAACACGCGCGAAAACCGCCGTGGTCTTAAGCCGATTCGAAAGCTGTTCGTCCGACATTTTGTCGAGTTCGGCGCCCGTAATCACGTCGCCGTTTATCCCGAGTTTCGCGGCTACGGCTTTCGCCGCGCCCACGCCGTCGCCCGTAAGCATGACGGGACGTATGCCCGCGCTCATACACCGAGCCACCGCGTCCGCGACTTCCTCTCTCGGCGGATCGGACATTCCGATCAGTCCCGCGAAGTCGAACTTGCCGCCGACCATGTCGTCGGGTGAACCGATCTCGCGGCAGGCTACGGCGATGACACGCAGCCCGCGCCCGCTCATTTCTTCCGCCGTCGTTTTGTGCTTGCCGTCGCAGCAGAGCGCCGAAATGCTTTCGTATGCGCCCTTTGCGATTTCGAGCGTTTTGCCGCCGTATATTACGGTTACGCTCATCATGCGCCGCACGTTGTCGAACGGTACGGTGGACAGCCTGACCGATTTGGTGCGTCCTCCGTCCGCTTCGAGCACCGCCGCGTCCGTCGGATCGGTCGCGTTGTCCGTACACATCGCCGCAAGCGCGAGCACGTCGCGTCCGCCGACGGCTGTTTTTTCGGTCACGGTCATTTTGCCCGTCGTGAGCGTGCCCGTCTTATCCGTGCAGATGACGGATACCGAGCCGAGCGTTTCGACGGCGGGCAGTTTTTTGACTATCGCCCTTCGGTGAACCATGCGCCGCGTTCCCGCGCTGAGCACGATAGTCACCGTAGTGGGCAGTCCTTCGGGAAGGGCTGATACGGCGAGCGCTATCGCCGTCATAAACAGCGTCATGTTCGTAAGCTCCGCCGTGCCCGTCACGTAAATGCCGAACAGTCCTATGACGAAAATAACCGCGCAGATCGCGAGCGAGATCAGTCCGAGCTGACCGGACAGTTTTTTGAGCTTTTCCTGAAGCGGAGTGGGGCGGGGAGCGTGCGCTTTGAGCATTGCGGCTATTCTTCCCATTTCGGTATTATCGCCTGTCTTTTCCACGATCGCTATCCCGCGCCCGGTAGTGACGAAGCATCCCGAAAACAGTCTGTCGCCTTCTTTTTTATGCACGGGTATGCTTTCGCCGGTGAGCAGGCTTTCCTCGCTCGATACGGCGTGCGCGTCGAACAGCGTGCAGTCGGCGGGGACTACGTCGCCGGCGTGCAGGATTATGAGGTCGCCGGGTACGAGTAGCGACGAATCGATCAGTATATCCTCGCCGTCGCGTCTGACCTTACACGTCACGCGCGACATATTTTCGAGGGTTTCGAGCGATTTTTCCGCTTTGCGTTCCTGCAACGCTCCGACTAGCGCGTTCGCAAAGACTATGAGGAATATAAGAAACGGCTCGAAAAGCGCGCCGACCGAAAAGTCGGTTACGGCTAGCACGAGACTGACCGCCGCCGCGGCAAGCAGGACGATAAGCATGGCGTCTTTCATCTGCGCCAGCATTCTGACGGCGAGAGATTTCGGCTTCGGTCGGGAAAGCGTATTCTTTCCGTACAGCCCTATACGGCGCTCGGCTTCGTCCGAGCCCAGACCGTTTTTGCACGTTCCGTATTTTTCGCAAATATCCATATACTTATTGTACTTTCGGAAAAGAAATTTAAGAACATGATTTATTCGGACAAAGTTTTTACGCGCGCCGAAGGCATAAGTCGCGCTCGGTGAGTGCTAAACGATTGACTTTTATCCGTATTTTTTCTATAATTTAGTTTAAGGGCAAAATCGCCCGTTCAATAAGCGGAGATAAGGGGACAAGGAGAAAGCAAATGAATCTTACGCAGAAAATCATAAAAGCTCACCTCGTGAGCGGCAACCCGATTCCCGGCGAGGAGATCGCTATTCGGATCGATCAGACTCTTACTCAGGATTCGACGGGTACTATGGCGTACCTGCAGTTCGAAGCTACGGGGACGGGTAAGGTAAAAACCGAACGCAGCGTGGCGTACATCGATCACAATATGCTTCAGGCAAGCCAGCTCAACGCCGACGATCACGCTTATATCCAGTCCGTCGCGCTCGCGCACGGCATATACGTATCGAAGCCGGGCAACGGGATCTGCCACCAGGTACATCTCGAGCGTTTCGGCAAACCCGGCAAAACTTTGCTCGGCTCGGACTCGCACACCCCGACGGGCGGCGGCATAGGAATGCTCGCCATAGGCGCGGGCGGTCTCGACGTCGCTCTGGCTATGGGCGGCGCGCCGTTCTATCTCGTATGCCCGAAGGTCGTTAACGTCGAACTTCGCGGACGGTTGAACAAAGGCGTGACTGCGAAAGACATTATACTCAAAGTGCTCGAAACTCTCACGACCGCGGGCGGCGTGGGAAAAGTCATGGAATATACGGGCGACGGCGTTAAATATCTCACCGTGCCCGAACGCGCGACCGTTACGAATATGGGTGCGGAACTCGGCGCGACGACTTCTGTTTTCCCCGCGGACGAAAAGGCGAGGGAATTCCTCAAGGCGCAGGGCAGAGAAGAAGATTACACGCCCATGTACGCCGATGCGGACGCTACGTACGACGAACATATCGTTATCGATCTTGCCGAGCTTAAGCCGCTTGCGGCATGCCCGCATTCGCCCGGCAACATCAAGCCCGTTTCCGAGCTTGCCGGCAAGAAAGTCGATCAGATCTGCATAGGTTCGTGCACCAACTCGTCGTATCTCGACCTTATGAAGGTGGCGGCGGTGCTGAAAGGAAAGACCGTGGCTCCCGGAGTTTCGCTTACCGTTTCGCCCGGATCGCGACAGGTGCTCACCATGCTCGCCGAGAACGGCGCGCTTGCTGATATGATCGCGGCGGGCGCACGCGTGCTCGAATGCGCGTGCGGTCCGTGCATAGGCAACGGTCAGTCGCCCAAGCAGGGCGCGGTATCGCTCCGCACGTTCAACCGCAATTTCTATAACAGAAGCGGCACTCCGAGTGCGGACGTATATCTCGTATCGCCCGAAACGGCGGCGGTTTCGGCTCTTACCGGCGTTATAACTTCGCCCGAGGGAATCAAACTTCCCGACATAAAGATGCCGAAAAAATTTCTTATAAACGACAATCTTATTCTTAAGCCCGAGGACTTCGAGGGCGGAGAAATCGTACGCGGCGACAATATCAAGCCTTTCCCCAAAGGAAAAGCGCTCGGCGAAACGTTGACGGGCGAAGCGCTTATCAAGCTCGGCGACGACATCACTACCGATCATATCATGCCGTCGAACGCGGCGCTTCTCGCGTACCGCTCGAATATCCCGTATCTTTCGGATTACTGTCTGTCCAACTGCGACAAAGATTTCCCCGCGCGGGCGAAAGAACTCGGCGGAGGTTTTATCGTCGCGGGTTCGAACTACGGACAGGGTTCTTCGCGCGAGCATGCCGCTCTCGTACCGCTCTATCTCGGAATCAAAGCCGTGATTGCGAAGAGTTTTGCGAGAATACATAAGGACAATCTTATGAACAACGGCATACTGCCGCTCGTATTCGTCGACGCCGGAGATTACGACAAGATCGAACAGGGCGACAAGCTCCGCATCGACGACGCGTTGAACGGAGTGGATAACGGTACGTTCGCGCTCGTGAACGAAACCAAAGGCATCACTGTTCCGCTCAGGCTCGAATGCGGCGCGCGGCAGAAGAATATGCTTATCTGCGGCGGATCGCTCAACTCGGTCGCCCGCAAATAAAAGGAGGTCGTAATGACTAAACTGCGTACGGATATATTAAGATTGCTCACCGACGACGCGCGCATAAGCGCCGCCGACATCGCGAAAATGCTCGGCGCGGCGGAAAAAGACGTTGCCGCCGAGATCAAAGCGCTCGAGGACGAGGGCGTTATATGCAGATATACCGTCATCGTGGACGACGAACGCGCGGGCAAAGACGATGTCGAAGCTCTGATCGAGGTCAAGGTTTCTCCGATGTACAAGCACGGTTTCGATTCGATCGCCGAAGATATTTATCAGTTCGACGAAGTCAAGACGGTTTATCTCATGAGCGGAGCGTACGATCTTTGCGTCGTTATCGAAGGCAGGACGCTCAAAGAGGTTGCGCGGTTTGTCAGCGAAAAACTCTCCGTTATGGATAAAGTGCTGTCTACGGCTACGCACTTCATCCTTAAGAAGTATAAGGTGAACGGCGTTCTTATGCATCGCGTGGACGCTCTCAAGCGTCAGTCGGTGCACGCCTGAAAATACATTCGTTTCGTTATGCGGGTTACGTGCGGTTCGCAGTCTGTCATGTACGGGTTTGTACATTCGGTCGACTCTTCACCGCCTGTTACCCGCCCGACGTGCGACTTTACTTTCGCAGATGTTTTGAAATAAGGAGCTTGCGGTCATAATTATGCGACTCAATAAGACCATACAGACAATAAAGCCTTCTGGTATACGCGAGTTTTTCGACATTGCGGCAACGATGCCCGACGCGCTTGCGCTCGGCGTCGGCGAGCCAGATTTCGCTACGCCGTGGTATATCCGCAATGCGGCTATCAAGAGCATACAGAAAGGCTATACGGCTTATACGTCCAACCGCGGATTGCATGAGCTTTGCGTCGCAGTGACCGAATATCTCGATGACCGTTTCGGCGTAAAGTACGATGCGGACAAAGAAGTGATCGTGACCGTGGGGGCGAGCGAAGCTATCGATCTCGCGCTCCGCGTGCTTGTCGATCCGGGCGACGGCGTGCTTATCCCGTCGCCGAGCTACGTTTCGTATATGCCTATCACGACGCTTTGCGGCGGCGTTCCCGTGCCTGTGGCTTGCCCCGAGGAATGCGACTTCAGGATTACGCCCGAGCATCTCGAAAAGGCCGCCGAAGGGTCGAACGCTCGCGTGCTTATTCTGCCGTACCCGAACAACCCTACGGGCGCGGTCATGAAAGAGGAAGACTACGCCGCGCTCCTTCCCGTGATCGAAAAGTACGATCTTTCGGTCGTGTCCGACGAGATTTACGCCGAGCTTACATACGACGGCAAGCATGTTTCCGTGCCTTCTGTGCCCGGATACCGCGACCGTACCGTACTTATCAACGGATTTTCCAAAGCGTTTGCCATGACGGGTTGGCGGCTCGGGTACACCGCGGCTCCACCCGACGTGACTTCGGCTATGCTCAAAGTTCATCAGTATACCGCGCTCAGCGCGCCCACTCCGTCGCAGTACGCGGGGCTCGCCGCGCTCAAAGAGGGCAAGGAAGAAAATTACCGCACGATCGACGAAATGCGCGAAGAATACGACCGTCGCCGTCGTTATCTCGTCGCCGCGCTCGGCGAGTTCGGACTGAAATGCCGTATGCCGGGCGGAGCGTTTTACGTTTTCGCAAACGTTTCGGGCGTAGGTATGGACGGACAGCGGTTCGCGAGAGGGCTTATCAAAGCGGAAAAAGTGGCTGTGGTGCCGGGCGACGCGTTCGGCGAAGCGGGCAGGGATTACGTCCGCATATCGTACGCGACGTCGCTGCGCACGCTCATGCAGGCGACCGAGCGCATGAAAAGATTTGTATCCGACAACAAAAACGGGTGACGGAAAAACGTCCCTTCAAGGAGTTATATAATGGCAGAAAAAGTATTACTTACCGCCGAATCCAAAAAACAGCTCGAGATCAGACTGAATTATCTCAAGTCGACCGGGCGCGCCGAAATGGCGGCGAAGATCGAGGAAGCGCGCAGCTTCGGCGACCTTTCCGAGAATGCCGAGTACGACCTCGCGCGCGACGAACAGGCGAAGATGGAGCAGGAGATCGCCGATCTCGAAAACAAGCTTCACAACGCCGAGATCATCGACGACAACAATGTCCGCACCGATACCGTCGGCGTTGGCAACAAGGTCACGTTTACCGACCTGAAGAGCAAGAACGAAATGGTTTACACGATCGTCGGTTCTCAGGACAGCGATCCTTTCAGCGGAAAGATATCCAACGAATCGCCTATAGGCAAAGCGCTCATGGGCGCGGCGAAGGGCGATACCGTCACGGCTCAGACCAAGAACGGCTCGAAAACTTACAAGATAGTCAATATAGAATAAAGAACTCTTACGGAGCATTATGGCAGACAATACCGAAAACACCAATATCGAAACGACCGACGCGCCCGAACAGGACGTAAGCGAGGTCAAGAGAATCAGGATCGAAAAACTGCGCGAGCTTGTGCAGTCGGGGAACAATCCGTACGATAAAGTAAAATACGACCGCGATGCTACAGCGCTCGGAGTGCGCGAAAATTTCGACACGCTCGAAAATACCGAGGTGCGCATTGCGGGGCGTATCATGAGTCGCCGCGATATGGGCAAGGCGAACTTTATCGACGTTATGGACGGAAGCGGTCGCGTACAGGTCTATGTGCGCGTCAACGACGTGGGCGAGGATGTATTCGCCGCGTTCAAGAAATGGGATATAGGCGATATCGTCGGCGTGGAAGGACTCGTTTTCCGTACCCGTCGCGGCGAAATATCCGTTCACGCGCATAAGATCGAGCTTTTGTCCAAGAGCCTGCTCCCGCTTCCCGAGAAATTCCACGGTCTGGTGGATAAGGAACTCAGATACCGCCAGCGTTACGTCGATCTGATCATGAATCCCGACGTCAAGGATACGTTCTACAAACGCAGTCGCATACTTTCCGAGGTACGCGCGTACCTCGACGGCAGAGGGTATCTCGAGGTAGATACGCCGGTGCTCCACACGCTCGAGATAGGCGCGGCGGCTCGTCCGTTCCGCACTCATCACAACGCGCTCGATATAGATATGTTCCTTCGCATAGAAACCGAACTGTATCTCAAGCGTCTTATCGTCGGCGGCTTCGATAAGGTTTACGAAGTCGGGCGTATATTCCGAAACGAGGGCATGGATTCGACGCACAACCCCGAGTTTACGTCTATCGAAATGTACGAGGCGTACACCGATTACAAGGGTATGATGGATCTGATAGAGGATATGTACCGTACTGTCGCGAGAAAGGTTTGCGGAAGCGCGAAGATTACTTATCAGGGCGTCGAGATCGATATGGAGTCTCCGTGGGCGCGGCTTTCCATGACCGACGCCGTCAAGAAGTATTCGGGCGCGGATTATTATGAATGGAAAACGGACGAGGACGCAAGAAACGCCGCGGCAAAACTCGGCGTGACGACGGAAGAGGGCAAGAACGCGACCAAAGGCAATGTGCTCGTCGCGCTTTTCGAGGCGTTCGTCGAGGACAAGCTCGTACAGCCTACGTTCATTTACGATTATCCCGTCGAAAATTCGCCGCTTGCCAAGCGTAAAGCGAGCGAGCCGGAGTTTACGGAGCGTTTCGAATATTTCATCACATGTCACGAAATGGGCAACGCGTTCTCCGAGCTCAACGACCCGATCGATCAGCGCGCGCGCTTCGAAAAACAGGTCGCGGCGAGAAAGGCGCAGGGAATAAACGCCGAAGTGGACGAAGATTTCGTTACCGCTCTCGAGTACGGCATGCCGCCGACGGGCGGTCTCGGTTTCGGTTTCGACCGACTTGTAATGCTTCTTACCGACAGCGCGAGCATAAGGGATGTGCTGTTGTTCCCGACAATGAAACCTCTTAAATAAGCGCGGCTTATAAGCGGCGCGGGTAGTTCGTTTCACTGCGGCAACCCTCGGTCATGTACGTCATTGTACAATCCCTCGGGTTATCCTCGTGCGCCTGCTCTCGCTTGCTTCTGATCCGCGCTCGGCTTTGGAGATAAGCGGCTTATAAGCGGCGCGGGTAGTTCGTTGCACTGCGGCAACCCTCGGTCATGTACGTCATTGTACAATCCCTCGGGTTATCCTCGTGCGCCTGCTCTCGCTTGCTTCTGATCCGCGCTCGGCTTGGGAGATAAGCGACTTATAAGCGGCGCGGGTAGTTCGTTGCACTGCGGCAACCAACCTATGAAAGGCACCCCTTAGCGAGGGGAGCTATCGTCGCAGGCGACTGAGGGGATTGTCATAATGTACGAGCAACAGGGAATCGATAATCCCGCCCATAATAGAAAATATGAAGATGCAGCAGATACTTTCATCGCTCAGAAAAGCGGTGGAAGAACATAAAATGATTCGGGCGGGCGACCGCATAGCAGTTGGGCTGTCGGGCGGTAAAGACTCGGCGGCTCTTCTCGGTGCGCTCGCGGCGTTTCGCCGCTTTTCTCCCGCTCCGTTCGAACTTATCGCCGTTACGGTAGACATGGGCGCGGGCGCTGACTATACGCTTATGC
>CAJUKR010000036.1 GCA_910587025.1 uncultured Christensenellaceae bacterium
TTCTCTTTCTATACCTTGATAATTTGCTTTACTCTATGTAGTTGTCAATGTACGATGTTACCCCGACAAACTGTCGAAGCACCGTCCCCTTTCGGCGACAGCCTAAGTATATTATCACATTATGTACTTTAATGTCAAGCAAAAAAACAAAAAAAAACTTAAAATTTTTATTTATTTTTCTTGACTATTCGCACGTAATTTGGTATATTATATGAGCTGTCACCGATACAGACGTGCGGCGCAGTCAAATGTGGGGGTATAGCTCAGTTGGTAGAGCACCTGCCCTGCAAGCAGGGGGTCAAGAGTTCGAATCTCTTTACCTCCACCACATGAAAACAAATAGGGCTGCAAAGCCCTATTTACATACAAAGACGCAGTTCGATCGGTCGGAGCACCAATCTGCTCAACCGAGCGAGCGAACGCGACGCGAACGCCATCGCCGTCAGGCGATATAAGGTGTAAGCAAACAAGTCAATATAGAGATGTAGCTCAGCCGGTCGGAGCACCACACTGTTCAGTCGAGCGAGCGAACGCGATGCGAACGCCATCGCCGTCAGGCGATATAAGGTGAATGCAAACAAACAAGTCAATATAGAGATGTAGCTCAGCTGGTTAGAGCACCACCCTGATAAGGTGGGGGTCGGTGGTTCGAGTCCACTCATCTCTACCACCAAAAGACGACAATTCATTTGCCGTCTTTTTTATCTTACTAAAGCTTTCATTTGTTTGCTGTTTTCAAACAAATAATTTGCAAACGGGAACTCCCATTGTTTTTGCAATTCTAAAAACACAAATCATGTTAAAATTTTGATTTGTCATTATTTTGTTAAATGTATTAACACTGATTTTACATAACCTACTAAATTTTGTTTTGCTAATCTTATTGTCTTTAAGATAGCTATTGATGATTGTTTTATTCACAGCATTATACATAAAACGGATTCTCCTATAAAAATATAAATATATATTATACGAGAATTTATCGTAAGTCAAGTATTTTACGAGATTTTTTCGTAAAATATAAATATGAAAAATGAAAAATTGAAAACGATCGGCAAACGCATACATGAATTGCGCGTAGAAAAGGGGCTGTCGCAGGTAAAGCTCGGCGAAATGCTATCGGTATCGCAGGATACCATATCTTTATGGGAAAAATCAAAAAGCTATCCCCCGGCGGAAATCGTAATTTTACTTGCGGAAATTTTCGAAGTAAGTTGCGATTACATATTGGGAGTAACCGATTATTAACATGCGTTATTCGATTTAGGTTAGTTATGCTCTACCACAAAAAGACGACAATTCATTTGCCGTCTTTTTTGTTATACTTTGATAAATGGCACAACGCTGTGGCGCTTTACAGTTACACGGCGGCGTATTTATAGTCCTCTCTTCTGTGCCGAAACAAATCATATCGACAAGCATCGCTTATTTTTCGATTTCGGGATAATCCTCGTCAATGCCGAGAAAATAATCGGCAGACACGCCGTAAGCCAACGCCATACGTTTCAAAGTATCATAACCGGGTTTCGCTTTTCCGCTCAGCCACTCGCTTACCTGGCTCTGCTTTACGCCGATATCTGCGGCAAATTTCGTTTGCGTCATATCATTGTCCGTCAAAAATTCTCTCAATATTTCATCGAATGACGTTCCCATAGCATTATTATATAGTTTTTTCTATATAATATCTTGACATATAGAATATTCTATGATATATATTAATATCAGATAATTTTTTTCGAGTATGAAAAATAAATCAATGATTTTTATAAAACTTACACACGTACCCCGATTTTTATATAAAAATCGGGGGTTTTCAGTCCACCCATTAAAAATGCAAACCGACATGCGAAATGTGATACAATTTACGAACTATCGACTTTTTTCGGAATAAAGGACAAAAGAAATGACAACGGCTTATCAAACACACTCACGAGAACAGATAGACGGCATACTTCAGCGAATGGGATTCTCATCCTATCTCAAGGGTTACAGATTCCTTGCGGACGCTATATACGAAGTCACATACGACAGAACGGCGATATACAATATCTCGCGCATATACGAAAAGCTGTCGGCGAAATATCAAGTATCGGTCAGCGGAATAGAACGCAGCATAAGAACCGTAATATTACGCGCATGGTCGGATTACGGCGACCGCATATCCGACTTCATATCGGTGCCGCTGCGTACGCGCCCGACGATCAAGCAGATCGTTGCCGCCGTTTCGAACGGCATAAATATGATGATCGCCTGAAAAGACAGCAACCGACCGAAACGCAATTAAAAAATGTCGAAACCATGTATATTTTTTCATTTACTGGCAATATTTGACGTTTTTACGAACTCAAACCGAATTATAATATTATCATGACACATCCAAACAACATTTACGCAATCGAAAAGAAAATGAGAAATGCGGTACGCAATCGATATAATCCCGATTATGCGGAAGACTATCAAGCCGTCATGGCGGCCTATGACTATTGGTGCAAGCACGATCTCCTTATGAACGACGACATGGCGCGGATATTCGAATATCTGTACCTGACTACAAATAACTTCGCGCACGGTTTCGTGCGATCCTGTATAGACCTCGATCTCAACGACAGCACGCTCAGACGATACAGACGTCGATTTACGACAATGTTCAATATCTGTCTTAAAGCCGAGCTGGAACACACCGGACATTCGCCCGAGGAATTCGCAGACAAGAGAAGCGGAAACAGATCTTAAACAAATACCGAAAACGGCGTAAAAGTATTTGGCAATCTTCGAACGATGTTGTATAATGTGTTTATGCTTAAGAACATACTTTTTGATATGGACGGCACTCTTATAGGGTGCTCGGTCGAAGAATTCCTGAAACCGTACTATGCCGCGATCGTAAAAAAATTCGCAGGACGACGGGACGCGAAACAGATCGCCGATACCGTGCTCAAAGGCGCGGTGCCTATGATCGAAAACGACGGCAGTCGGACGAACCGCGAAGCGTTTTTCGCATTCGCAGAAGGAAGAACGGACATGACTGCGGAAGAGTTCGAATCGAGCATGACGGAGTTTTACAATAACGAGTATTCCGTCGTCGCCGATGTCATAAATCCGAAGCCGCTCATCGTCGATGCCGTAGACATACTTCGCAAAAAGGGGTACCGACTTGTCGTAACGACAAATCCCCTTTTTCCGCTCGTCGCGCTCGAAAGCCGACTCAAATGGGGCGGATACGATCCCTCGGTATTCGAGTTCGTCACTTCGTACGAAACAAGCCGTTACGCAAAGCCGTCGGTGGGATATTATACCGAAGTGCTCGAACGACTGGGCATGGATCCGTCCGAATCGATGATCGTCGGCAACGACAGACACGAGGATATCGAAACGGGCAAAGCCGCAGGTATGAAAACATATTGGCTGACGGATACGCCCATAGACAATTGCGCCGCCGAGCCGGACGAAAAAGGTCGTTCGAAAGATTTTCTCGCATTCGTAAACGCTTTACCGAGTTTATCGTAAATAAAAAACGAAGCGGTCGTTTCGCAAACGCGAACGACCGTTTTTTATATGGGCGGTCGGAAAATCATAAACTGCAAAAGCGAAAGCAGTAACAAATGACCGGGATAATACGCATAGAAAAAATATTTCGGTTTAAGTCGTCCCTGCCGTCCGTTGTACAGCGCTATTATCGGCACGGCAAACAAACAGTACGCCTGAAAAGGAAAAACGTTCGTGACCGATACGAGTATCAGTCCGACGGTCAGCCCGAACAGCCGCGTCGTACGGCAATCGAAGTCGCCGAGCGTCCGCCCTGCTTTTATGCCGCGAAAATCGAACAGCCCGGCAAGAACGGGCGTCATTATTCCGCAGAAGCCGTAATCCACGCCGAGAAAATAAGAAAAACAGAAAGCTCCCGCCACACCCGCCGCAAAAGCCGCGAAATACAGCGCGCTGCGCTTGTAATCGGGATCTTCCGACAATGCCGCCGCCTTTGCGCTACGTAAAAGATACAGCAACGCCGCCGAACACGCGAGCGACAATAAAATATTGCCGTACCAATGTCCGTAAAAAAGATCGAAAACCAATTCGCACACCAAACCGAGAGCAGCAATCATACCTATCCGCCTAAGCGGATCGCGTGTATAACGGCTGCCTTCGGCGAGCAGAAAAGCGAATATCGGAAACGACAGTCTCCCGACAATACGAAAAGCAAGAACGGTCGGAAAGAACATTACGCCCACATGATCGACGGTCATGGTGATAAGCGCGATTATTTTGAGCACAAACCCGTCTATACCGAAAACGTTTTTTTCGGACGTTTCGGTCATTTCATTTTCCTCACTCTTACGTCGCCGACAAGCGCTTCGGTGTCCGCAAGGCACGGCAAACTTTCCTTAAACGCGCACGCGCTGCCGGACGCCACGGCGAACGCGAACGTACGCTCCGCGTCGCCGCAATATACGTCATATGCCGTAATAAATCCGGCGACGGTCGAATCGCGCGCGCCCGTGGAATTCACAGGCCTGCCGCGCGGCGCGTCCGCGGAATATATCCCGCCGTCTTCCGAGGCAAGTACCGCCCCGTCGCCGCCGAGCGTGACAAGTACGTTTTTCGCGCCGAGCGAACGCAGTCTTGCCGCATACTCCGCGACTTCCGTCGCTTCGATATTCTTTCCGAAAAAACCGCTCAGCTCGTCGAGATTCGGCTTGATCAAAAACGGTTCCGCTTCGACGGCGAGCGCAAGCTGATCGCCCCATGCGTCGACCGCAACGCGCGCTCCGTTCGCCTTACCCGCAAGATAACGGTACACATCGACGCGGGTGCCCTGCGGCGCGTTTCCCGAAAGAACGAGCCAATCTCCGCGACCGACAATGAGTTTCGATGCCGCCGCGTCTATTTCCGCTTCGGTCAGCGCGTCCGCCCTGCCGTTGATTTCGGTTTCCTCTTCCGCCTTGACTTTTACGTTTATCCTGCTGTCATGCGACAAACGTACGAAGTCGCACGTCAATCCCGCTTCTTCGAGCCGACTGACGATCTCGTCGCCCACGAAACCGCCCACAGCCACGACCGCGCGCACGTCGGCGCCGTACGCTTTTGCGACAAGCGCGGCGTTAATGCCCTTTCCGCCCGCGACGAGCGCATTGCTTTCGACGCGGTTTGTTTCGCCTTTTTTCAGCGAAGCGAGGCGCATATAATAGTCGAGAGACGAATTGAGATTTACCGTTTGTATCATGACTCAAGTATACTCCGCGCAGGACGTTTTGTCAACCGCGAATATGCAAAAAGGCGGAGCGTTATGCTCCGTCTTCGATTTGCGTGTATCCGTCACCCGAGTTTGACTTTTTTCGCCGTTATCTTATATCCGCCGACGATCGCGGCGCGCCCTATAGGTCGCGGGAGATAATAATAAATAGCGGGATAAGAACGGTATTTGAGTTTTCCGTGCAGCCACTTATCCTTTTTCTTTATATCCTTCCAAAGGCTCTTAAGCGCGGCGTATTTTTCCTTCGACGGCTCGGCGAGCGTGAAAGTGAGCGTAACTATCATAAGGCACGCGAGAGTATGCAACATATATTTGGCAAGACGCGGATTCGTCTTTTTTATCTCTCGTATGTCGTACGCTTCCGCCATGATTTTCATGACGCGGTTCTGCTGCTCGGTACGCTTTGCAAACACGGACATATTGACCGACTGATCCGCGCGACCGATATAATAGCGGTAAAGATCGGTATCGATATAATACATCTTTTTTACGAACGGAAGCGGAACGTACGCGAAAATATTGTCTACGTAAAACGTATGCTTGGGCAATTCGAGCCCGCTTTCGCGCAGAACGTCGAGTTTGTACATAAGCGAGTGCATGAGCAGCACCGACGAGCCTTTGAACTTTTTTACTTCGTCCCAGCCGAAGAACTTTCCGGTCGGCATATTTTTCGTAAACTTACGCGTGAACGCCGTATTGTCCTCTACATGTTCGTAAACGAAATTCGTCACATACAGATCGGGAAGACTGTTTTCCGCCATATGACGTTTGATCGTGGCGATCACTTCGGCAAGCGATGCGGCGTCGACCCAGTCGTCCGAATCGACCACTTTATAATACAGTCCCGTACCGTGCCTGATACCCTGATTTACGCCTTCGCCGTGTCCGCCGTTCTCCTGATGAACGGCTTTGCAGATAGTGGGATATTTAGCGGCGTATTCGTCGGCGATAGCCGCCGTACCGTCCTTAGATCCGTCGTTTACTATTATTATCTCGACGTCTTCTCCGCCCACGAGAATACTGTCGATACAGTTCCGCATATATGCCTCCGAGTTATAACTCGGTACGGCGAAAGTTATGAGTTTCATATTGCACTCTCCCTTGCTTCGTTTTTATGTTCGGTAATAGTATAACACATATTTCCGAGGGTTGCAATAGGTTTGACAAAAAAAGTCGGGCGTGCCTATCAGGCGACGCCCGCAATATATCTTTTTCGGTATTTTCCGACAAAATCCGACGCGTTTCGTCATAACACGACAAGCGCGTTCAGTCTTTCCACATCTTTTCCGTCGGCCTCCGGCACAGAAGCGAACGGGAACGGAATGCCGAGTTGCTCGTACTTTTCCAGACAGAGCTTGCGGAACGGAAGAAGTTCGACACGGTCGATGATATCCTTATACGGCTCTATGACTTCCCTAAGGCGCAAAACGTCGCTTTCGGTATCGTTCAGCCCAGGGACTGTCACCTGCCTGATCCATACGCGTTTGCCGAGCGCCGCGAGCTTGTCCAGAAACTTTTTCACAAGCACGAGCGATCCGCCGGTGTATTTTTTATATTCCTCTTCGGACGCGAACTTTACATCCACGATCGCGAGATCGATAAGCGAAACAAGCTCGTCGACATCCGCGCCTTCGACGTTTGCGCTCGTATCGAGCGCTATGTGCATTCCATCGGCTTTAAGCAGCCTTGCAAGCGCGGTAAAAAACTTTGCCTGCACCAAAGGTTCGCCGCCGCCGAACGTCGCTCCGCCCCGTACGGTGTACGGACGGAAGCGCAGAATGCGATCCGCAAGCTCGCCCGCCGTCGTTTCCTCCCCTTTCTCCGACCACGTTTCGGGATTGTGACAGTACGCGCAACGAAGCGGACATCCCACCCCGAACACGACGCTTCTGACGCCCGGACCGTCCAACGTTCCGAGCGACTGAAAACCGCTGATCCGCCCTTTATACGAACGAGTGGAAAGTTCTGGAAATGACTTCACGCTGCTGTTCCTCAGTGAGCTTGTTGAAGTTGACGGCATAACCCGATACGCGTATGGTAAGGTTCGGATAAAGCTCCGGATCGTTCATCGCATCGATCAGTTTCTGTCTGTCGAGCACGTTTACGTTAAGATGATGAGCTTTCTGCCCGAAATACCCGTCTATTATGTCCACAAGGTTATCCGTACGGTCGTCAACGGTTTTGCCGAGCGCGGCGGGAACGATGGAGAACGTATTTGATATACCGTCGCGGCAGTCGTCGTAATCGAGTTTCGCAACCGAGTTGAGCGACGCAAGCGCGCCGTTGGTTTCGCGGTTGTGCATGGGGTTTGCGCCCGGAGCGAAAGGCTCTCCCGCTTTGCGTCCGTCCGGCGTCGCGCCCGTCTTTTTGCCGTATACGACGTTGGACGTGATCGTAAGCGCGGAAAGCGTATGCTTCGCACCGCGGTATGCGGGCGTCTTCTTAAGCTCCGTTATCACCTTGTGCAAAGTTTCTTTCGCGATCGAATCAACGCGGTCGTCGTCGTTTCCGAACTTCGGGAAATCGCCTTCTACGTCGAAATCGGTTATGATGCCTTCGGCGTTTCTGATCGGTCTGACTTTGGCGTATTTTATGGCGGACAGGCTGTCAGCAAGCACGCTGAGTCCGGCTACGCCGAACGCCATAAGACGCTCGACATCCGTGTCGTGCAACGCCATCTGTATTTTTTCGTAAGCGTATTTATCGTGCATGAAGTGAATAACGTTCATGGTATTGACGTAAGTACGGGCGAGCCAGCCGAGATAAAAATCAAAACGTTTCACTACTTCGTCGTAATCGAGCACGTCGCCGTCGTACATCGGCATTTCGGGACCGACCTGCATAAAATATCTTTCGTCCTTACCGCCGTTCAGCGCCATAAGCAAAGTTTTGGGCAGATTGCAACGCGCGCCGAAGAACTGCATCTGCTTTCCGATTTTCATACTGCTGACGCAGCAAGCGATCGCGTAATCGTCGCCGCTTATCGGACGCATGAGATCGTCGTTTTCGTACTGCACGGAATCGGTTTCGGCGGAAACTTTCGCCGCGTATTTTTTGAACGCGCGCGGGAGTTTTTCCGACCAAAGCACGGTAAGATTCGGCTCGGGCGAAGAGCCGAGATTATAAAGCGTATGGAGAAAACGGAAGGAGTTTTTCGTAACGAGCGGTCTGCCGTCCTCGCACATACCGCCCACCGATTCCGTTATCCACATCGGATCGCCCGCAAACAGTTCGTTGTATTCGGGGGTGCGGAGATGACGCATCGTACGAAGATGTATGACGAAAGAATCCACCGTTTCCTGTACGTCGCTTTCGGTCAGCGTTCCCTCTTTCAGATCGCGCTCGGCATAAATATCGAGGAAAGTACTCGTCCTTCCCAAGCTCATTGCCGCACCGTTCTGTTCCTTATTCGCCGCAAGGTATGCGAAATACAGCCACTGCACTGCCTCGCGGAAGTTCGTCGCAGGCATGGAAATATCAAACCCGTACATCGCCGCAAGCTGTTTGAGATAACCGAGGAATTCTATCTGCTCGTGCACCTCTTCGCAAAGTTTGATGTTCTCCGCATCCATGGTGCGGAGCCCGAGCGCGGCTTTGTCCTTCTTCTTTTCTTCTATCAGTCTGTCCGCGCCGTAAAGTGCAACGCGGCGGTAATCGCCTATTATGCGACCTCTGCCGTAAGCGTCGGGAAGTCCCGTAAGAATACCTACGTGACGCACTTTGCGCATCTCGTCCGTGTATGCGCGGAACACGCCGTCGTTGTGAGTGGTACGGTAACGGAAAACTTCTTCTATATTGTCGCCGAGCTTATACCCGTATGCCTCGCACGCGCTACGCGCCATGCGTATGCCGCCGAAAGGATGCACGCCGCGAACAAGGGGCGCGCCCGTCTGAAGCCCGACTATGACCTCGTTTTCCTTATCGATATATGCGGCGGGATAACTGAGAAGCGAACTTACGGTTTCGGTATCCACGCCGAGCACGCCTCCGTTTTCTTTTTCGAGTTTCTGCAAACCCTCAAGCACGCCGCGAAGTTTTACCGTGCGGGCGGACGGCGGAGCAAGAAAGCGTTCGTCGCCGTCATACGGCGTATAATTGAGCCGTATAAAATCGGCTACGTCTATGCTGTCGTTCCATTTGCCGCGTGTGAAATTTCTGTACGCTTCCATTGCTTTATCTCCATATGGTAAAATATTATCCGAAAACAAAAGGCAGCTCGGAGCCCTAATATAATAATGGTTCTAAGCTGCCCAGACGGTCGACATAACAAAGGTAACCGCTCCACGGCGTTTTTACGCCAACATTTCCGTCAGTCACGGTCACCCGTTTAAGTTTTTATATAATACCACAATATTTTGTGTTTGTCAACTCATTGAAACACAATATTTAGTGATTGGGTTTTTTTCAATCCAAAGCGGATATACCGTCGACGACAAGTTCGTACGACTTCTCGAGTCCGGGCATAAGAGCCGCGACGTCGAGATTGCCTCCGCGGAGGATATCGGTAATTTCCGCCGCCTTTTCGTAAAGAGCGTCGAAACCGAGGTTCTGAGCCACGCCTTTGAGCGTGTGCGCGGCGCGGAATGCCTCTTCCGTCGCGCCCGCGTCAAGAGCGGCTTTGAGCGCCGCAAAACTTCCGTCCGCGGGAAACTTGCGAACGAAACGGAGTACGCGCTCTTCCGTCACGAAACGCCCCATAATCCCGTTATAATCGCCGCCGATCATATTATAGAAAGTTTCGGTATTCATATTTGCGGTTCCTCCTTAAGTTCCTCTATCCTGCCGACGGTGCTGTAATATTCGTATTCGTCCGAACCTTCCTCATGCAGATACTGCGTCATTACGGTGATACGGCACCGACGTAAAACTCCGCCGATCTTGATCTCGCACTCATAACTTACAAGCGGGTTTTCGTGCGTCGCGGATTCTATTAGTTCGAGAAGCATGACGATGTTGTTTTTGCCGAAACTGCTTATGATCTTTATATCGTTCGCGGGGTCTTTGACGCTCAGCTCCACGCCGAGTTTTTTCGCGCCCTCTTCGGAGAACGTTATTATGGTCGGATCGCGGTACAGCTCGAAGAAAATATCGTTCGACATCGAAACGACGAAACGATATCTTTCCCGTTCGCGGTCGAGTAATTCCATCGTTCGCTTGGAAACGGTAAGTTCGCCGTGAGAGATCTCGTTTCGCGCCATTCTCGCAACTTCTTTTCTCGTATTGCCTATCGATGCGTTTACGTGTACATCGATCTGTATCTTGTTCGCCACCCACTTAAGCGTCTTGATCAAAAGAGGATTGAACACTCCGCTTTCGCCCTTTACGATCATATCTATCGCTTTATCGTGCGGAATGGATTTCTTGTTCGTCAACGTATCGTATACGTCGGCAAGTCCCGCCACCTGCGCTCCGATGGGAATATCGTCGCCTTTCAGTCCGTCGGGATAACCGCCGCCGTCGTACCGCTCGTGATGCCAACGGCATATATCGCCTGCCATACGAATAAGCGGTTCTTTATCATACGACGGAATACTGCTCAATATCTCCGCGCCGTAAGCCGAGTGCGTCTTTATGATCTCGAACTCTTCGGGAGTGAGTTTGCCCGGTTTATTCAGTATCTTCTCGTCGATCGCGATCTTTCCGATGTCATGCAACGCCGCCGCGCCCGAGATCAACGCTATTTCCTGTTGACTGAGTTTATATTTATCGGTGAGTTTCAGAAGATTCTGCAAAAGTATGTCCGTAATGGTGCTGACATGCATAAGATGCGTGTTGCTCTCGCCGTTGCGGTACTCGATAACGTAACTCAGGATATTGAACATGAGCGACTGCTCTTTCTTCTTCTTGAAAATCTGTTCTTCCACAAGCCCCGCGAGTTTTTTCTGACGATTGTACAGCATAATCGCGTTCATTACTCTGCGGCGCACTACGGTAGCATCGAACGGACGTTGTATATAATCGGTCGCCTGCAACTCGTAAGCGCGGGCGATATAAGCCGACGCGCGCTCGGAAGAGATCATTATGACCGGGATATTCTCTATCCACTTATAACTGTTCATCATCGCAAGCACTTCGAGTCCGTCCATTCTCGGCATGACTATATCGAGAAGCACGAGAGAAAGATCCACTCCGTACCTGCGTATATTGCTTACGGCTTCTATTCCGTCGCACGCTTCGATGATCTCGAACTCGTCGCCGAGCATATCGGCAAGGAGAGATCTGTTCATTTCCGAATCGTCGACAATCAGTATTTTTTGTTTGGTTTCGTCCATGGCTTCTTATTCGATCCGGTTTCTTATTTACCGAAAATTCCCTTCTTTTTCTTTTTTTCGCCGTTCATGACATCTTCGAAGACTCTCAACGCTTCCTTCTGTTCCTGCGTCATGGTGACGGGAACATCCACGTTCAGAGTTGCGAAATGATCGCCGCGATTCGATCCGAATCCGTAGCTTCCGCTCGGCACGCCTTTTCCTCTTATCCTTACGCGGGTACCCGTCTGAGTGCCGGGGCTCACGCTGTACGGCACGTCGCCGTCCACCGTGCGGACTTTGATGTCGCCGCCGAGCGCCATTATCGAGAACGGAACTTTCACCGTAGAGTAAATATCGGCTCCGTCGCGTCTGTAATCGGGATGAGGGCGAACAACCACTTCCACGATAAGGTCGCCGCGGCTTCCGCCGTGCGCCCCGGGTTCGCCTTCTCCGCGTACGCGTACGCCCTGTCCGTTGTCTATGCCGGCGGGGATCTTTACTTTCAGCCGTTTACGGGCGCTCGTAAATCCCGTACCGCCGCAATCGCGACATTTTTCTTTTATTATGCGTCCGGCGCCGCCGCAATCGGGGCAGGTCGTGACGTTTCTTATCATTCCGAGAACCGACTGCTGAGTGCGCACTATCTGACCCGTACCGTTACAACGTCCGCAGGTCACGGGCGACGTGCCCGCTCTCGCACCGCTTCCGCGGCAGGAACCGCACTCCGTCTTGCTCGTCAGTTCTATTTCTTTCTCGCAGCCGAATACGGCTTCCGCAAACTCTATGCGTACAACGTAACTGAGATCCGCGCCGCGAACGGGACCGTTGGGATTACGATGACGCGAACCGCCGCCGAACATCCCGAACAGATCGCCGAAAATATCGCCAAATCCCGAAAAATCGCCGTTGAAATTAAATCCGCCGGTACCGCCGCCGTTCATGGCGTCGTGACCGCCCATATCGTACATCTTACGCTTTTGAGGATCGGACAATACGCCGTAGGCTTCGCTCGCTTCCTTGAACTTGGCTTCGGCTTGTTTATCGCCGGGATGCAGGTCGGGATGATATTTCTTCGCAAGATCGCGATACGCTTTTTTCAGCGTCGCGTCGTCAGCGTTTTTCTGTACTCCGAGCACCTCGTAATAGTCTCTTTTCTTGTCGTCTGCCATACTGAAATTCCTACAATACGGATTATACCCATATTTATACCGAATGTCAAGCAAAATTAGCACTTGAATGTATCAAGTGCTAAAAGAGTATGCTTGCGGAAACGAAAAAATACCGATAATCCGTCATGACGGCATTGCCGTTTTTTCGGTACGAATACATGCGTATAAAAAATCCCGCCTCGTAAAGAAGCGGGATTTCATTTCGCGGAAAGCGATTATTTGCTAATGAGCTGACCGAAGTACTTGATCGTTCTTACCATCTGGCTGGTGTAAGAATTCTCGTTGTCGTACCAGGAAACTACCTGTACTTCGTAAAGATCGTCGGTGATCTTAAGAACCGAAGTCTGCGTAGCGTCGAAGAGCGAACCGTAGGTCATGCCGACGATATCGGACGAAACGATCTCGTCCTCGTTGTAGCCGTAAGACTCGTTTGCGGCTGCCTTCATTGCGGCGTTGATTCCCTCTTTGGTGATGTCCTTGCCCTTTACTACGGCGGTAAGAATCGTGGTCGAACCGGTCGGCGTAGGGATACGCTGAGCGGCGCCGATGAGCTTGCCGTTGAGTTCGGGGATTACGAGACCGATCGCCTTTGCGGCGCCCGTCGAGTTGGGAACGATATTGATCGCGCCTGCGCGGCTACGGCGAAGATCGCCCTTTCTCTGGGGACCGTCGAGGATCATCTGATCGCCGGTATAAGCGTGAATGGTGCACATGATACCGCTCTGGATAGGCGCGAACTTATTGAGCGCGTCGGCCATGGGAGCGAGGCAGTTGGTCGTGCAGGAAGCCGCCGAAATGATCGTGTCTTCCTTGGTAAGAGTCTTGTGGTTGGTATTGTAAACAATCGTCTTGAGATCGTTGCCTGCGGGCGCGGAGATGATAACATGCTTTGCGCCTGCGTCGATATGAGCCTGAGCCTTAGCCTTGCTGGTGTAGAAGCCGGAGCACTCGAGAACTACGTCGATGCCGAGAGCTTTCCAGGGGCAGTCAGCCGCGTTGGGGTTCTTGTAAATGGTGATTTCTTTGCCGTCTACGGTGATCGAACCGGGCGTAACGACGGTCTTGCCGTCCTCTGCCATAACGGGTTCCACGCTCGTGATAACGTGCTTGCTGCCGCCGATACCCGCATAGTTGCCCTGCGAAGAATCGTACTTGAGAAGATGAGCGAGCATCTTGGGCGAGGTAAGGTCGTTGATCGCAACGATCTCATAACCGTC
Source organism: uncultured Christensenellaceae bacterium (assembly GCA_910587025.1). Lineage (GTDB taxonomy): Bacteria > Bacillota > Clostridia > Christensenellales > Pumilibacteraceae > Protoclostridium. Next base: position 13,889 of record CAJUKR010000036.1, read on the forward strand.
CGCGCCGAACATCTGACGGAAAGCAAGTCTGCCGATACGACCGAAGCCGTTGATTGCTACCTTAACGTTTTTGGTTGCCATGATATTTGATTTCCTCCATAGAAAATTTCTTTAATTTTTCAACCTTTCAGATTGTAGTATACACCGAATCGCACTAAAAATCAAGGATTTTTACATACTTTTACATAATACATGACGGGGCGGCGAATACGTCGTCCGTACCGCCGCCGATCGGTTGCGGCGACATCGCACGAATTTCGGAACAAACGAGAGTTAAGTAAAGCAAAAGTAACGGCGTTTGCGGCTAATCGGTTGACAGTCTTTTCCTACAATGGTATAATAATCAGCGGTGAGCGACTTAATGTCGTCCGCCCTATAAACAAACATTATATTACATGGAGGAAGTATCCAGATGAAAAAAATGACTATCGATGGAAATACCGCCGCTTCGCACGTCGCGTACGCGTTCTCGGAAGTTGCGGCTATTTATCCCATCACCCCGTCGTCCCCTATGGCGGAAGCCGCAGACGAGTGGGCGGCAAAGGGTCAGGTCAATATGTTCGGTCAGCCTCTCCGCATCGCGGAAATGGAGTCCGAAGGCGGCGCCGCAGGCGCAGTACACGGATCGCTGACGGCGGGCGCGCTCACCTCGACGTTCACCGCGTCGCAGGGACTGCTCCTCATGATCCCGAATATGTACAAGATCGCGGGCGAACTGCTCCCCTGCGTATTCCACGTTTCGGCGCGCGCTCTCGCCGCGTCGGCGCTCAATATCTTCGGCGATCACGCGGACGTTATGGCTTGCCGCCAGACCGGCTTCGCAATGCTCTGCGCGAACAGCGTTCAGGAAGTTATGGATCTCGCGCTCGTAGCTCACCTGTCCACGCTCAAGAGCAAAGTGCCTTTCCTGCACTTCTTCGACGGATTCAGAACGAGCCATGAAGTAAGCAAGATCGACGTTATCGATTACGACGAAATGAAAGCGCTCGTCAATCCCGACGAAATCCGCGACTTCAAGAACCGCGCTCTCAACCCCGAACATCCCGTTCAGAGAGGTACGGCGCAGAACCCGGATATTTACTTCCAGGGCAGAGAAGCGGTCAACAAATATTATGACGCAGTCCCCGAGATCGTCAAAGAAAAAATGGCGGCTGTCAGCAAGTTGACGGGCAGAAAATACGAGCTTTATCAGTATTACGGGGCAAAAGACGCAGACCGCGTCATCGTACTTATGGGATCGGGCGCGGAAGCGGTCGAAGAGACGATCAACTACCTTACCGCAAAAGGCGAAAAGGTCGGCATGATCAAAGTTCGCCTTTACCGTCCTTTCTCGGCGAAAGACTTTATCGGCGCGATCCCCGCATCGTGCAAGAAGCTCGCCGTTCTCGACAGAACGAAAGAACCCGGATCGCTCGGCGAGCCGCTCTACCTCGACGTATGCACTGCGCTCGGCGAGAAGAAGAGCGACATAAAGATCGTCGGCGGACGTTACGGCATGGGCAGCAAGGAATTCACTCCGTCCATGATCAACGCCGTATACAACGAGCTTAAGAAAGCCGAACCCAAAAATCACTTCACGATCGGTATCGAAGACGACGTTACGCATACGTCCATTCCCTACCCCGAGTTCGTCAACGCCGCTCCCAAGTCCACCGTACGTTGCAAGTTCTACGGCTTCGGCGGCGACGGAACGGTAGGCGCGAACAAGAACAGCATCAAGATCATCGGCGACCACACCGACAAATACGCACAGGGCTACTTCGAATACGATTCCAAGAAGTCGGGCGGCTTCACGCTGTCGCACCTTCGTTTCGGCGACGAGCCCATACATTCCGAATATCTCATCGACGAAGCCGATTTCGTCGCATGCCACAAGCCCGCGTACGTCACCATGTACGACATGATCTCCTCGATCAAGGACGGCGGCACTTTCCTGCTCAACTGCAAGTGGACGGCGGAGGATCTCGAAACCGAGCTTCCCGCATCCATGAAACAGCTGCTTGCCAAGAAGCATATCAGAATGTACGTAATAGACGCGCTCGCCACCGCAAAGAAAGCGGGCAGTCCCAAGAGCCAGAACATGGTTCTTCAGGCGGCGTTCTTCAAGATCGCGGACATTATCCCGTACTCCGAAGCCGAAGGATATATGAAAAAAGCCGTCGAAAAGACTTACGGCAAAAAAGGTCCCGAAGTAGTCAAAGCAAACTGCGACGCCATTGATATGGCTATCTCCGAACTTCGCGAGATCGAAATTCCCGCAAGCTGGGCGAAAGCCACTACGGGCGCTGTCGCAGCCGTATCCGAAGAAGCGGCCAAAGACAAGTACTTCACCGACTTCATCGCGGTATGCAACGCGCAGGAAGGCAACAAACTTCCCGTATCGGCGGTCAGCGCGGACGGAACAGTTCCGACAGGCACGACCAAATACGAGAAACGCGGAACCGCGGCAGTCGTTCCCATGTGGGATATCGACAAGTGCATACAGTGTAACCAGTGCTCTTACGTCTGCCCTCACGCCTGCATACGCCCCGTGCTTATGAACGAAGACGAAGTCAAAGCGGCTCCCGCAACGTTCAAGTCCAAGCCCGCGACCGGATTTGCCGGAATGCAGTTCAGAATGCAGGTTTCCCCGCTCGATTGCACGGGATGCTCGTCCTGCGCAAACGTATGCCCCGCAAAGGACAAAGCGCTCAAGATGGTAGATGTCGAAGAAGCGATCAAAGCGGAAAAGGACAACTGGAATTATTCGCTTACGGTATCGAACAAAGAAATCGCTCCCACCAACCCCAAGAACAGTCAGTTCAGCCAGCCGCTCTTCGAGTTCTCGGGCGCGTGCGCGGGCTGCGGCGAAACGCCGTACGTCAAGCTCGTTACGCAGCTCTTCGGCGACCGCATGATCGTTGCGAACGCAACTGGCTGCTCGTCGATCTACGGCGGCTCGGCTCCCGTTTGCCCTTACACCAAAAACGCGAAGGGCGAGGGTCCCGCATGGGCAAACTCCCTGTTCGAGGATAACGCGGAATTCGGCTACGGCATGTATCTCGCATACAAAGCACGTCGCGAAAAGCTCGCGGCGGATATGGGCAAAGCCATCGAACTCGGTTGCGACGCCGCTCTCAAGGCTTCGTTCGAAGAATGGGGCGCAAACATGAAGAGCGTGCCCGTAACGAAGAAGTGCGCGGCAGAGATCAAAGCGGCTCTTCCCGCAGCTATAAAAGCGGCTAAGGGCGAACTCAAGACCGTACTCGAAACGATCTACGCAGACAGCGACTGCATCGTCAAAAAATCCTTCTGGATCTTCGGCGGCGACGGCTGGGCATACGATATCGGTTACGGCGGACTCGATCACGTCCTCGCTCAGAACGAAGACGTCAACGTGCTCGTCCTCGATACCGAAGTTTATTCCAACACGGGCGGACAGTCGTCCAAAGCTACGCCGACGGGTTCGGTCGCAAAATTCGCCGCAGGCGGAAAGCGCACGAAGAAGAAGGATCTCGGCATGATGGCAATGAGCTACGGATACGTTTACGTCGCACAGTGCGCTATGGGCTCGAGCCAGCCTCAGCTCCTTAAAGCGCTCACTGAAGCGGAAGCGTACGACGGACCTTCGATCGTCATCTGCTACGCTACGTGTATCAACCACGGTATCCGCATGGATCTCGGTCAGCAGGAACAGAAGAAAGCCGTCGACTCCGGTTATTGGCAGCTTTACCGCTACAACCCCGACGCAGGCTTCACTCTCGATTCCAAAGATCCGACCGCTTCTTATCAGGATTTCATTCTCGGCGAAACGAGATATAAAACGCTCAAGGCATCAAAACCCGAAGTTGCGGAAAAACTCTTCGCTCAGGCGGAAGAGGATGCAAAACTCCGTCTCGAAACATATAAGAAGAAAGCGGGCAAATAATACGTGCTTTACTATATAACATCATTGC
>CAJUKR010000037.1 GCA_910587025.1 uncultured Christensenellaceae bacterium
CACACTCATACCGTATATCCGCAATAAACGGGATCGACATCCGTCCCCGTCATACGACTTTCCCGCGCCGAAACGTTTTGACGACCGAAAAAACCGCAGACTTTTTATGTCGTTATCTTATCCAGTTGCAACTGACGTATTTGGATTTCAACCACGTCGCCGCGACATAAGGATCCTTTACCGATCCTACCGTAACTCCTTCGATTTTCCATAAAGAATCGTCTTCGCCGAAGTCGACGCTATCAAGCGAATAACAATCGTCGAAAGCCCAGCTGCCGATGCGCCTGAGCGCCGAAGAAAAAGTAACTTTCGAAAGAATTTCGCAATCATGGAACGCACGTCCTTTCACTTCGGTTACACCGAGCGCCGTCACGCGTTCCAAGCCCTTACAGTAACCGAAGGCGCCTTCGTATATCGTCTTTATATTTTCGGGCAATACTATTCTGTTCAAGTTCTCGCAGTATACAAACGCGTCCGAACCTATATAAGTCACACCGCTTCCGAAATTAACGTTTTTAAGCGACGTACAATTATAAAAAGCCGCGCTTACGACCCCGTCCAGCGTATCGGGTAAATCAATACTTTCGAGCTTGTTACATCCGGAAAACACATACTCGCCCATAGATTCTATTCTGCCGAGATCTATCGATACAAGCTCGACGCATCCCGAAAAAGCTCCGTCGCCCAAATAGACGATACTATCCGGCAAAACAATGTTTTTCGCCGGGCAACCCGAGAATGCGTAATCTCCTATGCTCGTAACGCCGTCCGAGAATACGATTTCCTCGATCGGTTCGCCGGAGAAAGCACGCGAATGAATGCCGTAAGTCTTGCCGTCGTAATTTTCGGGCAAAACAAGTCTGTTTGTTTTTTCGTTGCGTTCCAAAAGCAACGGCGCCGTTTCGTCCGCAAAGAATGTAAATCCGTTTGCATCCGTTTTGACTTTGCTTCCGTCTTCCGTCGTGTATATATTAAGCGCATATTTTGCAATACCGCCGTCGGCATCCGACCCTGCTACAAGCGCCCAACCCGTATCGTGCTTATATATCTCTATGAGTCTGTAACAATCCTTGAAAGCATTGGAGGATATTTGTTCGGTGCCCACCGTTTGCCTCATACAAAGTTCGACCATTCTCAACGATGTGCACCCGCCGAAAGCATGGTTCCCTATTCTTCGCATATCGGAATTCAAAGTCAACGTTTCGAGAGCCGTGCAGTTCTCGAACGCGGACGACTTCAATTGTATGGCTCTGTTTGTATCCAAAGTTTTCAAAGACGTACAATTGCTGAAAGCGTCCTCATACACCCATGTCAAATTATACGTAAACGTAAGTTCGGTGAGCGACGTGCAGTTATTGAACACGCCGTTCATTATCGTTTCCACGTCTTTGCCGAACGTTATGCTTTCGAGTTCCGTACAGTAACGGAAAGCTCTCTCCAGTATCCGTACTATTCCGTCGGGAATAACTATTTCGGTCAAACCCGAATAGGCAAACGCCTCTATTCCTATACCCGTAGCATCCATCACAGACGGAAGATCTATATTTTTCAGCGCAACGCACTGAGAAAAAGCCGACTCGCCTATCGAACGCAAACTTTCGGGAAGTTCCACATAAGACAGCTTGCGACAATTGATAAAAGCATCCGAATTTACGGCCGTCACGTTCGCACCGAGTCGAACGGAGGTAAGACTGCCGCAAGAAGCGAACATCACAATCGCGATAAGCAACACAATAAAAAATAACGAAATTTCAAAAATAAAAAACTTGTTTTTGTATGCCCGTATGTTTTTCACAGTCTTTCCTCCTTAAAAAACATAATAACGCCGTCCATCCGTTTTACCAAGCTATAGATATTATAAATATAATAACATAATGCCGCTTTTATTGTCAAGCGACGAAAAACGACATACCGATTTTCTTAAAAATGACATTTTCGATCGAAAAAGACAACGGACGTCTGCGACAACCGCAAACGTCCGTATGACTTCGAAAAAAACCGTGCATCCGTTATTGACGCAAAATGCCGAAGAGTCACGCAAGCAGTTAGCTCGCTCAAAGCTTACTTGTGGCACACGCAAAGACCTGCTTAGTGCTGCTGCGGTCAAGCTCTGACACGGTTCACAGTAGAGCGTTGCACAAGACCCTGAGGTCAACGCCACTTACTTACAACTTACCTTCCACATTCTGCGCCGCGAACGGCATTCGACCCTGCTGTAGCGGATTGCAGGTACAGGGCACCGCTGGCTCCCCGTCTAGCACGGCTCTGCCATTATATCACGGTCGCGGAAAAAGTGCAAGCATTTTCGGGCATATGCGATCAACTTGCCTTTTGACGCGAATATTCGACAAGATTTTTGAGCAGACTACCGAATAGAGGCAAAGTATATGGTAATAATCAATTTGGACATCGGAGAACTGGAGCTGCTGCTCCCGATTCTCGCAGAGAAGCGGGGTATCAGCGTGGACAGACTGGTAAGTGAAATCGTGAACAAATACTTCCCCGCTCCGCATAGTATAAATCAAGCGGAGATGGCCGAAGGCTATAAGGAGATGGGAGAACTCAATCTCTCGATTGCAAATGGAGATAACGATAAAAAGGGGTGATATTTTTTATGCCGACCTGAGTCCCGTGGTCGGGAGCGAACAGGGCGGCATTCGCCCCATTATCGTGTTGCAAAACGACGTCGGGAACAAATATTCGCCCACAATCATCGCGGGAGCGATAACAAGCCGCATGACAAAAGCCAAACTTCCGACGCACATCGAAGTCGTACAGGGGCAGTTCGGTCTGCCCAAAGACAGCGTAATACTGCTCGAACAAATACGGACGCTCGATAAAAGGCGGCTGAAATCCAAGCTCGGCAGTCTTGACGAACGGACGATGAACCGCGTCAACCGCGCTTTACTTATTTCTCTCGGCTTCGCCTGAAAAACACATAATAAACGCGCGCTGCGATCTCATCCGCGGCGCGCGTTTTCACGTACTTAAACTTTTTTCACAGCAACAAAACTATATCGGAAGCGAGCACCGAATATTCGCCTCTTATCGTAGCCGCACGGCTTCCCGCTTTACCGAAAAAATAGCATGCGCGAACGGCGGCGGCAAACGGATCCGCGCCGACGGAAAGCGCGCCGATCATTCCGGCAAGCACGTCGCCGCTTCCCGCCTTCGCCATAGCCGGAGTTCCCGTAATATTAAGCGCGATTCTCTTTCCGTCGCTTATTACCGTCGTCGCGCTTTTCATTGCGATAACGGCGTCCAGCCGCTCGGCAAGCGCGCGTGTGCGTTCGGTGTCAGGTATGAGTCCGTCGTCTGCGGACAAACGCATAAACTCAGCAACATGCGGAGTAAGTATCAATCCGCACTTATGATCTTCGACCGCGTTAAGATCGGAAGCAAGCGCGTTCAGTCCGTCGCCGTCGATCACGAGCGTTCCTTCGAAGTTCGCGGCGAGATAACGTATTATCTTTATTACGTCGGCGTTTACGCCCAGTCCCATGCCGATAACGATGCACGACGCTTTCGTCATTATCTTGTCGAGAACGCGCTCGTCGTATAAGATCTTCCCGTTGTCGTCTGGAAGGAAAAAGAGCATTTCTTCTTTTACTCTCGACTGATATACGGACGCAAGACTTTCGGGCACGCACAGCACGGCGTAACCGCAACCGCTGCGAAGGGACGCGCACGCAGATTCGTGAGCCAGGAGCGACGCGCCGATCATTGTCGGACTGCCCGCGATTATCTTTACGTTGCCGTAATTGCCTTTGTTGGAAACGGTCTTGCGCTTTGTAAGCGTAACGTCCTCTTTTTCGGTAATCCCGATACCCGGCTCTGGCAATCCGATCCCTATATCGGCGACGACGATCTTTCCGGTATGATTTCTGCCTTCTCCGATGATAAGTCCCTGTTTTATGCCGGAAAACGTGACGGTAACATCGGCTTCGATCGCCATGCTCATGACCTTGCCCGTGTCGGCATTGAGACCGCTAGGAACGTCTACGGACAGCACCGACGCGCCCGACGCATTTATCTTTTTCATCGTTTCGGCGACAGCGCCTCGGACTTCCGCGTTCAATCCTATACCGAAAATGCCGTCTATCACGAGATTTTTGCGCGAAATCGGGGGTATGTCACACATAATACTCTGCACTTTCACCCCGCATTCGGCAAGTTTCGACAGTCGCGCCTCGACATAGCCGTTGCGTTTATCCGAACACGTCGCAACGCGCACTTTTCTTCCCGCCCGCGAGAGCAAGAGCGCAACGGACAACGCGTCGCTGCCGTTGTTCCCTCCGCCTACGAATACGACCGCCTCGTCGAACTCGAACTTCATCGCCTCGTCAAACAGTTTCGTCGCCGCTCGCTCGATCAGCGCGTCCTCGTTTTCCCCGCAGTCGATCGCGCGGCGCTCGGATTCTCTTATTTCCGAAACGGAATATACTCCGATCATTCTTCCTCCTTACCTCCGAATACACGCACGGCGTGATCTATATCATCCCACTCGAAGCCTTTGCTCATAAGATGCGAAGCGAGCTTCCGCCTGTCGTAGGCGCGGGTACGCAGATATTTTTCCGCGGCGCGTTCCGCCGCCTCGCGCTGATCGCCGATACCGTTCACGGCGGCCTCGATCAAATCCGGCGTCGCTCCGTGACGAAGCAGATCCATCCTGATCCTTTTTTTTCCGCGCCGCGACGAATATGTTTCGGTATACGCTTCGACAAACCCTTCGTCGTCTATATAACCGTATTCCTTCAGCTTACGGATCACGCCGTCGATTACGCTTTCGGAAAAATCTTTTCCCGTAAGATAGTCGCGAAGTTCGCGCTCGGTTCGCATGCGGCGGGACAGATAATCCGTCGCTTTTACGAATGCCGCTTCCCCGTCGCTTTCCGCTTGCAAAGCGAGTACGGTCGCTCCGTCCGCTTCCGCGCCGACCCGGAGTCCCGCTCCGAGCGCCGTAACAGCCTCCAGACCGCCGACAAACTCTCCGTCGATATAAATATTAACGCGTGATTTATTGTGTTTCTGCACGCTCATTTCGGTTATTTTACCCATAAACGCATAATAACATATCGCACACCGAAAGTCAAGACGGGTTTTTACAAAATACTCGTTATTTTCGGTAAAATTATTTGACTTTCGCAAAAAAAACTACGATAATATATACGGAATCAAATTTCAACGGGACTTAAAATAATGGACTTCGAAAAAATCAAAGAAGCTAAAGCCAGACTGGAAAAAGTCGTTCAGCGCAAGCCGCTCGACTATTCTTCCACGTTCTCGGCAATGACGGGCGGACAGGTATATCTAAAATGCGAAAACATGCAGAAAACCGGCTCGTTCAAAGTTCGCGGGGCTTACAACAAGATCGCAAAACTCCACGAAAACGGTAAGCTCGAAGCCATTGTCGCGTCGAGCGCCGGCAACCATGCTCAAGGTTGCGCGTTCGCGGCGACCGCCATGGGCGTCAAAGCGACGATCGTTATGCCAAAAACCACGCCGATAGCAAAAATAGTCGCAACCGAGGGTTACGGCGCGAAAGTCGAACTGTACGGAGATTATTACGACGACAGCTACAGGCGCGCGCGAGAAATCGAGAAAAAGGACGGCGCAGTATTCATTCACCCGTTCGACGACGAGGACGTTATCGCGGGTCAAGGCACGATAGGCATGGAAATGCTCGAAGATGTTCCCGATCTTGACGTTGTGATCGTTCCCGCAGGCGGAGGAGGTCTGCTTTCCGGAGTCGCATGCGCGGTCAAGAGCATCAATCCAAACTGCCGCGTTATCGGCGTACAGAGCGAAGGCGCGCCTGCGATAGCCATGTCTTTCAAGGAAAAACAGCATATCGCGCTCGATTATATCCACACCATCGCCGACGGTATCGCGGTCAAAAATCCCGGCGAAACGACAATGAAGATCATTAACGAATACGTCGACGACGTGATGACCGTAAGCGACGGCGACATAGCTTCGGCGATAATACACCTGATCGAACGCACGAAAATGATAGTCGAGCCCGCGGGCGCGACTACCCTCGCCCTCATACTGTCGGGCAAACTCGACGTCAAAGGCAAAAAAGTCGCATGCCTGCTTTCGGGCGGAAACATCGACGTGTCGACCATCGGAAAAATAATCGAACAGGGTCTTGTCAAGCGCGGACGGAAAATCGAGTTTTCCATTCAGCTTCAGGATAAGCCGGGTATGCTCGAAAGAGTTTCGCATATACTCGCAAAAGAGGGCGCAAACGTCATATCTATAACATACGACCGCACGCACGCCGATCTCGAGATTTCGGAAACCGTTCTTCACATCGGGTGCGAAGTGGGCGGAAAAGAACACAGCGGTCGCGTCGCAAAAGCGCTCGCGGACAGCGGTCTCAAAGTACTTTAACGACGGCGGCAAACCGCCGCGGATCGATTTTATTGCTGTAATCAAGGAGGCAGACATGAAGAAGATCGTTTATACGGACAAAGCCCCCCAGCCTATCGGACCTTACTCTCAGGGCATCGAAGCGGGCGGACTTATATTTTTCTCGGGACAGATCGCGATCGATCCCGAGATCGGCAACATTACGGCGACCGACGTCGAAGGACAGACCAGACAGGTGCTTAAAAATATTTCGGCTTTGCTCGAAGAAGTCGGTTTGACGGCAAGTAACGTCGTAAAAACCACCGTATTCATCAAAAACATCGGCGATTTCGGCAAAGTAAACGCTTTGTACGGAGAGATGTTCTCTTCCGATTCCCCCGCCCGTTCGTGCGTCGAAGTATCCAATCTTCCCGCAGGCGCGCTCGTGGAGATCGAAATAGTCGCGGCGAGATAAATCAACCGACATAACGAAAACGGCGTTCGGCAATTCCGAACGCCGTTGTTTTATTTACTTACTATTTTATTTTACGCATGACCGGACGCCCGTCCGCAAGAATTTTTCCGAGCTTGTTCATCATCGATTTTTTATGCGGCGCAAGCGAATGGGCATAGGTCGAAAGCGTGATCGCGGGGCTTTTGTGTCCCATGATGTCCGCCAGTGTTTTTATATCCATACCGTTTTCGATCGCACGGGTGGCGAATGTATGCCTGAGCGCATGAAACCCGAGATGCTTGATACACAGTTTTTTCAGTATCCGCGCGAAAGTGCGCTGATACGAGCGTATGGATACCGCGTTGCCTCGGCGGCTCACAACGTATTCGCAATTGCTTTTTCTCTTCATCTGACGGATATACGGCATGATCTGACGCGGGATCGGGATTATGCGGTAAGAGCTCGGGGTTTTGGGCGAACCGAGCAGTTTGGTATAACCGCCGCCCCAACTGTCGCGACATGTTTTCGACACCGTCATAAGACAACGTTTCATGTCGATGTCGTCCCACGTCAGCGCAAGCAGTTCGCCTATACGCAAGCCTGTATACATCGTCAGAAGTATCCCGTAAAGCGACACATCCTTTTTCAAGAAAACATATTCCTCGATCCTGCGCTGTTCTGTAAGCGCGAAACAGTTCACTTTGGAATTCGCTTCTTCGGACTTCGGGCGGCACATCATGCCCGCGCAATGCCGTTCGACGATGCCCGTATTGACAGCCTGATCGAGCGACTGCTGCACCATGGATATAATGTCGCTCACGGTGTTTGCCGAAAGACCGATACCGCCGCCGCGATCAGTTCCGAGCAACGTGTTGACAAACTCTTGCAAAACGGTAACGCTCAGTTCGGACGGCGTATACTCACCCAGATGCGGCTGTATATACAACCGCACAGCGCAGGCATACTTATCGTACGTGCGCGATTTTACACTCGGTTTGATATACAATTCCAACCATTGACCGAGCCACTCCCTGTACTTCATTGTCTTTTACCTCCGTTGTATGGAATATAATCGTAATTTCTGTTTCGGCATAGTAGTATATTTCCCGATAAAAAACAAATGATACGCAAAAACAGCCGAACCGCTACGGTTCGGCTGTTTATAATAATATACGGCTATGTTATTCCCATTCAATAGTTGCGGGGGGTTTGGACGTAATATCGTACGCTACGCGGTTAATGCCTTTTACCTCGTTTACTATACGCGAAGAAATGATCTCGAGTACATCGTAAGGAATGCGCGCCCAGTCGGCGGTCATTCCGTCCACGCTGGTAACGGCGCGGATGCCGCAAACGCGGTCGTAAGTGCGCTCGTCGCCCATGACGCCCACGGTCTGAACGTTTGTAAGCACGGCGAAATACTGCCATATCTCTTTATCCAGTCCCGCTTTCGCGATCTCCTCGCGGAAGATCCAGTCCGCTTCCTGAAGTATCCCGACCTTCTCTGCCGTGACCTCTCCGATGATACGTATACCGAGCCCCGGTCCGGGGAAAGGCTGACGCATAACTATCGACGACGGAAGTCCGATCTCGAATCCGCAGGCGCGCACTTCATCCTTGAATAAGTCGCGGAGCGGCTCGACGATCTCTTTGAAATCGACTACGTCGGGCAAACCTCCGACGTTGTGATGGCTCTTGATCTTTGCCCCCGCGCCGAGGCCCGACTCGATAACGTCGGGATATATCGTTCCCTGCACGAGATAATCCACCGCGCCGATCTTCTTCGCTTCTTCCTCGAATACTTTTATGAATTCCGCGCCGATGATCTTGCGCTTTTTCTCCGGCTCGGTCACGCCTTTGAGTTTTTTCAAAAACCGCTCGCCCGCGTCTACGGCTATAAGATTCATGCCCTGTTCGTCACGGAACACGCGCACGATCTCTTCCGTTTCATTCTTACGCATAAGACCGTGATCGACATAAACGCAGATAAGGTTCGGGCACGCTTTGTGGACGAGAGTCGCGGCGACCGCCGAATCCACGCCGCCCGAAAGCGCGCAAAGCACTTTCTTATCGCCTATTTTTTCTTTGAGCGCGGAAATGGTGCGCGACGCGAAATTACCCATGGTCCAGTCGCCTTTCGCGCCGCAGACATTGTACAGGAAGTTGCGAAGGATCTTTTCGCCCTCTTCGGTGTGCATGACCTCGGGATGGAACTGCACGCCGTACAAGCCGCGCGCGGTGTTCTCCATCGCGGCTACCGGACAAGTGGGCGTGGTCGCGGTGACGACGAATCCGTCGGGAAGTTTCTCGACATAGTTCGTATGGCTCATCCAGCACAGCGACTCCTTTTTCACTCCGTCGAAAAGAAGAGAGGAGCTTACGTTGAGTTTCTGTCTTCCGTACTCCCTCGCGCCCTGTCCGACGACGCCGCCCTCGAGGTCGGCTATGAGCTGACAGCCGTAACAGATACCGAGAATGGGCACGCCCGACTTTATAAGTTCTTTTTCCACTTTCGGCGCGCTTTCGTCGTAAGTATTGCTCGGTCCGCCCGTGAATATTATTCCTATAGGCTTTTTCTCGAGCAGTTTCGCGGTAGGCGTGGTATAAGGCAAAAGCTCGCAGTATACGTTATGCTCGCGCACGCGGCGGGCAATGAGCTGATTGTACTGTCCGCCGAAATCGAGCACTATGAGTGTCTGTCGTGTTTCCATTTGCGGGTTGTCGACCTCCCTGTCGTTGTCGTCAAAATATATCAATTGAATTTTGCTTTCGTAAATTCGTAAAGCCCTATCGCGACCGCCTGCGGAAGATTCAGCGAATCTATATCGCGGGAATGCGGTATCACGACGGGCGTGCCGCAGTCGGCAAGCTCGGGCGGCAGACCCGCCCCTTCGTTTCCGAACACATACGCGCACGGTTCAACGCCCGGCGTCGTACCGAGCGGCGCGGAACGACCGTCCAACATGAACAGATATTTATGCTCGGTATGCGCGACGGCATAGTCTTCCCACGAAGGAAAAAGCGAAATGTCGAGCGCGAATATCGCGCCCATAGACGCACGGACGGTACGCGGATCGTAAACATCGGCGGATTCGCCCACGACCGCAAGACGGCGCACACCGAACCCGAGCATTGTACGCATGATCGTACCGAGATTGCCCGCGTCGGACGGACGCACGAGCGTCACGTGGGTTTCGGCGGCAAACGGCGCATAACGCTTCCGAAACGCGCCGACGACAAACGTATTGCCCTTCTTCGCAACGCGTTCGACGTCGCGGTCGGAAACATATACCTTGTCCGCAACGGGCGAAAGTATTTCTTCCGCTTCCTTTGTCATACGGAAACGCGAATGCAGAGCGACGGCGACGACGTCGCACGGTCTGCGCCCGACGAGTTCCATCGTCGGGAACGCGCCGAGAGTATACGAAATATCGCCTGTTTTGTCGTATGCGCGAAACATGGTAACAGTATAAATTATACCGCGGCAAAAGTCAACGATTTGCGGCGGTCAAGCGCGGCGAAGTATATTGCGATTATAGTGATATATGTACTGCTGAGCAAGCCCTGCGAGTTCGCCGTACCGTGCGAGATAATAAGCTCTGATCTTCGCGTTCGTATCGAGTTCGTCCGTGCCGAGAGCCTGCTCCATCCAGGTATCGACGGGAAAAGTGTCGCCACGCCCGAGTCCGAACAGCATTATGCAGTCAGCGACCTTGGGTCCCACGCCTTTGACGGTCAGAAGTTTTTTCATCGCCGCCGCGGTATCCGCCGCCTTCACATCGGCGATAAATCCGTCAGTAACGGTACGCGTCGCTTCGTACAGATACGGCGCGCGGTAACCCGCCCCGAGCATAGCGAAATCCTCGGCTTTGAGAGCGGCGAGTTCTTCTCTCGTCGGGAAAGCGTGACCGTTTTCCGTCTTTTTTCCCGCCGCCGCGCATATCGCGGATATGATCTTTTTTATCCTCGGGATATTGTTGTTCGCCGATATTATAAACGAAATTATCATCTCGAACGGGTCTTGCCTCAGCAGGCGCACTCCGCGAGCGGCCTGCGCGGCAACGGTCAGTTCGGGAAACGCCGCGAGCTTTGCGTTCAGTTCGGCATAATCGGTATCGAAAGCAAAGTAGCGTAAAAAATAATCGACATCGCGAGTGACGACCGTTACCGTATTTCCCGACTGTTCGGCATGACAGAATTTATCGGCAGACCATACGTCGTATCCGCTTCCCGCGGGCACGAACCTGAATATCTGTCCGCACTCGAGCGTATCGGAGAGAGAAAAGCATTCGGCGTCCGTGACCGTAAATCCGCAATTTTCTTTGGTTATCGGCATAGATATATATTACTCCATACAATAAGCGGAAGAGGCTTTCGCTTCTCCCGCTCATATAATTTGTCTGTACTTATGCTTCGGAAGACGTTTCCGCGGCGGCAAGCGCCTTTTCGTATTCGGCAAGAATGATCTTACCGAGTTCGGCGCGGGTCTCGCTGTTGAGCGGATGAACGATGTCCTTATACTCGCCCTCCGGAGTCTTTTTCGACGGCATAGCGATAAAGCATCCCTCCGTACCCTCGATGATTTTTACGTCGTGGACGACGAAGCAATCGTCGATAGTCACGGACGCAACGGCTTTGAGTTTACCGTCGCCCTTTTTCACTAACCTTACACGTACTTCGGTAATGTTCATTTCTCCCTTCCTCAATCGTTTTTTGACGACGAGCAACACATAAAATCCGCATTTTCGCCGTCCTGTTATGCTTATTATATCATAGCTTTTGCCATTTTGCAATACTTTTTTTCGAAAAAAATCGTAAATCGGTGAAAAATTCCACACATAACACGCTTGACTAATGCGAGATGTTATTATATAATTACCAATGTAATGTCTAACTTCGGAGAAAAATTGATCGAGCTCAGAATCGCTACGCGCGGAGCGTGCAATTTCGAACGCGGCAAAGGCTGTGCCGTAACGTTACGCACGAAAGCGTTGTATCTGCTCTCGAAAAAACCGCGGTCGCCCATCGAGCTTATGGAGCAGCTTTGTATGGTCAAAAGCAACCTCGCGCTTCTTGCGGGAAAAATGGTCGACGACGGCGCCGCCGAAAAGCTCAGGGGATCGGAGGACAGACGCGTGATCTCCTATCGCATAACGGAAAGGGGCGAAGCCGAACTTGCCGAAGCGCTGACAAAACTGGAAGAAAAGTTCAAAGGCATATTCTCGAACGAAAAAGAACGCGGCGAAGGAATAAAAAAATTCGACGACCTGCTCGATCTGCTGTCGTTCATCTGAGGTTTATGAAAAGAAAAGTAAACAAAATAAAAATGGATCTCAAAGCCGCGCTCGAACACGACCCCGCGGCAAAAAGTGCGCTCGAAATCATTCTGACGTATAACGGTTTTCACGCTCTCGTGTATTACCGACTGGCGCACTTCTTTTTTACGCACGGTTTTCGTCTGCTCTCGAGAATGATCTCGTCGTTTGCGAGAAGAAGAACGGGTATAGAGATCCACCCCGGCGCGAAGATAGGCTACGGCGTATTCATCGACCACGGAACGGGCGTCGTCATAGGCGAAACGACCGAAATCGGAAACAACGTGACTATATATCAGGGCGCGACACTGGGCGGCACGGGCAAAGACACGGGCAAGCGTCACCCCACCGTCGAAAGCGGAGTAATGATCAGCGCGGGCGCGAAAGTGCTCGGTCCGATCACGATCGGACGGAATGCGAAAATCGGCGCGGGCAGCGTAGTGCTGCACGATGTGCCCGCAAACGCGACGGTAGTCGGCGTCCCCGGAGTAGTCGTACGACTGAACGGCGAACGCGTGGACGACCTCGACCAGTGCCTCCCCGACCCCGTCGAGGACAAAATGGCGGCTCTCGAGCGCAGGATAGCCGAGCTCGAAACGGCGCTTGCGGAAAAGGGAAATAGCAAGGAATGATTTATGATAGTATATAACACGCTTACACGCAGAAAAGAAGAGCTCAAAACCGTCCGCCCCGGCGAAGTCGGAATGTACTCGTGCGGACCGACCGTTTATTCGCAGGCGCACATGGGAAATATGCGCGCGTATCTCTTTATGGATACACTCCGCCGCGTCGTGACTTTCAACGGGTATAAACTGACCGGCGTAATGAACATAACCGACGTCGGACACCTGACGAGC
Source organism: uncultured Christensenellaceae bacterium (assembly GCA_910587025.1). Classification (GTDB taxonomy): domain Bacteria; phylum Bacillota; class Clostridia; order Christensenellales; family Pumilibacteraceae; genus Protoclostridium. The sequence continues at coordinate 12,981 of CAJUKR010000037.1, forward strand.
GATGCGGACGACGGCGAAGACAAAATGCAGACGGCGGCGAAAAAAACTGGTAAAACTCCGTGGGAGATCGCCGCGCATTTCACCGATCTGTTTCTCAAGGATATCGAAAGGCTGAATATCGGACGTCCCGAGATCATCGCCAAAGCGACCGAACATATCGACGATATGCTCGCTTTCGTGGAAGCGCTCGTAGAAAAAGGCTATGGATACGAAACGAGCGACGGCATATATTTCGATATTTCCCGATTCCCCTCTTACGGCAAACTGTCCGGCAACAACAGACTGGACGACAACATCGCCGGCGCGCGCGTTGACGTAAATACCGAGAAACACAACCCCGCAGACTTCGCGCTCTGGAAAAAAGCGCCTAAAGAACACATCATGCAATGGGATTCGCCCTGGGGTCGGAGTTACCCCGGCTGGCATATAGAGTGCTCTGCGATGTCGAGAAAATACCTTGGAGACACATTCGACATACACACGGGCGGCGTCGATCACATTCCCATTCACCACGAAAACGAGATCGCGCAGTCCGAAGCTCTGCTCGGTCATCCCGCGGTGAATTATTGGATGCACGTCGAATTCATGCAGGTGGACGGGCGGAAGATGAGCAAGAGCCTCGGAAACACCTATACGCTCGATCAGCTCGAAGAACGCGGATACTCGCCCATGGATTTCAGATATTTCTGTCTGAACACGCATTACCGAAAAAAGCTCAACTTCACTTTCGAAGGCATGGACGCGGCAAAGACGGCTTATGCGAGATTGCTCGCACTCCTTAAAAACTGCGCCGCAAGCGACGTAAAAACAGACGCCGCGATAATAGAAAACTTCCGCAAAGAATTTTCGGAAGCGGTAAGCGACGATCTCAATATTCCGCTCGGTATGGGAGCGCTGTGGACGCTCCTTCGCAATCCCCCGTCGCGCGACATATACGACGCCGCGATGTGGGCGGATACCGTCCTCGGACTGTCCCTCGACAAATGCACCGAAGAAGTCAAGACGGATGTGCCTTCGGAAGTAAAAGCCATCGCCGAAAAACGGTGGGCGGCAAGGCTCGCAAAGGACTGGGCGACAAGCGACGCGCTCCGCGCCGAGCTTGCGTCGATGGGCTGGAGCGTCAAAGACGGCAAAGAAGGCTATGAACTAACCGAAAACAAATAAAAATATTCACAGCAGCAAAGAACAGGCATAAATTCAATGCCTGTTCTTTTTCCGCAATTCCGACTTTTTTTATTCCATATCCCGTTTTTCTTCGTCTATGAAAATAATATCGTTCGCATCATAGAGTAATCCGCAAAAACATCAAGCGGCGATAATCCGTTCCCATTTATATAAAACGCGATACTTTGCCGCTCAATGCCCAAACGACGTGATAATTTCTCTTGAGCAATATCACTCGGTCTTATGGACTCCGCAATTTTTTGATATATTCTTCAGTATAATAGTTTTTTACATTAAAGACATTATACGCTTAATCGAAGCGAAAATCATACTTACGCCCATCAGATAAATTATATTACTTCGATCAGACTGCCGCGCGATTCCGTAGCGTGGACTATATGGATGCGCGACGATATGCGCGATACGAGATCGTCGACGTGACTTATCAGTCCGACGGTGACTTCTTTCGACAATTCGCGGAGAGCGGCTACGACGGTTTCGACAGCCTCGTCGTGAAGCGTCCCGAAACCTTCGTCGAGAAAGAAAAATTCGAAATTCTTTCCAGCGGAGATGTACCGCATAATGGATATTGCGATCGATAACGACGCAAGGAACGTTTCGCCGCCCGAAAGCGTCTTTATTTTACGCTCTTTGTTCCCGTTCAGAAAATCGCGGATATAGAATACATTGTCGCGGTATTCGAGAGTATAGTTCCCTCCGGACAGCCTGGAAAGCGTCGAGGACGCGGTCACGGTGAAATCCTTGATGTACTCTTCCGTAACGAAATTGGCAAAACCGTTGCTCTTGAAAAGTTTTACCAGACTGTCGAGTTCTTTCTGCCGCGATGCAAAAACTTTGCGTTCTTTCTTGTATTCTTCCGTTTCGGCTATAGCTTTTTCGATCTCGGCGATAGCCGTTTCCGTCATGCCGAGCATCTTCTGTTTTGCGGCGCAGACCGACGAAACTTCCGTATGTCTCGCGGAAAGTTTCCTGCCCTCGTCCTCGTCGTAATCGTCCTTACCCTTGCCGCTCAACTGCGCGATAAGCGTCTTTACGGTCGCTTCGGACTGTGCAAGCGAAGTTTCCGCATCCTTTATGCCCTTCGCCGTTTCTTCGGTTTCGCGCTTTTTCATGCGGAGCTCGGACAGCGATTTATTCACGTCGCCGTGCGGCGAGATCTCTTCGGCGATCTGCTTTTCCAGTTCCGCGACCTCGGCATGACAGCGTTTACCCTCTGCGGTGACCGACTCAAGCGTAGCTTCGAGCGCGGAAAGCGCGCGTTCCTTGTCCGCCCTGTCTACCGCGCCGCCGCCCGACACGGAGCGCGATTTTATCTCGCCGCCGCAGACCGGACATTTGTCGCCGTCTTTGGTATAAGTAAGAATGAGCGCGACCGCACTGTCTATATCCGACGACAGCGACGCATCGAGTTCGGCTTTGAGCTTATCGTATTTCGCCTTTTCCCTCTTGTATTTTTCACGCGAGGTCTCCAGTTCGACTTTACGCTTTTTCAGTCTCTCGCCCAGCTTCTCAGCCTGTTCGGATATGCCTTTCAGTTCCTGCTCTTTCGCGGCGAGCGTCGCAAGCGCGGCGGTAGGATCGGAGCACTTCGCGATCAGTTTTTCGAGCCTGACTTTGTTTTCCGCCGCCGATCTCCTCTCCTTTTCGAGATCGCGCGTTATGCGGACGATCTCCTCGTGAAGTTTGCGTTTGCCCTCTTCGGCAAGCAGTTTCGATCTTAACTCGGCTTCTTCCGCGACGAGCTTTTTGACGTCCTCGGTCAGCGTTTTCAATTCGGCTTTTTTCGTCTTAAGACTGTCCTTCGTTTTGCCGTCCCGTTCGTTTCGCTCGATTATCAGATCGATGCCGTTGAGCTTTTCTTTTACTTCGGTTAGCATTTTGTTCGCTACCGTATGAAGTCCGCCCAACCGCTCGAGCGACAGTATACGCTGAAGCGTTTTCGTCCGATCCGCAGGTTTGCTGTCGAGGAATTTCCCGAAACGTCCCTGTTCGAGGAGCGCAACCTGCGTAAATTGCTCGACGTCGAGCCCGATCATTTCCGAGATCCCGTCGAACGCCGCATCGCCGCTTGCGATAATCTCCCCGTTACGTTTCAGCGTAAAATCGTTGTTGCCCTTGCGGCGAAGCACGCGACGGGTTTCGTATATTTCGCCGTCGCTCTCGAACTTCAATTCTATCACCGCTTTTTCTTCGGAAAGATTGATAAAGTCGTCGAGCGTCGAGCCCGAACGCGAAATGCCTTTATACAGCGCAAGAAGCATGGAAACGAATATCGTCGACTTGCCGCTGCCCGTATCTCCCGAAATGCAGAAGATATTTTCGCCCGAAGTAAGCGAATCGAAATCCACTGTCTGCGCCTCACGGAAAGAATTTATGTTTTCCATTCTTATGCTTATCGGTCGCATTGCTCCCCCTTTGCCGCCGCAAGTATCTCGGCGAACAGCGACATGATCCCGTCGGTGGGTTTTTCGTGATAGTAGTTTTCGTAATACATAGCGAAAAGCTCGTCGTCCGATTTTGTCTTGAGCGATTCCGTTCGTTCGCCGATTTCCTGCTTTATGATAGGTTCGAGCTTTACGAAGCATTCGTAAGAACGAAGCTCTTTTATCTCGGTCATACCGAGAGGCAAACGGGAAACATACCTCAGCTTTACGAGGTTGCCTTCGTTCCGCCCGAGCGCTTCCACCGCGCCCGCAAAGTCCGTCGCTTCCTCGGTGACGAGCTTTCTTCCGCAACCGATCGGAATGCGTCGTACGTCGATAACTTTGCCGCCGCTCATCTCCGCGACGATCACGCTCTTATCGTTATCGCCGTCGAAGTGGTAGTTCAGCGGACTGCCCGAATAATATGCGTTTCGGCTCTTCGACACAGCAGACGGCTTGTGAATATGCCCGAGAGCCGAATAACAATCCTCGGGTAAAACGGTTTTCGGCAACATGCGTGCGGGTCCGAGAGTATTCTCGTCCGCTTCCTCGCTCGAGCCCGTCATAAACAAATGCGACAGCAGTATATTGTTTTCGCCCTGTTCGAAGTGCGAGGTATACTCGGAAATATACGCTTTCACACGGTCGGAAAACTCGCCGTCATAGCCGCGAAGAACCGCCTCGTCGGGATAAGGCAACGCGCCGACATTGATCTTTTCTCCGTGCGCAATATACGTCAGACGTTCGGGCGTGCCGATAAGTCTTATGTCGGCAGCCTCTGCAAGGTCGTTCGGGGCGGACAGATCCGCGGCGGAATCGTGATTGCCGGA